>NZ_BAABIQ010000043.1:0-492819 GCF_039542865.1 Olivibacter ginsenosidimutans | reverse complement strand
GCTCAACATATCCTCTATAAACCACAAGAATCTAAAAAATCTTTATCCGCAGAACTATAAACAAATTATTGACAAATCAAATATGTAGTTCATAGAGCGGATACGTTACAGGAAACAGTGTAGGCGGAAATATGGCAGCTGTTGTGGCACTGATGGCAAAAGATAAGAATGGTCCCAATCTAAAACAACAAGTGCTTCTTTGGCCAGTTACAGACTCAGATTTCAGCAGGGCTTCTTACGCAAACTATGCTCAGGAAAGATTCTTAACAACCCCATTGATGAAATGGATGTGGGATAATTATCTACCTGATTTAAAAGAACGTAATAACAAATATGCTTCTCCATTAAAAGCTTCTTTGGAAGAATTAAAAGGTTTACCACCAGCATTGGTTCAGGTTGCCGAGAATGATATTTTGCACGACGAAGGTGTGGCGTACGGAAGAAAACTGGATGATGCAGGCGTTCCAACAACAATTACAGAATACAAAGGTTTCATCCACGATTATGGAATGCTGAATCCGTTGGCCCATATCCCGGCAGTCCAAAAATCAGTTTTAGATGCCGCAATAGCTTTGAAAGTGGCATTATTTTCAAAATAATGCCAAAAATATTAAAGAAAATCCTGCCTGGTATTTATAGGCAGGATTTATTTTTTTGTGAATTTCTAAATGGTGACTATCTATTGCTTAAAGTAATATTATTTGGACTGTATCCAAAATGCTTTTTAAAGGCATAAGAAAAATGAGATAAATCCTCAAAACCCAAATCAACATAAATTTCTGAAGGCGATTTTTTTTGTTCGTTGATCAGATAATGAGCTTCATCTAAACGTTTCTGTAAAATCCATTTGTGAGGCGATGTGTGAAAGACCTTCTCAAAATCACGCTTGAAAGTCGCTAAACTTCTTCCTGTGAGGTAAGCAAAACGGTCCAAATTGACATTGTACATATAATTTTTAATCATAAACGATTCCAAATCAATTTTAAAAGGCTCTGAAAAATCGAAAAAAATATTTTTGAGTTCAGGCTGCGCTTCTATTAAAATAAATAAGAGTTCCTTTATTTTGAGGTCGATAAAATCTTTGGTAAGCAGTTTCGGATTTTCAAGAATGGTTTTTAATGATGTGATATAATTTTGAAGTACATCGTTCACTTCAATGGCGATCATTGGTAAAGAGACTTCGGATTGAACGGATACTAAATGATAATCCTTCGCCATCGTTCTCAAAATTTCGTCACTCAGAAAAATATTGAGACTTTCAAAAGTCTTGTTTGTAGCAGGTCGTTTGGTAAATTTTACCAACTGATTTTTTCGCAGTAAATAAAAATCGCCCTCATTAGCAACGTATTTCTTCTGCCCGTAAGACAGGTCAAAACTTCCTGAAATCTGCAAAGTCAAGACGTGTTGCGGTACGAAATTTTCGCCGTTCCTGCTCGTCTCGTGATAGCACGAATAGACAATGTCTGATTTTTCCATTTCAATTTAATGCTAAAAGATAAAGCGTCATTATCAAATAACGCTTTATCAAAAATACAAAATTATTGTAGAACAGCTTTCGGTTCCAAATAAGCCTCCAAACCATACACGCCATATTCACGCCCAATGCCAGACTGTTTAAATCCTCCAAACGGAACCATCGGGTCGTGGCTGAAGCCGTTGATACAAACCCTTCCGGCATCGATCTGTGAAGCCATCTTTTGTGCTCTTTCGATATTAGATGAACTGATATAAGCCGCTAATCCATAAGGTGTATCGTTAGCAATTGAGATTGCTTCCTCATCGGTTTTGTAAGGAATAATGGATAAAACCGGACCAAAAATTTCTTCCTGCGCAATCGTCATATCATTTTTTACATTGGTAAATATAGTAGCTTTTACAAAGTTTCCATCTTCCAATCCATCAGGTTTTCCTATTCCACCCACCAATAAAGAAGCGCCTTCTTCCAATCCAATTTTGATATAGTTTTGAACCCTTTCAAATTGTTTTACACTTACCATTGGGCCAACATTAGTATTTTCGTTTTGAGGCAATCCAACTACGACCTGTTCTGCCGTTACTCTGGCAATTTCATTTACCTTTTCCAATTGACTTTCAGGAACCAAAAGTCTTGTTGGCGCAATACAGGCCTGTCCGCTATTCATATAGGCGCCGAACACCGCTGTCGGAATAGCTTGTTCTAGATTCGCATCGTCTAAAATGATGTTTGGAGATTTTCCGCCGAGTTCAAGGGTTACACGTTTCATCGTATCCACCGCTGCTTTAGCAATTAGTTTTCCCACAACTGTGGAGCCTGTGAAGGAAATTTTGGCTACATCAGGATTAACTGTTAATTCGGTTCCGACCACGCTTCCCAAACCGGTTACAAAATTAATGACTCCTTTCGGTAACCCAGCTTCGTGAAAAGCTTCCATTAATACCTGGGTCTGAAGTGCGCTCATTTCGCTTGGTTTGATGACCACGGTACAACCCGCTGAAATTGCTGTAGCAACCTTACTGCAAATAGATCCATTGCTAGCGTTCCAAGGAGTTATGATTCCCACTACACCAACGGGTTGTAAAAAAACTTTTGATGAATTAATGGTTTGTTCAAATTCAAAACCTTTAACGGACTCAATCATCGAATCAAACCATTGACCTGTAAATTCGTTACTCATCGAAGAGAACTGGAAAGTACCGCCATATTCTTCCACCATCACATCTGTAAACTCTTTCTTTCTTTTTTCGACTGCCGATTTTAGTTTTTCCAAGTAGGAAATTCGTTCCTCAACCGTAGCTTTTGAAAATGTTTTAAAAGCTTCTTTTGCTGATGCGATGGCGTTTTGGGTGTCAACTTCATCAGCAAGTGTGACCTCACCAATTTTTTGGTTATTTGACGGATTTATGATGTCTAAAACTTCTCTGCCGTGGGGTTTTAAAAATTCTCCATTGATGTAAATTTTGTCTACTATTTTCATTTCTAAAATTTTATATGACAAAGTTAGAACAGAAATTAATAGTGAACTTTGTAAAAAAGCTCATTTTTACTTTGTAAAAAAGTCCATCTCAATAACAGTGGATTTTTATTTTAGTCCTATGCTTAAACAACAAAATGAAACTAGGAGATAACTAATTTGGCAGTATCAAATTTAGTAATGGGTGCAGCACCGCTAACACCATTTACTAATGATTGCCAAAAATCGTTTACATTGTTTCCGATGATTTTATAGCTCCAAGTCCTGTAATGACAACTCTTTTCATATTTTCTTTTTTAAATCTTCAATAACTATCAACAATACAAATGAAATTAACAGACAGCCAATTCCTGCGTATAAACTGTAATGAAAGGCTGTAACAAAATCGTTCTTTGCTTTGGCAATCGTAAAAAATAAACCGCCTATGAAACACACCCCCATTGAAGAAGCTGTTTGCTGAATAGTATTATACATACCCGAAGCAATGCCTACAAAATGATGCGGTATGTTTTTTAGGGTAAGATTGATTAAAGATGGTAGTACTAAACCACCACAAAAGCCCTGAAAAGATAGCAAAAACAAAAAAGTGATTTCATTTGTTTGGTTATTAAGGAAAATTATTTGCAAAATGTAAACGATTATCATTAGTGCAACACCTATCTGAACAGGCTTTTTACCAAACTTATTTACTAAACGAACCGATAGAAAAGACGATAACATAAACAATACACCGTTTACGACAAAGTACATTCCTGCCTGCATTGATGTAAGGTTTAAGCCGCTTTGTAAATAGAATGTAGACACCAACAAATAGGAAGTGTGCATAGCAAAATAAAAAGCAACTAATATCAATCCTATATTATAATCTCTGATTTTGAACAGGCGTATGTCCATTAAAGGTTTTTGTTGTTTCTTTAATTTGTTTTTTTGATTGACAATGAAAACATAAAACAATATCAGCGATGCCAACAGCATTGCAAAACTCCATAAGGGATAATCTTGTTCCCTTCCTTCCGTAAGTGGATAAATAAAAAATCCTAGCGCCAATGTGAACAGCGTTACGCCAGAATAATCAAATCTTTCTTGGAAATTGAGTTTGGTGTTTTCAAGATGTTTTTTTGCCAACAAAAAAGCAACAATGCCAATGGGTAAATTCACTAAAAAAATAAAACGCCAACCGTCAATAAAAGTATGTAAGCCTGAAAATAAACCGCCTAAAAATTGTCCCATTACAGAAGCAATACCCAATGTGATACCGATATAGCCGATTGCTTTTGTACGTTCTTTACGTTCGGGAAATAAAACTTGCACATACGCTAATGCTTGTGATTGCATAAATGCACCGCTTACACCTTGAAAAAAACGTGCTGCAATCAGTACGATTACATTTGGTGCTAAACCGCAAATACAAGATGTGAGTACAAAGAAAAACATTCCCCATAAAAAAATTTTTTTCCTGCCGAAAATATCGCCTGCCCTACTACCTGTAACCTGAAAAGAAGCAAATCCTAACAAATAAGCCGCAACTACCAATTCTATTGCTCCATCTGACGCATTGAAACTTTGCTTTATGGACGGCATTGCTATATTTACTATAAAAATATCTATTACTGTTAGTAACGGTGCGGTAAGCAATATGAAATGTTGTAACCACTTGTTAGGACTTAATCCTGCTTCGATTTGTAAGTAAATAATAATTTTAAACAAGAACCTCTTCTTCCATTTCAATAAATGCAGCTTCCATTCTGGCGAATTTATGTGACACTAAATCCACGTCCTTACTGATTTTCTGACTTGTGATCTTGGCATAAATCTGTGTGGTGGAAATATTTTTATGCCCCATCATTTTGCTAAGGCTTTCAAGTGGCACACCTTCGGTCAGGAACATGGTAGCAATGTGTGACGTGCAGTATGGAAGGTTACTTTCTGTTCTGTAATAATTTCCGCTTCCTCTATCAATTTCTTTACATGACTATTGCAGGTTGCATTGGAAGGAACCGGAAAAACATACTCATTGCGTGTAACGCCCCTGTATTTCTCGATAATACGCTTCGGAATTTCCAATAGGCGGACGTTTGAAGCAACGTCTGATTTTTTCCTTCTGCTAATGATCCATTGGTGGCCATCAAAGAAAGACTGTATATTGCTCCATTTCAGCTTTTGAATATCAATATAGGAAAGCCCTGTAAAGCAACTGAAAATAAAGAGGTCTTTTACGAGTTCGTATTTGGGCTTGGACGGCTTTAGAAGCATTAACTTTTCTACATCCTCTTTTAAAAGATAGCTGCGATCAGTTTCCTCCATGCTGATTTCATAATCTTCAAAAGGGTTTTGTCGAATCAAGCCTTTTTTAATCGCCAGTTCCGCCAAAGCAATAACCGGCATCGTATAAACCCAAACCGTGTTATGTGTACATTCCTTATCTATGCGCAGAAAGAAATCGAACTCCCGGATAAAGTCTGAGGTAAGTTCCCGAAACGCCATATCCTCCCTGTGATAGCGTTCCCTGATAAATTCGGACAGATGATTGTAAACGGTCTTGTATTTATTGTAGGTGTTTTGAGAACGTTTGCCCTTGCTGACCATTCTTTCAAAATCCTCATTCTGGTCTTTAAACACTTTAAGGATAGCATCATCCATTACACCAACTCCCAAAAATGATAGCTTTACTTTTTGTGCAGTTGCAAAGCCTTCATCTTTGAGCATATCATCGTAAATCTTATTGATACGCACCCGTATATTGTCCAATTTAAGATTGGTACTCAGCGCCTGGGCACTTTTGCCCAAAACCCTTCCGTGTTTCAAATCCCAATTATTGGGGTTGATGTCCAGTTTGGTACTAAAGGATTTTGGTGTTCCGTCAATAGTGATACGCCCCATAACAGGGACGTTCCCGTTCTTCCTAGGTTCATTCTTTTTCAGGTAGAAAAGCAGCTTGAACGTGGATCTTTTCTCTTGTTCCATAACTCAATTGTTTAACGTTTAAAATTAACTTTCATTGAGTTACAAGGCAATATGAAAAACAGTGCAAATGACTGAAATATAGATTATTATATCGTTATTCGGTTGGTTGTAATCAGTAACGATTTAGTAACCTAACCTTGTCATTTTAAGCCCAAAACTTGTCGGACACCTACTTCCAAATTTTGCCTCACGTTTTATAAACCACTGTATATGAACGGTCTTAACCGTTTTGCTTATTTTTGCTTTCTTCTAATATTTTTTTCTAAAAAAAATAAAAAAGCATTATTTTAGTAGGAGAAGCATAAAAACGGAAAGGACTTCGGGCCTTAAATGCTTTTTCAAGAGGTTTAATGCGCGTTGTTTCTGGCTTTTAACGGTATGTACGCTTATTCCCAATAAATCAGCTATCTGGCTATTTTTCAAACCTTCGAAATAACGCATCTTACAAATCGTTGCACAACCTTCCGGTAATTTTTCCAAGGCTTCGAGTAATTCACCAATAACTTCGGCATGTATTAAATGATCCAGTACATGCATTTCATCCATTTCGGGTTGCTGGCTTTTTTCGGTAAAATTGGCTATTACTTTTTTGTGACGCAATCGATTTAATGCATCATGTTTAATTGTGGTATACAGATAAGACTTGATGGCCTGATCACTTACTCCTATAGTAGACTGCTGCTCACAGACGATCAAAAATGCATCTTGAACAATATCTTCAGCCTCTTCCTCGTTTTCCAATAAATGAAACGCAAACGTAAATAAACGAGGATAATATCGTTTAAACAACCCCTCAATGGTAAAAATATCAGGATTTTTCTTCCGTAGACGCCATGTTATCATATAACAATCCCATTAAACAATATGAAATGATTGGTCCCTCGATTATTATTGGTTAAATTGAATTAGCACTTATGCTGTTTACCTAAACGTGGTAACATGATTCAATGCTAGTATTTTTTCTAAACAAATACAAACAAAAATAAAACGCAACCGATTGCGTGAAAAAAACAAAAAGGCAGTCTGATACTCCATTGGACGATAATGTTGTATATTTTGGGTAATATAAAAAGTCATTCGCCGTCTCTTTTTGCTACTGCAGGTATGGGTTCGCAGTATTGCATTAAAATTTATATCATGGAACAAATACAGACACTTGACACTTTCCGCCAATACCATGGCGGCTATTTTAAAACGTTATTATCGCCTTTTCAAACGGGTGGAACAATGGCAATAATGGATATGACGCTGCCTCAAGGGGCCGAGCCGCCATTGCATCTTCATACCTTAGAAGATGAAACTTTTTATCTTTTGGAGGGACGCATTCTTTTTCGGGTGGGCGATGAAAACATCCTTGCGAAGGAAGGTGATACCGTATTTGCTATCCGAAATATTCCACACGACTTTAAAATCATAAGCGAATATGCCCGATTTATTACCATCATCAGTCCGGGAGATTTTTGGCATTATTTTATGGAATTCAGTAATTCTTGTAAAGGAGAACCCAGCATCATACCACCACAAGGGCCTCCATCTTCGGGCGAATTAGCCAAACTGATTAGCCGCTTAGCTGATCGTTACGGTTTGCGATTTGTCCGTGAAGTATAAACTAGGTACTATACGCAATCTATGCATGCTTATATAAACAGGATCGCTATATAAACAAGATCGCGCAATACCTGGAATGATTTGTTGTAGCGAAAGCAATGATAGTACCGTTATCATAGTAATACGAATAAATTATTAGAAACCTATGTTACGAAACACATCATTATCTCTGCTTTTACTTTTCGCCTTAGCGTGTTCAAAAGATAAAAATCTTTCTGAAAATCTACCAGCCCCAGTCAAACAGGTCATCGAAGAATCGAATTGTGTCTGTGACCCCTATATCGACTTGTACAAATGGCGAGGACAACAACTATACTTTTTCGGTTATAAAGGACCTGCTTGCAACTGGGCTCCCCGCTTTGTCGACGGCGAAGGAAAGGACATTACACTAAGCCAAGAAGAGATTCAGCAATTCCACAACGAAGCAACAAAAATTAAGAATATCTGGACATGTGCAGAAAATCCGTAACTTTAAGTTATGAAAGCACTCATCATCGTCGACATCCAAAATGATTTTTTGCCGGGCGGTGCCCTGCCTGTTTCTAACGGCGATGAGATTATTGCAACCATTAACCAACTGCAACAACGCTATCCCTTGGTTGTCGCTACGCAGGACTGGCATCCTGCAAATCATCAAAGCTTTGCCTCACAGCATCCTGGAAGAAATCCATTTGAAAAAACAACCTTAAATGGTTTGCAGCAGGTATTGTGGCCGGATCACTGTATACAGGGTTCTCTCGGAGCTGCGTTTGCTCCCGCTCTTGATGAGACAAAAATCGAAGCTATTTTCCGAAAAGGTATGGATCCACAACTTGATAGTTATAGCGGTTTTTTTGACAATGACAAAAAGAAAGCCACGGGCATGGCTGCTTATTTAAAGGGCAGGGGTGTTAGTACTGTGGATGTGTGCGGTTTGGCAGCTGACTATTGTGTCTATTACACCGCCAACGATGCATTAAATCTGGGACTCCAATCTACTATTCTAGATTATGCAACAAGAGCAATCGACACGGAGCGGTATGAGCAGATTAAACAGGAATTTATCCAAGCAGGAGGTCATATTGAGGCCTTTTCCCTGTAAAGTTAGCGTGAAAATGTTCTACCCTGAGTTCGATCATTCTTTCAATAACTTTAATTCAAACAATTTATCCCAATTTTTTCCAGTTACATAAAGGTGTTTTCCTTGACGGTCATAGGCAATCCCATTCAACACATTGGTTTCTTCATTAACATCTTTCTGCGGGAGTAATCCAATGAGATTAATTTCAGCCTCAACTTGCCCGGAGCTAGGGTCGATTAGCACGATCACATCCGAATAATAGATATTCGCGTAAATTTTACCATCAATATATTCCAATTCATTCAAATTGTCTACCGGTCCCTTTGTATTGTAAACTTCTATATAACCTTCTTCCTGGTACGTATCTTTATTTAAAAAATAGAGTCGGTTCGAGCCATCAGACTTAATCAAGCGTTTGCCGTCATAACATAGTCCCCACCCCTCTTTACTCATTTGGTAGGGAAACTCCCCTTCCTTTTCGAAAGTGTTTTTGTTGTACACGAACCCAACGCCTTCTTGCCAAGTAAGCTGGATAATCCTATTATCAACAAAGGTCATTCCTTCTCCGAAATATTTGGCAGGCAAATCGATTTTCTTAACAACCTTTCCTGTTTTTAACTCAACTTTCCGAAGTGTAGATTGTCCGCGCTGTCCTGTACTTTCGTAGAGAAAACCTTCATGAAATTCTAGCCCTTGCGTATAAGCGTGTGAATCATGGGGATAGGTATGCACAACACTAAAGCCATATTGTTTGGGTATCTCCGCCGCAATGACAACAATATTAGTGCTGGCGCTTAATTCTGCTCCATCTTTGTATACATTGGCTGTTATGCCTTTACTTCCCATGGTCATTTCATTGGTCTTCAACCATAATTCCGTCGTGTCTCGCAGTGTTTGATAAGGGTTATTGTCTACTAAATAGATGATAGAATCCACAGATGCATTTGCTGGTAGATGAAGCGCTAAAGAAACGCTGTCGCCTTTGTTCACTAAAGTGCCTGGCTCTATCGTTTGAAAACGTAATGATTGACTGGAAGAATTTCCCGTTGAATGCTCTCCACGATTACACGCAGCAACGCTACCCAACGCCGCAACAATTAACAGCAAAAACTTGTTCATACACAAAGATAAAAGTTGTAATGCATAGGTCATAGTTCTGGGTGGTTGGTTATTAGTTATTTGTAGCTCGTTGTTCGCTATTAGTTGTTAGTGATCGGAATCAATTGTATGTTCTCGTACCAAGTACCACATTTTCCAAAGCTGTCCGTTATGAGTGATGTGTATTACTTAAATGCATCACTTTTATAATTTCAAATCAAGAATACCTCGGCCAGAAAGCGTCTTGAATATGTCTAACATTAAACTGTCCTTGTTGATCTGCTAAAATGGAAACAATATCAAACCTTATTTCCCCTTCGTATCGGTGTTGCCGAATAAAAATTGTTGCCGCCTGGGAAAGTTTATGTTGCTTTTGCCAAGTTACTGCTTCATAGGGCATACCAAACGCAGTATCCGATCGCGTTTTTACTTCCACAAATACCAGCACTTGCCCATCAAGCATAATTAAATCTATCTCTAAGTGTTTATATCGCCAGTTTTTATGTTTTAATGTATACCCTTGCCGCAGCAAATAGGTTAATGCTGCTTGTTCGCCATTCGTGCCAATTACATGATGCGTGGCCATACACTTACTTCACAATGACTGTACCTAAATAACCGGTGAGTTCTCTTTCCATCACTTTCAGCTTCTGATATTTATTCATTAGGATTTCTATATTTCCTGAATCTGTCTCGACTTTAAGTTCTTCCCTCACTTGTTGCATATGCTCTTCTACCTTACGTCTCTTTATTCTATAAAGTGCTCCTAAAACCGCATTTTTTAATTTCTCGGTTTCTAAAGGCACATAGATTTTTCGTTTTTCATCGTTCCAATTTGGACTTAGGTGATAAGGAGAAGCTAATAAAGAAATCGCTAAATCGGCAACTGCTCGGTCGGGATGGGCAATAAAATAACGAACATCCGGAAGTTCATCATTAGCCATAAATTCCAGGTATGCTTCGACAATTTTCTGGCTCACAGGATCAGTAAAACTTATATCTTGCAGGCCAGCCAATAACACAAAGGCAATGGGATAATCTTGCTCCCACTTCGCCGGAACTTCTCCATAATTCAGCAGTAGACGAATAATTTCCCGTTCCTGAAGTATAGCAGCGGAAGGTATAGCCGAACTGTCTTCGGTTGCTGCCTCTGTGGATGCTGGATCTTCGGTGGGATCTCTAAATAGATCGGCAGGAGGTTCATTTCCATCAAATGCGCTAGACGATTGCTCAGTCGATTTTTGCTGCTTACGCGCCGCACGCATCTTCAACTTATTGAGCTCAGCTAATAGTAATCGCTCTTCAATATCTAATAAACGACTACATTCCCGGATAAATACAGATGCCTTGATATCATCGGGAATTAAGGAAATGCTCTCCACAACATCATGTATAACCGCTGCACGTTTTACGGGATCTTGGCCTGCATCGCTTAAAAGAATATCCGTTTTGTAGAAAATAAAATCCTTGCTGTTTTCAGCGATATACTGCTTAAAATAGGAAGCCCCATGCTTCATCGCAAAAGAATCCGGATCATCACCATCTGGAAATAGCAGAACTTTTACGTTCAACCCTTCTTCCAGCAACATATCCATACCTCGTAGAGATGCTTTTATACCTGCCGCATCTCCATCATAAAGTATAGTCACATTTTTGGTATATCTGGAAATTAACCGAATTTGGCCAGAGGTTAACGAGGTACCTGAGGAGGCCACGACATTTTCGACACCCACCTGATGCATCGACAGTACATCCGCATAGCCTTCCACCAAAAAGCAGTTATCTTGTTCCGTAATAGCTTTTTTTGCAAAAAATAAGCCATATAGCACATCGGATTTGTGGTAAATCAGGCTCTCTGGCGAATTGACATATTTGGGTACTTTCTTATCTGTTTTTAGGGTACGGCCGCCAAATCCCAACACACGGCCCGTTAAATTATGTATGGGAAATAGAACACGGCCCCGAAAGCGATCATAGCGTTTCCCATCCTCTCGACTAACAATAAGACCAGTCTCTTCCAAAAATGCTTCACTGAAGCCCTCTTTTACAGCCGCTCCATATAATGCTTCCCATGCTTCTGGAGAATAGCCGAGTTCAAATTTTCTTAAGATATCATCTCGGTAGCCCCGCTCGCGGAAATAGCTTAAGCCAATAGCTTTTCCATCCTCAGTATTCCATAGGTGATCTCTGAAAAACTTAGCTGCCCAGTTAGTTACGATAAGTAGGCTTTCCCGATGATCACTCGCCGCTACCTGTTCCGGTGATTGCTCTTCTTCCTCCACCTCGATATTATACTTCTGTGCTAGATACCGTAAAGCTTCCGGATAGGAGTATTTTTCCAGATCCATCACAAACCTAACCGCATCTCCACCGGCACCGCAACCAAAACACTTATAAATTCCTTTACTTACGGAAACGTGGAAAGAAGGTGTTTTTTCATTGTGGAAAGGGCATAAGCCAATCATACTAGTCCCTCTTTTTTTAAGGTCCACAAAATCGCCAACCACCTCCTCTATACGTGCAGCATCTAATATCTTACCAACGGTTTCTTGTTTAATCATTAAGGTAAAGATAGTAATTTTAGTTGCGAGTTACGCGTTGTAAGTTGGGAGATTTGATTAAAGTAGCGGTAGCAGTGGCAGTCATAAACCACGAATAACCGTGCTAAGCCAGTGTCACTGCTATTTTATGTTAAGGTTTAGCTAAAGCTTCTCCTTCTTAATATCCAGCTCATTGGTAAATTCAATTCCGCAGACATCCGAACCGGTTTCCAGTTCAAAAATGTTCAGATCAAAATAAGGAATCGCAGCAATCAAGTGATCAAAAATGTCGGCCATGATGTATTCATATTCCGCCCATTTTGTCGTTGCGGTAAAAGCATATAACTCCAGCGGCAGACCATTTTCGGAAGGTGCCAATTGTCGGACCATCAAGGTCATATTTTTGTGAAGAGCAGGATGATTATTCAGATACCAATCAATATATTTTCGATAAAGCCCAAAATTTGTAAAATTGCGCCCATTTAATATCACACTTCTATCGGCACCTATTTTTTCGTTATGTTTTCTGATCTCTTCAGACCGATGTTGGATATAACTTTGTATACCTTGAATCTTTTGGTATTTCGGTAATTCTTCATCCGTTACGAAGCGGATACTCGATTGTTTAATAATAATAGCCCTTTTTATTC
Organism: Olivibacter ginsenosidimutans; assembly: GCF_039542865.1. NCBI lineage: Bacteria > Pseudomonadati > Bacteroidota > Sphingobacteriia > Sphingobacteriales > Sphingobacteriaceae > Olivibacter > Olivibacter ginsenosidimutans. The sequence goes on along the minus strand of NZ_BAABIQ010000043.1, from coordinate 479,948 downwards.
GGCGTCCACCCGATTCTTGCATACCTCGCCAATTCTGAAAGGAATCAGATATCAGCGTATAGGTCGGGATAGTCGTAATGGTTTTATCAAAATTGCGTACTTTAACCGTTGTCAGATTAATTTCCTCCACATCACCATCCGCACCATATTTAGGCATGGTTATCCAGTCGCCAATACGCACCATATCGTTCGTGGTTACCTGAATACTGGCTACAAAACCCATAATCGTATCTTTAAACATTAATAAGAGGATGGCTGACGCAGCTCCCATAGCAGCAAAAAAAGCGCCTACTGGTTGACCGGTAATTGTAGAGAATATCGATACGGCACCAAATAAAAAAAACACCATACGAATCACCTGCAGATAACTTTCCACTGGTTTGGCATGAAACTCCGGTTTTTCACGCAATAAATCAGCTCCCGATCGGATAATAGACATGACAATGGAAATAATCATAAACACCATGTAGATGTCCATCAATGTTTCGAAAGGACTGATGAGTTTTGGAAAATCATCAAAAACGACGGGAATAGCATTTTTTATGAGACTAAATGGAGCAATCATCGCCAAAAAATGAGGAAAACGATTTTTCAGCAAATAATTAAAAAAACGTAATCGAGTGCTAGAAGCGAGTTTTGTAAAGAGTATTCTCAATACCTTCCTAACGAGATATTGTACGAAATAAACTAATATAACCAATATGGCTAACAATACAAACACGTTTACATAGGCAGCTACTGACTTATCTACACCCAATGCTATTAATTTATCATAACTAAAACGGCTAATAAAATTTGAGGATTTTTCAATACTTGTTTCCAGATTCTCCATAATCATCTTTTTCTACACCCAACGTGAATAAGGGATGTCTAACTAATAAATAAAAACTATTAAAATATAACAGAAAGCATACCAAGTATGCCGAATAGAAGTCAACAAAGGAAAAATTTAATTAATTTCCGAGACGCTTTAAAGCTATGTAAGCCATCAATCCTGTACTTAGGGCTAACGCTTTTTCATCGATATCAAAGCTAGGGGTGTGTACGGAAGCTGTAATTCCGCGTTCTTCATTACGGGTTCCCAAGCGATAAAAACAGGCGTCAATAGCTTGCGAATAAAAGGCAAAATCCTCCCCGGCCATCCAAAGATCTAAGTCAACCACATTTTCTTTCCCCAAATAATCCTCAGCATAAGCCCTTACTTCTTGTGTCAGGGTTTCATTATTTACCAAAAAAGGATAACCACGGCGCACTTCAAAATCGCAAGATCCCCCCATACTTTCGGCTATTCCCTCCGCCATCTTTTTCATTTTCTGATGGGCCTCTCCTCTCCAGGTTTCGTCAAACGTACGGAAAGTGCCTTCCAATCGTACCTCATCTGGAATGACGTTGGTAGCCCCTTCAGCGATTACCTTTCCAAAAGATAAAACGGTAGGCATTTTAGGATCCGATATGCGACTAACGATTTGCTGTAATGCAGTAATGATATGCGCTGTGATCACTACCGGATCAATATTTTGCTGGGGTTGAGCAGCATGTCCACCTTTTCCTTTCACGGTCACATAGAGCTCATCTGTAGATGCCATATACTTGCCTGAACGAAAGCCCACCTTCCCTGCTTCAATTAAAGGCATTACATGTTGCCCAATAATTGCTTCAGGTACCGGATTTTCCAATACTCCTTCTTTAATCAGTAAACTGGCACCACCTGGAAGCTTTTCTTCCCCTGGTTGGAAAATCAGTTTTACCGTACCAGCAAAATCACTTTTTAAAGCCACTAAAATCTGCGCTGTTCCAATCAAGGAAGACGTATGGACATCATGTCCACAAGCGTGCATGACTCCCTCATTGGTAGAGCCATATGCTCTGCCGGAAACCTCCTTTATCGGTAAGGCATCAATATCTGCCCTTAAGGCTAGCACTTGATCTCCGGGTTTGTCTCCTTTAATCAGTGCAACAACCCCCGTATTGGCCATTTCCTGCCATTTAATCCCGAGGGCATTTAATTTTTCTTTAATAAAAGCAGCGGTATTATATTCTTCGAAAGAAAGTTCAGGATGCGCATGAATATGCCGTCTGTTTGAAACAACTTCAGCAAAAATAGATTGAGCTAGTGTATAAACGGATTCTTTTAGCATGCCGATTAATATTCTATGGTAATGGTTTCCGTAAAGATAAAGACGGCATTGAAATCGCGCTTCAACTGATTTGCCAAAGCCTGCGCTTCACTCCTACTGGTAAAGTCGCCTACCTTTACCCGGTAATTGGGTTGCTCATACCCGACATACGTATTTAAATCCTTATAAATCTGTTTAAACCTAGCTTGCGCGCTATATGCATCTGTCCGGTTTGAGCCAGAATAAATCTGCACCCGATAGCCTCTCGCGGTGACCTTTTTTCCCGTTTTCAAGGGCACGCCAGGCTTAGTCACCTCACCTGTATTGCTTAAATTATTTCCCAATAACATCCGCTCTTTCTGAAGTCGTTCAATGAGCGGACTTTTATGTTCTTCTACTACGCCATATTGCTGAGCTGCTACACGACCTATAAAAGAAACGAATATCAAACCATTCAGTAATAAAAAACGTCCAAAAAACTTGTTTACCATTTTTTTAGTTTTAACGCTGTACGTTTTAAGCTATATGCGCTACGTTTCCTCAGCATTATGTCGAGGATTATTATTTCCCTCCGTCCTGTCAGAGCAAACGAAAAAGTGCCTTCCCTATGCTGACAACTCACAACGCATAACTAAACTTAAACTTGTCCTATACCGTGACAGTTTTTATATTTCTTTCCACTTCCACACGGACAAGGATCATTCCTTCCAATTTTATTGTCGTTACGGATGGGCTGTGTTTTCTGTATTTCACGAGTGTCTTCCATCGGCATTCCGCCTCCTGCCGTTGCCGAAGCTAATTCCGGTTTCGACACCTGTACTTTCTGTTGCACTGGCCTACGCGCTTCTCTTACTTCTTGCGGTTGCTGTTGTGGTATTTCCCCTTTAAACAAGAAAGACACGATATCTTTATTCATAGTAGCCAGCATTTCCTTAAATAAATTATAGGCTTCCATTTTATAAATAATGATAGGGTCTTTTTGCTCGTAAACCGCATTCTGTACCGACTGTTTCAGATCATCCATTTCCCGTAGGTGTTCTTTCCAAGCTTCATCAATTAAGGAAAGTACGACCCCTCGCTCAAAAGCCTTAAATACTTCTTGTCCGTTACTTTCCACCGCTTTTTTCAGGTTAGCAGCTACCTGCAAGCCTCTTAATCCATCGGTAAAAGGCACAACAATATTCTCAATTTGTTCTCCACGGGTGGCAAATACATCTTTTAATACCGGCAACGTTTGGTTGGCTACTTGGTCGGCCTTCCGTTGATAAAAATCGATGACGTGGGCAAATAAAGAATCGGTTAAGGATTCAATATTCCCATTAGCAAAAGCATCAGGAGTTAATTCCGGATCTACGGAAAATATTCGAATAAATTCTAACTGAAAATCTTCGTACGTTCCTGCTTCTTTATACTCCGCAACAACATCCTCTACTACATCATAGATGGTATTATTTAAATCGACATCCAAGCGTTCGCCGAAAAGCGCATTCTTACGCTTCGCATAAATAACCGTACGCTGAGAGTTCATGACATCATCATACTCCAACAGACGTTTACGAATGCCAAAGTTATTTTCTTCCACTTTTTTCTGTGCACGCTCGATGGATTTCGTAATCATGGAGTGCTGGATCACTTCTCCTTCCTCGATACCCATACGTACCATAATGTTGGAAATCCTTTCAGACCCAAAAAGGCGCATCAAATTATCTTCTAGGGAAACGAAGAATTGAGAAGAACCGGGGTCTCCTTGACGGCCTGCACGACCGCGCAGCTGACGATCTACTCGACGCGATTCATGGCGTTCGGTGCCCACAATAGCTAAACCACCTGCCTCTTTTACGCCTGATCCGAGCTTGATATCGGTACCCCGACCAGCCATATTTGTGGCAATGGTAACGGTACCAGCCTGCCCTGCTTCTGCCACAATGTCGGCCTCTCGCTGGTGTAATTTGGCGTTCAATACATTATGTTTGATTCCGCGGAGTTTTAACATCCGACTTAAGAGTTCGGAAATTTCGACCGAAGTTGTTCCTACCAGTACCGGTCTGCCAGCTTCTGTTAATCGCTGAATCTCCTCCGCCACAGCATTATATTTTTCCCGTGCGGTACGGTATACCAAATCTTGACGGTCATCTCGTTGAATCGGAATATTAGTTGGGATTTCGACAACATCCAGCTTATAGATTTGCCATAATTCACCCGCTTCTGTAACTGCCGTACCGGTCATCCCCGCCAATTTATGGTACATCCGGAAATAATTCTGTAAGGTAATCGTAGCATACGTTTGAGTAGCATCTTCTACCTTTACATTTTCCTTAGCCTCGATAGCTTGATGCAATCCATCCGAATAGCGGCGGCCTTCCATAATACGGCCTGTTTGCTCATCAACAATTTTTACTTTACCCTCATCGATGATATATTCTACATCTTTTTCAAATAAAGTATAGGCCTTCAACAACTGGTTTACCGAGTGAATCCGTTCAGATTTAATCGAAAAGTCACGCATCAATTCATCCTTCTTACGGGCTTTCTCTTCTGCGTTACTAGCTGATTTTTCAATTTCTGCAATTTCGGAACCCACATCCGGCATCACAAAGAAATGTGGATCTTCGCCTGAAGCGGTAATTAATTCAATCCCTTTTTCTGTTAGCTCAACCTGATTATTTTTTTCATCAATAACGAAGAACAATTCGGCATCAACTTTCGGCATGTTCTTGCTTTGTTCCTGTAGGTAATAGTTCTCCGTTTTGGTTAATACCTGGCGGTTACTTCCTTCACTCAAGAACTTAATTAAGGCCTTATTTTTAGGCAAGCCACGATGTGCACGTAACAAGGCCATTCCAGCTCCTTCAACATCGGTATCTCCGGCACTAATGCCCTTCTTCGCTTCATTGAGCACACCATTAATATACGCCTTTTGTGCATTTACTAAACGTTCAATACGTGGTCTTAACTCATAAAATTCATGTTCATCACCACGTGGTATTGGTCCGGAAATAATTAATGGTGTACGTGCATCATCAATCAATACCGAATCGACTTCATCCACCATAGCAAAATGCAATTTACGCTGCACCAACCCTTCTGGGGATTGCGCCATGTTATCGCGTAGATAGTCAAACCCAAATTCGTTATTGGTGCCAAATACAATATCCGCAGCATAGGCATTCCGCCGAGCAGCAGAATTCGGCTGATGTTTATCAATACAATCCACCCGCAGTCCATGGAATTCAAATAAAGGACCATTCCACTCCGAGTCACGACGGGCCAAGTAATCATTTACGGTTACAATGTGTACTCCCTGTCCGGATAAGGCATTTAAATAAGCAGGTAACGTTCCAACAAGAGTTTTACCTTCACCGGTTGCCATTTCGGCAATCTTACCTTCATGTAAAACAATCCCCCCGATCAACTGTACATCGTAGTGCACCATGTTCCAGGTAACTTCATTACCGGCAGCTATCCAGGTATTATGCCAAATAGCCTGATCACCTTTAATTTCAACATGAGGACGCGTCGCGGCCATATCGCGATCGAAATCATTAGCCGTTACCTCCAAAGTAGGGTTTTCCTTAAATCGACGGGCTGTTTCTTTTACCACGGCGAAAGCTTCCGGTAGGATTTCCAGTAATACTTCTTCCAGCTTTTTATCGCGATCTTTGATGAGTTTATCCACTTTGTCATAAATAGCGTTTTTTTCTGCCATTTCGACCTTTGGTTGCTCCGCTTCTGCCTTCAGATTGTTAATTTCTTCGTCAATATCAGCTAAATAATCGGCAATACGTTGCTTAAACTCCGCAGTTTTCGCCCGAAGCTCATCATTACTCAACGCCTCCAATTTAGCAAACTCCTCCTTGATTTTTTCTACTAAGGGACGAATATGTTTTATATCGCGGTCAGATTTACTGCCAAAAATTTTGCTTAAGAATCCTAACATGTTTAATTTAATCTAATAATATACGCCATTTGTTTTCAACAAATGCGCCAAACTTAGATAAATTTGTATTTATATGCAAAAAACTGAATTAGGTGCATATAAACACTAATTTATCATTTTCTCTTCTGCCATTTAGAACGTATTCTTTATAGCGGAAATAATAGCAATCCGTCATAATGACATCAATACTAAATTCAAAGTTAGTGATTTTTCTATTAGTACTGAGTATTTAGTACCGAAGTATTTGGATCAGATTAATACCAAAGTGGAAAACATTAAAGCTTAAGGGAAAAAGCTTCTTATAAAGTTATAAGTTTTAGTTGTATGTTCTACCTTGCGTGTTACCAGTTGTGCGTTACGAGTGTCAATAAAACCTTACACCTTGTACCTTAAACCCTTTACCTCTTATAACGTATGACTTAGTACTTATAAAGCTAAACAAACTAATTCGGCACCACCGCCCATATTGTATTTCCTACATCATCGGCAACAAGCATATATCCTTGCTTAGTAAAGGCAACACCGACAGGTCTGCCGTAAACTTCTCCTTTAGCCTCATCAGCGATAAAACCGGTTAGAAAATCACTATATGCGCCCGTGGGCGCTCCTTTCTCAAAGGGAACATATAACACCTTATATCCGACCAACTTCGATCGGTTCCACGAACCGTGTTGCCCCACATAGGCTCCTGCTTTAAATCCATTGCTCGTACTAAAAGCCAATCCGAGAGAAGCAGTATGTGCACCTAAGGCAAAATCTGGAATAATAGATTCGGCCACCAGGTCCTCCCGTCTACCATTTAACCTTGGATCCGGGTTTTTACCCCAATATGCGTAAGGCCATCCATAAAATCCATTTTCTTCCACACTGGTAATATAATCGGGCACTAATTGATCTCCTAGTTCATCCCGTTCATTAACGGCTACCCATAACTTTCCGGTAGTTGGTTCCCAAGCCATGCCTACCGGATTGCGCAATCCAGCTGCAAACACCCGCTCGCTACTACCGTCGAGATTTATTTCCAAAATATTGGCTCGTCGGCGTTCATTTTCCATGCCATGCTCGCCAACGTTGCTTCCAGAACCTACTGTAACATAGATTTTGGTGCTGTCTGCATTTAACAATAAATTTCTTGTCCAATGATTGTTATAGCCACCAGCAGGCAGGGAGAGGATTTTTTCCCCTTTTGTCATGATCTTAACTTCACCAAGGTGATAGCGGTAGCGCCAAATGCCATCCGTATTCGCTACATAGAAGACGCTATCTAGAGCCAACATGCCAAAGGGGCGATTCAGATTTTCTAAAAAAACACTTTTATTTTCAGCAATACCATCGCCGTTCGTATCGCGAAATAAATTAATTCGGTTTGCGCTCGCTCCCTGGGTCTGTGATTCGGCAACAAAAATATCGCCATTGGAAGCCACATAAATCCACCGTGGATTCTGTAATCCCCATGCAAATTTTTCAACATGATATCCGGCAGGAGCTATTGGTTTGCGCTCCGTAGGCCAGCCAATAACCTTTGAAGTATTGGAAGCAGATGCAGTTGCCAAAGGTTGTGCTAAGGTGATGTTTGTGCCGTATTCTCCAACAGAATCAGTAGGTGTTGTCACCTGCTCTTCCTGTCCTTGCGTCTCTCCCTTACAAGCGAGCATACCGTACAGGACGCCTATACATAACCAGAGTAATGAAGTTCTATTCATACACGCCTTAATTAAACTCCTGATTGATTAGAACAATAAAACCTGCAAATGGTTTCGAGCATTCACCTTACTAATGAGTGATTATCGCCAAACTTTATATTGATTAATCAAGCCATTCGTCGACGAATCATGTGTCTGTATTTCTTGATCATTTTTTAGTTCGGGTAGAATTTTTCCAGCCAACTGTTTACCTAATTCCACTCCCCATTGGTCAAAGCTGAATATATTCCAGATAATCCCCTGGGTAAAGATTTTATGTTCGTAAAAGGCAATCAAGGTACCCAGACTACGCGGTGTGATTTTCTTTAGGAGGAAAGAATTACTTGGTCGGTTTCCTTCAAATACTTTAAACGGTGTAAGGAAGGCAATTTGCTCAGTATCTTGCCCCGCTTTTATGAACTCCATTTCTACTTCATCCTCCGATTTACCATTCATCAGCGCCTCTGTTTGTGCGAAGAAATTGGAAAGCAACAAGGTATGGTGTTCACCTATTGGATTATGTGTTTGTGCAGGAGCTATAAAATCACAGGGGATCATCTTAGTTCCCTGATGGATAAGCTGATAAAAGGCATGCTGTCCGTTAGTACCGGGTTCACCCCAAATAATGGGACCCGTTTGGTATTCCACCGGATGGCCATTTCGATCCACATATTTTCCATTACTCTCCATATCGCCCTGCTGGAAATACGCCGCAAAGCGATGCAAGTATTGGTCATAGGGCAAAATAGCATGACTTTCGGCATCAAAAAAATTATTGTACCAAATGCCCAAAACAGCCATAATTACCGGTATATTTTCTTCAAAAGGGGTATCTTTAAAATGTTTGTCTGCGGCATGTGCCCCGGCTAATAACTCACTAAAATGATCAAAGCCGATACTCAATACAATGGAGAGTCCGATAGCACTCCATAAAGAATAACGACCACCTACCCAATCCCAAAACGCAAACATATTTTGCGTATCGATACCAAATGCCTCGACTGCTTTAGTATTGGTACTTAACGCCACAAAATGTTTAGCAATATCAGCTTCTCTTCCACCTTGCTCCAAAAACCAATCGCGCGCGCTATGGGCATTTGCCATAGTTTCCTGTGTAGTGAAGGTTTTCGATGCAATTAAAAATAAGGTAGTATCGGCCTTTAGCTCCCGTAATGTTTCAACCAGATGAGTTCCATCAACATTGGAAACAAAGTGCACGTTTAAACGAGTTTTGTATGGCTTCAGGGCTTCTGTAACCATAACGGGGCCTAAATCTGACCCACCTATCCCAATATTTACCACATCCGTAATCTCCTTGCCATTATAACCTTTCCACGCACCAGAAATTACCGCTTCACTAAATGTTTTCATATGCTCTAATACGGCATTCACTTCGGGCATCACATCTTTTCCATCGACCAGCACTGGCGTTCCGCTGACATTCCGTAAAGCAGTGTGCAATACCGCGCGGCCCTCCGTTTGATTAATCGGTTCACCATTAAACATCGCGGCAATCGCTTGATCAAGCTGGCATTCCCTCGCCAATTGGATCAGCAAAGCGATCGTTTGCTCATCAATTCTGTTTTTTGAATAATCCAATAGGATATCTTCAAATAAAATGGAAAACTTCTCGAATCTATGCGGATCATAGGCAAACAAATCCCGCAAATGCTTCGGAGCAATATTAATATAATGGTTACTTAGATAGTTGTAGGCATCTGTATTCGTAAAATCGACGTTAGGTAGCATAGCATTAAAATTTTCACGAAACTACAATTTTCCTATAACCTATTTTAACATTTTTTCACTTTATTAAATGTTAAAAATTCAATACCTTTATCGAGCAAAAACCTAGAGGACCAATTAAACTTGGTTAAAATTAAAAAAGGGACGAGTCAGGATGACTGATGTTAATTATGAAAATATTGAACGCTACCTGTCTGGCAATATGACAGCGAAGGAGCGGGATAACTTTGAGGCCGAGCTCGATGAAAACGAGGAATTGGCCCAGGAGCTTCATTTTTATAAATACGTCAATCAAAGCATCTTTGAATGTCTTTACCAACGAACAACAGACGCAATAGGCACTCCTTATCCGCACGCACTTAAAACAAAAAAACAGCTAAAGATGAACGCCTTAAAATGGATTTCCCTTATTGCAGTGGCACTCCTATTCGGTGGCGTATGGTTATGGTCTCCCTGGCAATCCGACAAATTCAGTGACATCCATACCATAAAGATGGATACTAAAAATACAGAAGGGATTCCTGTAGATGGGAAATATGCCGATATCATCGAACGTTTTAATGAAGGTAAATATGAGGAAGCCTTACCTTTACTCAATAGCGCACTTACCGAACAGCCTGACGATCTATATATTCGATATTATCGTGGACTTACCTTTCTAAATCTTCATTATTTAGGCTCTGCTAGAAGAGACTTGCTTAAAATTTATACAGAAAACGATCCTAAAATGTATCAGGCGGCTTATTTCATTGCTGTAAGCTATACGGAAGAAGAAGAGGATTATAAAGCGGATGCATTAAAATGGCTCCAGAAAATACCCAAAGAATCTACGCTATATAACAAAGCCCAAGCCTTGGAAGCAAGTCTGAAGTAAGTTATATGGCATAAGGTTGTAAGTAATACGTTATAAGAAACAAAGGGTAAGGTCTGAGGTGTAAGGTTGTCTCACAACATACAACTCGCAACTAATAACGAACAACTCACAACTCACAACTGGCAACTCGCAACTCGCAACTCGCAACTAAATTACTATCTTTGCCCCTATGACCAAAGAAAACATTCAGGAATTAAGGGATAGAACAGCTTCCCTGAGGAGGCATCTTTGACATTGATGCTAAACAAAAAGAAATAAACCAAGAACAAGAAATAACCTTACAAGCTAATTTTTGGGATCATCCAAAAGAAGCAGAAAAGGTATTACAAGCTATTAAAAGTAAAAAAATCTGGACCGACAGCTTTAAGGCATTACAACAGACGGTAGATGATGCTGCCGTTATGTTCGAATTTTATCAGAGTGGTGATGCCAGTGAAGCCGAAGCTGAAGAACTTTATGGAGAGGCATTGAAGCAGGTGGAAGAACTGGAATTCAAAAATATGCTCAGTGCAGAAGAAGACCAGCTTACGGCTATCCTACAAATCACTGCCGGTGCTGGCGGAACGGAAAGTTGCGATTGGGCGGCCATGCTGATGCGGATGTATATCATGTGGGGTGAACAGAATGGCTACAAAGTGACCGAACAAGACTTTCTGGAAGGGGATGTTGCAGGCGTAAAATCAGTAACGCTTCAATTTGAGGGCAGCTTTGCTTACGGTTATTTAAAAGGAGAAAATGGCGTTCACCGCTTGGTTCGTATCTCTCCGTTTGATTCCAATGCCAAAAGGCATACCTCTTTTGCATCCGTGTACGTTTATCCACTGGTAGACGACACTATCGAAATTGACGTGAAGGATGCTGATATCGAATGGGATACCTTCCGATCTGGTGGTGCAGGTGGACAGAACGTCAACAAAGTAGAAACAGCGGTACGCTTACATCATAAACCTTCGGGCATTGTAATCAAAAATCAAGAATCCCGTTCGCAATTGCAAAATAAGGAAAATGCTCTACGCCTATTAAAATCGCAGTTATACGAAATTGAGTTACGTAAACGCATGGAAACTACTGCGGCAATTGAAGGAAGTAAGAAGAAAATCGAATGGGGCTCACAGATACGCAACTATGTACTTCATCCCTACAAATTAGTGAAAGATTTACGGACAAGCTATGAGACCTCCAACACACAAGCGGTATTGGATGGAGAAATCGACGAATTTCTAAAAGCTTACCTGATGGAGTTCGGGGGCAACTAAAACTCATTTTTCCACATCATAGATTCTACGGGCTTGGTTGTTTTGCGGTTATATTTTGCATTACCTTTCGTGTGGTACATGGTTTGGACATCCCCTTCAACAACAAAATAAATCAATTGTCCGATAGGCATACCCGCATAAACACGAACCGGCTGTGCAACCGATATTTCTAGAGTCCACGTATTACAAAAACCAACATCGCCTTTACCTGCTGTGGCATGGATATCAATACCTAGGCGGCCAGTGCTACTTTTCCCTTCCAGAAAAGGAACATGCTTATGCGTTTCGGTATACTCTAAGGTTACACCTAAATATAAGGTATTGGGTTCTAACATAAAACCCGACTTTGGAATCTCAAAATGTATAATTTCATTATGGATTTTAGCGTCCAATACCCGGTCTTTATAGGTAGCCAAATATTTACCCAGATGTACATCATAAGAATTGGTGCCCAAGCACTCTCTCCTAAATGGCTCAATAATAATCGTTCCTTTTTCAATTTCCGCTAATATCCTTTTATCTGAAAGTATCATAATGGTAGTATGAGGGTACAAACTTAAGGAATAGAATGACTTAAGCAAAGTAAAAAAGCAAAAGTAAATAGCTCCCGGCTTCAAGTAGCAGTGGCAGCAGCAAGCAGCACTTTTTGTTTTGTTTACTATATAAACTGCAAAACTCGTGCAACTCATAACTTTTGACAGAAGTCTTGATACTTATGTCTTGATACTTGATACTAACATCAAAATTATTACCTTTAAGCATGGCATTAGTATACCAAAAAGAGCTCAATCCACAAACGAGTTTTGCAATCTGGAAAATTGAAGAAACTGCTGAAGAGCTATTAGGAAAACTACAACTGAGTAGAAGCGAGAAAGCCTTCGTTGAACGATTGAATAAAGGTAAGCGTACCTTAAATTGGCTAGGTACGCGCGTTTTACTCCGTACCATGTTAGATACGCCGGGTTATATCGATTGCCCATCAGACGAAAATGGAAAACCTTATCTCGTCAATTTTCCTCATCATATATCCTTAAGCCATTCTTTCGATTATGCTGCTTGCATGTTGAGCACGCAACATGAAGTTGGTATTGATATGGAATTGATAAAGCCCAAAATAGAGGTCATCGCTCATAAATTCATGCAAACAGGCGAACTCGCACAGCTTCACGACAGCCATTACCGCGAACAGCTTTATGTATGTTGGTGCGCCAAAGAGGCTGTTTATAAGTTACAGGGAAAGAAAGGAGTATCGTTCAAAGACCACATATGGATACAACCCTTTACGTATAATCCACTTGGCGGGCATACTACCGTTCAGCTAAATGGGCCTTATCAGCAGGCCGTTTATCGGGTATATTATGAGCGCTTCGGCGAATTTATGCTAGGATATGTGATCGGGTAAAATATCGCCGTTAATAGTTTGTTGGCAGCTATTCGTAAATGCTTGTTCATTTTCATAAATTTGTAAGATATTCCTTCAAGGAGCACAATGAACAAAAAAGTATTTTTTCAAGACTGGGGCAAGGTAGATTATCAGGAAGCATGGGACAGACAGGAAGCCATTTTTGCGCAGGTCGTACAACAGAAAACCCATAACCGCATTCATAACGCCACTTTACCTACAGATAACTATCTCATTTTCGTGGAGCATCCGCATGTTTATACCTTAGGCAAAAGCGGCAAACCCGAACATCTGTTATTGGATGATGAAGGCTTAAAGGAAAAAGACGCCGTTTACTATAAAATAAATCGGGGCGGTGATATTACCTACCATGGTCCGGGGCAATTGGTTGGTTATCCGATTCTCGATCTGGATAATTTTTTTACGGATATCCATTTATACATGCGCACCATCGAAGAAGCGATTATCCGTACATTGGCCGACTATGGTATTACCGCGGGGCGCTATCCCGGTTATACCGGAGTTTGGTTAGATGCAGACAACGATCGGGCCCGTAAAATATGCGCCATTGGCGTACGAGCAAGCCGTTGGGTGACCATGCATGGCTTTGCGTTTAATGTTAATACGGATTTAAATTATTTTAACCATATAGTACCATGTGGCATCGAGGATAAAGATGTAACTTCCTTACAACGTGAATTAGGATATGAAGTATCCCTGTATGAAGTAAAGGAAAGATTGAAAAAGCATTTTACCAATCTGTTCAGCATGGAGCTCCACTAATCTACCTAGATGGTTCCGCAATATACACTAGAAAAAAGTGATCGGTTAACATTCTGGCAAACTCAACGGAATATTCGTAGCCAAGCCCCCATCAGAAGTTTCTTTATATTTAACATTCATATCTAAAGCCGTTTCCCACATCGTATGTACCACGGCATCCAAACTCACTTTAGCCTTATCCGGATTGGATTGCAGTGCTAACTGGGAAGCCGTAATCGCTTTGATGGCCCCCATCGTGTTCCGTTCAATACAGGGTACCTGCACCAAACCGCCGATAGGATCGCAGGTCAACCCCAAATGGTGTTCCATAGCAATTTCCGCTGCCATCAAAACCTGTCGCTGCGAGCCTCCTAAACATTCGGTCAGCGCTGCAGCCGCCATCGCCGATGAAACGCCAATCTCTGCCTGACATCCTCCCATGGCTGCGGATATGGTGGACCCTTTTTTGAAAATACTGCCAATTTCAGAAGCAGTGGCTATAAATTGTAAAATATTGGCCTGATGATACCCATTACAAAAAATCAGGTAGTATTGTAATACCGCCGGGATAACGCCCGCCGCACCATTGGTTGGCGCCGTAACTACCCGGCCAAAAGATGCGTTTTCTTCATTCACTGCTAATGCAAAACAACTGACCCAATCCAAGGTATAACGGAAAGAGCTTCCACCCTTACGGATCGCCTCCATCCACGTTTCATAATCAGTATACGCTTGTCCGTTGAGCAACCTTTTATTCAGATTGGCCGCTCTACGTTCTACATGTAAACCTCCTGGCAAGACACCCGTTGTATGGCAACCTCGATAAATGCAATCCCGAATGGTATAAAATAATTTCAGCACCCCGCTGTCCGTTTCCTCTTCACTACGCCAGGCATGTTCATTTTCCATCACCACTTCCGAGACTTTTAATCCGGTACGCATACACCACATCAACAAATCTTTGGCGGTTTGAACAGGAAAAGGGAGATCTACCTCCTCCCGATCTAAGCTATCTTGATGTTCTTGTACCACAAACCCTCCTCCTACGGAGTAATACGTCTCAGAATGCGCCGTACCATCGTGAAAAAACGCTTGAAAAGTAACCGCATTGGGGTGAAAAGGTAAACTTTCGGTATACAAAAAAAGTAGGTCATCGGCGTAGTCGAATGTAATGGTATGTTTTCCCTGCAATATAAGTTGATGACTTGCTTTGATAGCCTCTACCTTGGATTGGATTTGGTTTACATCAAACGTTACGGGATCATCACCACTTAAACCCAATAAAATAGCCACATCCGTACCATGGCCTTTACCCGTTTTAGCAAGTGAACCGTAAAGCAAAATCTTCACCACCTCTGTATCTGCCAATCGCCCCTCTTCTTCTAATTTCCATACAAATTTTTGGGCTGCACGCCAAGGCCCCAAGGTATGTGAACTTGATGGCCCCACGCCGATTTTGAAAATATCAAAAATTGAAATTTGCTCCTTTTTCATATCAATACGACACGAAGTTAAGCTATATTCTGCTCATTTCATTCGAAAATATAGTTGTTTTTTTGCCGCAGAGATACGAACAGGATAGTGACTACTGCCCCACATAGGCACATCACGTTCCTTACAGGCCAAGACACTTCAGGAAGCTTCTTAAAACTTCTTCGAGATTATTCATTAAAATTTGCATCATGATAACGATAACACTTGTTATCAGCGCAATCTTAAAAGTGTCTGTTGACGGAATAGACGTTGTTTGCTTCATAATAACTGGTAGTTTTTATTATAGATGAGGACAATCTTGTTAAAGATAGAGAGAAAACTTGTTTTTTCCTAATTTGTTGCCCGCACACAATTAAGGTAGAGGTGATGGAAACTATTACTATTTTCCTAAAAAAATTTCTCTCGCGCTACATTTTTTAGGTTTTATGCAAAGCTTGTTTTATATTTGACTAGGTTATCTAACCAAAATTAATTTTCTGTTAATTTTTACGCTTAGCAGAATGGGCCGATTAGAACACTTAATTAACAATAAACAAGGTTGATCACTTAAATTAAAATTCTTATGGACAATTATGATTACAGCGAGTCTGTGGGCTCAGGATTTCTGGCTGGAGTGGGCATAGTGGGCGGTATTATTTATTTAGCAGTTATTGTACTAATGATTGCTGGTTTATGGAAGATGTTTGAAAAAGCCGGAAAACCAGGGTGGGCAGCTATTATTCCTATTTACAACATTATTATTATGTTAGAAATCGTAGGAAAACCTTTATGGTGGATCATTGGTTTTTTAATTCCTTGTATCAATATCGTGGTTGTTGTATGGGTCACTAATCTATTGATGAAAAGTTTCGGAAAGGATACGGTCTATACTATTCTAGCGTTACTTTTCCCATTCATTATCTATCCAATGATTGGCTTTGGAAGCGACCGTTATATTGGTCCAACAGCCGCAGAAGCACAAGGGCAAAATTCGTTTAATCAATTTAAGCAATACAAAAATCCGTTCGACAACAATAACAACAATAGCAATACGCCTAATGACACGCCTACGGATCCGACCGTATAAAGTTGTTTCGAGCATCAGTTTTTTATGGGTAAGTAGCCAGGATATCTATCACTGGCTACAACACCATCTTTTACCTTGTCCTTTTAAGTATATTACCGGAATAGACTGTCCGGGTTGCGGTTTTCAACGAGCCCTATTACTGCTTTTCCAAGGCCAATGGGAAGCGAGTATCCGACAATATCCTCCAACCATACCGCTCCTTTTCTTAGGTGCCTTCTTTCTGCTCAAACGATACGTTACATTTGATCACAGCGAAAAAATTGCGACTATCCTTTCCTGCTTAGTAGGTGGTATTATTATTGCAGCTTACGTGCAGAAAATGTGGTAATATGAGATCGTTATAAGTAGTTTGACGTTATAAGAGGTAGAAGGTGTAGGGTTGGATACCGATACCAAACTAACCGCTAGCCATAACATGGTTATAATCTTTAATAACCTGTTGTAAAAACGCTAATTCGTCCATACCGTTAGGAATACGCACCTGCATTACATCCGCAGCCTTCATCGCCATTTTGTACACCAGCAGGTTATTTCCAGATTTATTAAAGTTAACAATTACCTCATGAATAAGCGTAATATCCTGATCACTCAGATGAATCACTTCTGGAATAATGGGCGTATAGGAATCTCCTTCGATTGGTGGCCGAAATACAACAGCCTCCAAGGCCGTACGGGGAACGGTTCTAATCAAGGTTGTACCCGCCACGATATCTCCTATCCGTTGCTTGTTGGGAGTAACGGCGACACAGATTAACCCTCCGACTTGCGCAGTCAACACAAAATCAACCAAACGGAATAACCAGCGTAAAAAATACTGTCCTAAACTAGGTTGGTAACCATCCAAACTGATTACCTTAATTTTTAACAAACGCTTACCGATACTCTGTCCATTGAACAGTGTTTCGCATAACAAATCATAGAAGACAAACAGTAAACCATATACGACCAACAAGACTACCATTGTTGTATTGCTAAAAATCTGACCTAAAGAAACAACGATAAGTACCGCTAATAGGTAGATACAAAAGAACAGTAAATAATCTATAATGCGGGCGGCAATGCGCTCGCCCAATCCGGCAACATCATAATCAATACTGATATTCTGGGAGGTAATTACGCTGACTTGGTTCATTGCTGCTAAAATAGCTGATAATCGGGAAATATAAAAATATACTATTCGTCAATAAAGAAAAATAAAACAAGTTTTTCTATTTGTATTGGGATTATTTTTTTAGCTTGTTAAGCGTTTCCTCAATCATTTCCATACGCTTTTTCACTTTCTCTGCAGATGCATCTAACGTATACCCCTCATCCAAAAGTTCTTTGATTAGCAACATTTTCTTGATATTTTTGCAATCATACCGCCTATTTTTACCTTCTTCTTCGGTTAAACTGGTGATGATTCCTTTGTCTTCCCAATAACGGATTTGTCGTGCCCTTCACCATGATCTATTTTTCAGGTAAGCCCCATTGCGCTATGAGTTCAGCACTGAGTCCTCCTTCTTTTGCATTAGGTTGTCCCTTTCCTGTCGTGATTAAATTTTTTAAGCTGCCCTGAATATAGCTGGTCCAAGCATCCCTGCAAACGTCAAAACATTCATATTCCTCTACAAGGCCATGATGGGTGAAAGTCAGTTGGGTTTTATCGCCTACTTTTGCTATTTTAAAAACAATTTTGGTTCCTTTCCACTCTGTTATGTCTTTTACAAAATTGAAATAGTTATCCTTCACAAACCATACGACCTTCTGTTCAGGAATGAGTTCAACAATCTCCATTTTGACTAAATGAACATCCTTGTAGTGATAAAAAAATACAGCATGAAGCTCGTTCGTCTTCCCTTCAATTTCTTCAGACCACCACCCACGAACATTGTTTACAGCGTCATAGACTTCCTTTGGTGTTTGATCGACGACAAAAGAGGTCATATATGAATCTTCATCTTTTGAAATGTCTTTCCCTTTTCCCGTTTCTATCAAACTTTTCAGACTTGTCGTTATAAAATAGTCCCAGGAACTAGAGCAAACCGTGAAACATTCAAATTGCGGAACGAGTCCGGCATGCGTGAATGTTAATTGGGTCATGTCATCGGTGTTAATGATATCAAAAATGATTTGTGTACCATCCCATTCCCTTTCATACGAAGCGCCAAAAAAAGTGTTATAACTCTCTACTACATCCCAAACAACTTTTTTGGGTGAAAACTGGACGATTTTCATTTTGACGGTGAGGTATTGATCTCGGTAGATGAATTCACTATTCACCCTATCGGTGCTTCCTTCGATATTTTTTGACCACCAGCCGCGAACGTTGCCGATAGCAGCCAAGACTTCTTCTGGGGATTGTTTTACAAGCGTGGTAGTTACAAAACTTTGATCTTTCATGACTTAAATTTTAGTACTTATTAAATAAACACTACAAAAATATTGTTGAATTACCGCTTTAAACAGGTGTAAAATAGACTTTTAAAGGGGTTGATTTGGACATAGTTTTCATTTTTCCGAAAACCATTGTTTTCGGGGATATTTATTTAATAGATATTGCCGTAGTTTTGATCGATTCATTCGAGAATTTTTAACGATGAGTATTCCTGTAACGCTTATCCAATTCTTTCCGCTGCACTTTTCCGCTAGTTAGGAAAAGTGCAGCGGAAATGAATTTAACGGAAAGAATATATCATCAGAAATAACGTTATAAACTGCCACAAATGGGATTATTTAATTTTAAGAAGAAGCCTACTGAAAAAGGTACAGACAGATCCGTAACCACAGCAAAAGAGGGATATTATGGTGATCTGGAAAAGACAGCGGTATTGGCAACTTTATTCGAGGTTGATCGGGCGGCCCGTGATGAAGCGTGGAACAATGAATTTAGCACCAATGTTAGCGACGCCAGCTTTGCTTGCGGTGAACCCCAGATCATTCAGGGACCAGATGGATTCCCGTATTTCCAATTACAGATACCTACACCAAATAAGCCCTTTCAATGTTATGTTGTGCGACACATCGTCTCCGATTTTATTCTGAACAGGGGAATAGGTATCGTCATCAACGCGCAGAAGGCGCAGCCCGATTGGGTATTTACCTATGGAGATCTTGTGAATTTTGCGGTAAGAGGCGAATTTTATACCACCTCGTCTCCTGTTCAACTTCCGAAAGAGGAAGTCATCCAACGGCAAGAAAAGGTGCTCATGGGTCAACCATCTGAAGCGTTTTTACCTGGGCCAGCACGACTTATTATCCGTCAATTTCTCGAAAAACAGGGTATTCGGGATACTAAAATTGCCTTGATGACACGGCAGTATGGCGATGACGTATTACAGGAACTGGTTACTAACTTAACACCCAAAAAAGTAGGACAGGAGCGCTTTGAGGCCTTGCAGTCACATCTAAAATGGTTCCTTCCCCGTCACTATGCCATGGTTGCTACGGATGAGGATGGTTCTCTAAAAAACAATTTTAACCCCTTATAACTATGATGGAAGGGTTTACATTTAAATACCACACAGGCAAGGGTAGCGTGTTTTTAGGTAAACTTCCAGATAGTCATTTATTTTATTATTTTTATTGCTCCTTCATAAAGGGAAATGAATAACTCATCCAATTAATTTAAAGGCATGCGAGAAGCATTATTTGTTAAACAGAACAATAACAAATGGGAAACCTACGAAAAAGTACCGGCTACGCATCCGGACGAGTTGGCTGAACGCTTTATTGAAATTACGGATGACTTAGCCTATGCCAAAACGTTCTATCCTAAATCTAAGACTACGGCGTACCTCAACGGACTTGCGGCGCGGCTGCATCAATCCCTATATCTTAACAAAAAGGAAAAACTGAGTCGATTCTCCACCTTCTGGAAAACAGAATTGCCCCTTATCTTTTACCAATACCGCAATCAATTACTATATGCTTTTCTATTTTTTACTTTCTTCGCTATTGTCGGCGCATTTTCTGCTGCCAAAGACGAATCGTTTGTCCGCCTAATTTTAGGCGATAACTATGTAGACATGACCAATGCCAATATTGATAAGGGCGATCCGTTCGGCGTATACAAAGAAATGAATCCGTTTATGATGTTCTTAATGATTGCTTTGAATAATATTAAAGTCTCTTGTATTGCTTTTGTGATGGGCATATTTTGTTCTGTTGGAACGGTAGTCGTGCTGCTGTACAATGGCGTTATGCTGGGTTCTTTCCAATATTACTTTTTTAGTAAGGGGCTGGGGATGGCCTCCGTCTTGGTGATCTGGATCCACGGCACCCTTGAAATTTCGGCCATCGTTCTTTCAGGAACAGCAGGTTTGATACTGGGTAATGGGCTTTTATTTCCCAAAACCTATAGCAGGCTCCTTTCATTTAAGCGGGGGGCAAAAGACGGCCTCAAGATTATCGTTGGTCTAGTCCCTATTTTTATTTTAGCCGCTATCTTAGAATCTTTTGTCACACGCCATACGGAAATGCCTACCTGGCTCAGTGTTTTTATTCTGATTGCGTCATTATTGTTTATCCTTTGGTATGTACTCATCTATCCTTATAAACTATATAAAACCTCCCAATATGAACAAAATAAATGAGGAAAAAATTGAATTTAGAAAAGTAAGGGATTTCAGTGAGACCATTAACGATTGCTTCACCTTTATCAAGCAGAACTTTAAAGCATTGTTAACACCATTGATCTACATCTGTGGCTTTTTTATTTTAGCGTCAATAGCATCGAATGTCTTGCAGCAGCTAAAAATGGTTAAGTTTATTGGTTTGGTAAAAACAGCCGGACAGGATAACACGTACGCCTCCGAATTTGCCACTTACTCTTTTGGCGTGGAATACTTTTTAGTTATTCTCTTTACCATGTTAAGCGTTAGTGCCATCTCACTGGTAATCAATTGCTTTATTAAGCTCTATAAGGAAAACGGCAATACAGCACCGCGTGTTGAACAGGTTTGGGAGCTTTTTAAACGTCACATTGTCGAATTTTTTATTGCTTCTATCCTTTTCGGAATTTTGGTACTTCTGGCTATCTTTTTTTGTTTGATTCCAGGGGTTTATCTCTTTCCCTTAACTTCTATTGCACTCCCTGTTATGGTTTTCGAAAACAAGGGGATGGTAACCGCTTTTTCGAGAAGCTCGGCTCTAATCAAAGACAATTGGTGGCGCACCTTTGGACTTATTCTAGTCGCTATTATTATTACCTACTGCTGTGCTGGAATTCTTGGTATTCCATCTGCTTTAATGAGTTTAGGGGCTGTATTCTTGCAAAACTCACCCAAACTAACCTTAGTTGGAAGTATTTTTAGTTCGATCTTAAGCGGCTTGGCGCAGTTATTTTATATTTTACCGGCAATTGTTTGTGCCCTCTGGTATTTTAGTTTAAGTGAAGAAAAAGAGGGGGGTGGATTATTGGAACGCATTGATAATTTTGGGAACCATGATGGTCCTTCTACAAATGAATGGCCTAAAGAGGAATACTAATATTGGTTTGGCTATGCGTATTGCGCTTATTATCCTTTTCTTTATTTTCGGTACGCTTCCGGGATCTGCACAAACTGCTTCAGACGAGAAGGGAAAAACGGTAAAAAAGCCCCTTACTGTCCAAAGCGACTCTTCTATGGTTGATCTTCGAAGTATTTCGAAAGAATCGCTGGCGGTTTATAAGCATGATCCGACTTTCAATTATGAGGAAAACATTGTACCAATAGGTTGGTGGCAACAGCTGAAACATTGGTTCTATCAATTATTACAGCGTATTTTTGCCAGCAAAGGCTCAGCTATCGCCCTAAAATGGCTACTCATATTTGCGGGTGTTTTTGCTTTACTATTACTCATATACAAACTTTCAGGCATGGATTTGATGCATATCTTCAGAAAGTCCAAAACACTGGGAGATCCAACTGCTTTCGAGAACGAGGAAAATATCCATATCATCAATTTTGAAGAAGAACTTAAGCAAGCAATACAAGCGGGAAATTTTCGCTTGGCCGTACGCCTACTTTATTTGCAGAGCTTAAAGGGCCTAACCGATCGACAATTGATTGACTGGCAACCGGGCAAAACAAATCACGCTTATCTGCAGGAGCTCCATGAAACGCCCCTCAAAAAGAATTTCGCACAATTGACCGGACAGTTTGAATACATTTGGTATGGTGGCTTCCCTATTCAAAAACAGGATTTCGGGCATATCCATGACGATTTTACTTCCTTTTACCAACAAATACGCAATTAATAAACACGGCTATGAAAGATTTAAAGCTATACCTCATCATTGCCTGTTCGCTTCTAGCCGTTTATTTATTGGTGGAATACAACAAACCACAACCAATCAATTGGACACCAACCTACGATAAAGCAGATAAGATACCTTTTGGCACCTATGTACTTTACCATGAATTACCACAACTCTTCCAAAAAGGTATCAAACCTAGCAGACAATCCATTTACGAAACGTTAACACATGCCGGTAGGGCAAGCGTATTGATTATTTCGCCAAATGTCAATATATCTGCTACCGACTTTGATCAAATGAAAACCTTTTTAAATCAAGGTCATGATGTATTTATCGCAGCGAAGGGATATAATTACGCTTTCTTAGATTCGCTTAAATTAGCGATACAACTCAACGCCGTTCTTATTGCTAAAGACAGTTTACGCTTTCATTTTGTCAACCCCTCACTCCACCCAGAGAAGGAATACCGATTTAAGCGAGGGCTTGGCGCTACTTATTTCAGTAAATTTGATACCTTGCGAACTACCGTCCTAGCTAAGAACAACAAGGATCAAGCCCTATTTATCCGTTACACCTTTGGGAAAGGCCATCTATACCTCACTGCTTCACCTGATTTTTTTAGTAATTATGCGCTTTTAAGTCCAGATGGAGCCGAATTTGCTGCACAGGCTTTAGCGTACCTGCCGACAAAAAAGACCCTTATTTTTGACCAGTATCAAGCGCTTGGAGCCTATGGTGATCGATCTTTTTTCCGCGTTATATTTAGTAATCCACCACTAAAGTGGGCTTATTATCTCCTATTGGCCAGTTTAGTCCTTTTTGTCATATACAATAGCAAGCGTAGGCAACGGATTATTCCTGTAGAGGACCCGATGAAAAACACCAGCGTAGACTTCGCGAAGGTGGTAGGAGGCGTCTATTACCAACAACGGGATAATAAAGATATTGTCCATAAGAAAGTCATTTATTTACTTCATTTTATCAGAAACCATTATCGACTAAAAACCAGCGAATTGGATGCAGAGTTTAGAGAAAGCCTAATTAACCGATCAGGGGTAGAAGAAGAAATTATCGATAAGCTTTTAAAGGAAATCAATGCTATTAATCGTGGAAAATATTTAAGCGACCAGGAATTAATGGCATTAAATGAAAACATAGAACAATTTTACGAACAATCTGGAATAGTATGGAACAAGAATTTTTCGAGCAGCGCACCGATTTAAGCGGACTTAATGAAGCTGTTGAACAGATTAGATCGAACATAGGCCGCATAGTCATTGGACAGCATAATCTAATCGAGCTATTGATTGCCAGCATCTTAGCTAACGGACATGTATTAATAGAGGGTGTTCCCGGGGTCGCTAAGACGCTTACCGCAAAGCTGCTGGCGAAATGTGTCGATGCGCAGTTCAGCCGGATACAATTTACGCCAGATTTAATGCCTTCTGACGTTTTGGGAACATCCATTTTTCATCCGCAACAAGGCATATTTGAGTACAAAAAGGGACCGGTTTTCGGCAATATTGTGCTTGTCGATGAAATCAACCGGGCACCAGCAAAAACACAAGCGGCTTTATTTGAAGTAATGGAAGAGCGTCAAGTAACGATGGATGGCGTAACCTACCCCATGGAAGAACCTTTTATCGTACTGGCCACACAAAATCCGGTTGAACAAGAAGGCACCTACCGACTGCCTGAAGCACAACTTGATCGCTTTTTATTCAAAATTGAAGTGGGCTATCCTTCCCTTGTCGAAGAAACCCAATTACTCACGCTGCATCATCGCCTGAGTACCGATGAAAAACTACTGGATGCTAAACCAGTATTAAATATACAGCAAATCCAGCAGTTTAGAAATACCGTTAAAAATCTACATGTTGAGGAAAAGCTGCTGGAGTTTGTGGCGAAGATTGTATATCAAACACGCAATAATAAAGCGCTTTTTCTAGGGGGGTCTCCACGGGCTTCTTTGGCTATCATCAATAGCGCCAAAGCAATTGCCGCTATAAGCAATCGGGATTTTGTGACCCCTGAGGATATTATTAAAGTTGCTCCTCCGGTATTACGACACCGCATAATGCTTACCCCCGAAAAGGAAATGGAAGGCATTACTCCAGACGATATTATCCGTCAACTGATTAAGAATATTGAGGTACCGAGGTAATGCGTTTTTTTCGTTTGTTCTATACCGATCTCTTTTTAGGTAGCAGGTTCTTTATCGCTTTAGGAACCACTGCTTCCTTGTTTTTATTAAGCTATTTTTTCCCTTGGTTAGGATTTATTCCAACCATTGTAGCGATAAGTGTAGTCCTATTGTTTTTCACTGATATCCTTTTATTATTTGCCTCCCCAAAAGGAAAAGTGGAAAGTTCCCGCATTTGTCCTTCTAAATTGAGCAATAGCGATGAAAATGATATTGTTTTAATCCTACAAAACCACTATCCATTTCCGGTAAAACTAGGCATCATTGATGAGATCCCCCATCAATTCCAGCGTCGTGACGTTTGGTTTTCGTTGGCGTTAGGGCCAAAAGAAAAGAAAACCTTGACCTACACATTACGACCAGTAAAACGGGGAGTCTATGCTTTTGGGAAAATCCGAAATTATGTACAATCACCCATCAGTTTTGTAGAACGCCGATTTAATCAGGAAGCAGCGGTAGATGTACCAGTCTACCCTTCATTTTTACAAATGCGACGCTATGAAGTGATGGCTATTTCTAATCGTTTAACCGATTATGGATTAAAAAAAATCCGCAGGTTAGGACATAGTATGGAATTTGAGCAGATCAAAACTTATGTTCCTGGAGATGATTACCGCACTTTAAACTGGAAGGCTACTGCCAGACACGGTAATCTGATGGTCAATGCCTATGTTGATGAGCGTTCCCAACATATTTATTGTGTTCTAGATAAATCGCGTACCATGAAGATGCCTTTTAATGGTTTAAGTTTATTAGACTACGCCATTAATGCCTCCTTAGTTCTTTCCAATATTGCTTTAAAGAAAGAAGATAAAGCCGGTTTGATTACCGTTTCCGAGCAAATTGGTCGTATTGTTCCTGCAGATAGGCGACCTACACAGCTCCATTACATCATGGAGACCCTCTATAAAGAGAAAACCCGGTATTTGGAAACCAATATGGAAGCCTTGTATAGCGCTATCAGGCATACCTTAAGGCAACGCAGCTTGGTTATTCTATTTAGCAATTTTGAAAGCATATCTGCCTTAAACAGACAGCTTCCCTATCTAAAAAAGATCGCCCAATTTCATTTGCTGGTGGTTATTTTCTTTGAAAACACCGAACTCACCGCACTAAGCTTAGATAAAGCACATGATATTGAGGGTATCTATCTAAAAACCATCGCCGAAAAGTTTGTTTACGAAAAACAGCTCATTGTGCGAGAACTGGCAAGACATGGTATCCAATCGGTACTCACACCTCCAGAACATCTGACTGTGAATACCATTAATAAATACTTGGAGATTAAAGCGAAGGGACGGATTTAGGAGTTGTGCGTATTACGCGCAACTGGCAACGCATAACTTACAACTTAAGCAAAGGCAACACGCTATCCAGATAAGTCCGGTCGTTCGCTAATCGAGGGACTTTATTTTGTCCACCCAGCTTGCCTCTGCTTTTCATCCATTGATAAAAAATTCCAGGGGGAGCGATATGAATAATCGGTTCTTTTAATGCCAAATTCCGAAATCGTTTTGCATCGTAATCCGAATTGAGTTCGCGGAGTTTCTCGTCTAGCACCTGCTTAAATCTCGGAATATCGTTCGGCTCCCGTTCAAATTCAATAATCCATTCATGGGCTCCTGCTTCATTCCCATTAAAATAAACCGGACCAGCAGTGTAATCCTTAACAAGCGCATCCGTTAAGCGGCAAGCCTCTTCTAAACCGCTATCTGCATTATCAACGATTAACTCTTCGCCAAAAGCATTAATATATTGTTTCGTCCGTCCAGTAATTTGGATGCGATACGGATTGAGTGTTGTAAATTTAATGGTATCACCAATCATATACCGCCATAATCCCGCATTGGTAGAGATAATGAGGGCATACTGTTTATGCAGTTCTACCTGATCTAAGCTGAGGGTTTTGGGATGCTCGTCATGCAACTGTTCTACCGGAAGAAATTCATAATAAACACCGTAATCGAGCATCAGCAAGAGGTCATCTGCATCTAAACGATCCTGAATACCAAAATACCCCTCAGAAGCATTATAATTTTCCAGGTAATACATATTATCAGAAGGAATCAGTTTCTTAAATTGTTCTTTATATGGTTTGAAACTAACTCCACCATGTAGATAAAGTTCTAGGTTTGGCCAAACTTCCAGCAGATGATCTTTTTTGGTAATCTCTAATACACGCTTTGCTAACACCACATTCCACGTAGGTACACCCGATAGATTCGTTACATTTTCCTGAATAACCAAATGAGCTACACGCTCAATTTTTTCTTCAAAGTTGGGATTAAGAGTAGTCTCTAGATCTGGGATGCGGTACATTTCAGCCCAAAATGGCAAATTACGGATCAAAATAGCCGAAAGATCGCCCGAAATAGACTCGCCATTACCTTCTTGGTTGATTTTGTGGCTGCCGCCTAACACCACGCCTTTACCCGTAAACACCTTTGCATCCGGTTTATTGTGGCAATAAATGGTCAATAAATCTTTTCCGCCTTGAAAGTGGCAATCTTCTAAGGCTTCCTCACTAACGGGAATAAATTTGCTCCGATCAGCCGTTGTACCTGATGATTTGGCAAACCATTTAATATCAGAGGGCCAAAGCAAATTTTGCTCGCCGGCAATCATCCGGTCAATATAGGGTTTTAAGCTGTTGTAATCTTGAATGGGTATCCGTTCTTTAAATGTATCGATGGTATCAATCGATTCATAGCCATACTTCCTCCCCCATACTGTTGCCTGCGCCGTAGTAATGAGGCTGTGAAACCACTCCTCTTGAACTTCATGCGGATATTTCATGAAAAGCTCGATTTGGTGGATCCGCTTTTTCATGATCCAGTTGATGATTGAATTTACAATTGCCATTTTTGATTCAGTCCCCTATCACGGTTTCAGGACGAAACTACTAAAAATTATTGATTGTTTTTTTAGTTGTGTGTTGGAACTGTAACTCGCAACTGTTCACTCAACCAGTTTCTTCCTTCGCAGTTCAAAGTGTCTTCCCAAATAATAAGTACGGGCCATTTCATTGACTGCAATCTCTTCCGGTGTACCTGTTAGCATGATCTTTCCCTCTGTTAATAAATAGGCACGATCTGTTATAGAAAGCGTTTCCTGCACGTTATGATCGGTAATCAAAATGCCAATATTCCGATGTTTCAGTTTATGAACAATGGTCTGTATTTCTTCCACGGCAATGGGGTCTACACCAGCAAAAGGTTCATCCAATAAAATAAAATGTGGACTTGCCGCTAAGGCACGCGCTATTTCTGTACGTCGCCGCTCACCCCCTGAAAGTAGATCGCCTCTGTTCTTACGGACTCGGTTTAAGCTGAATTCATTAATGAGCTCCTCTAACTTCTGTTGCCTCACCTCTTTATCCGAATGGTGAATCTCCAGCACCGCCATGATATTATCCTCTACCGATAGCTTTCGGAAAACTGATGCTTCCTGAGCCAAATAACCAATCCCTTTTTGCGCACGTCTATACATCGGATCTTCGGTAATTTCCTCATCTTCCAGATAAACATGTCCTTCATTAGGCTTAATTAGCCCGACAATCATATAAAACGACGTCGTTTTTCCTGCCCCATTCGGCCCAAGTAGACCAACAATTTCTCCCTGCTCTACGTGAAAGGACACATCGTTCACGACAGTCCGTTGTTTATATTTTTTAACAAGGTGTTCTGCTTTTAGTATCATGCTATTTCGTTGTTCGTTATTAGTTGTTCGTTATTAGTTGTTCGTTATTAGTTGTCCGTTATTAGTTGTACGTGTTCTGTTTGATATTTACTAATAACCAATAACTAAAAACTAATAACTAACTCATCAATCTAATCCCTTTTATATTCAGCTGAATAGCGCGTCTTTCCCGCCATACATTTTCTTCTATGGTAAAACAAGCATTGAAAGGTAAGCCCCGGTTAAGCTGCGGCAAATATTCACCTAAGCCAAAACCTATGCTATCAAAAACCGGAGCATCTTCCTGTGTAACAAACATTTTCAAGTGATTAACCCCTACCAAATTGGCCATTCCCTTAACATATAAGTTTTTAGCCAAAAATACGGGGGCGTTATTTTCGGGTCCAAAAGGTGCAAACTGATGCAATATCCGAAAGAATTTTGGTGTAATGTCGGCCAAGTTCAGTTGGGCATCGATCTGAATTTCAGGCTCTAATAATTCCGGACGAATACGCTGTGCAACAACTTCTTCGAAGCGTAACTGTAAAGCGGAAATATTTTCTGCTTTCATGGTTAAGCCAGCAGCATATTTATGCCCCCCGAACTGTTCCAGTAAATCGCTGCATGCCAACAAGGCCTCGTATAAATCAAAGCCCGCAACCGATCGCGCTGATCCAGCTACATAATCGTTCGATTTGGTCAATACAATGGTAGGCCTATAGTATTTTTCAGTCAGTCGTGAGGCCACAATGCCAATCACCCCTTTGTGCCAGTCTTCCTGATAAACAACAGTTGTTTTTTTCTTTACCAGTTGTTCACTTTCTTGAATTAGCGAAAGCGCTTCCGCTGTTATTTTGGCATCAAAATCTTTTCGCTGCATATTTTGTACATCAACCAATGCACAACAATTTTTAGCTTCCTCTGCACTTTTTGCCAAGAGTAATTTCACCGCATCCTTTGCATGCTCTATTCTCCCTGCGGCATTAATCCGCGGCCCGATCTGAAAAATCACATCGGTTAAATTTAGCTCACCAACCTTAGATGAAAGATTGATCAATGCCTGTAGACCAAAACATGGATTATTATTTAATTTTTTGAGCCCAAAATGCGCCAACACCCTATTTTCACCCGTAACCGGTACAATATCGGATGCAATACTCACCGCCACTAGATCTAGGTACTGGTGAGCTTCGGCATCGTCTAGATGATTGGTTTTCGTGAAGGCCTGAATAATTTTAAATGCTATACCGCATCCAGACAATTCTTTATAAGGATAGGCGCAATCTTTCCGCTTGGGATCGAGCACTGCAATAGCGTCTGGTAATTGCTCACTCGGCGTATGATGATCGCCTATGATAAAATCTATTCCCTTTGCTTTAGCATAGGCCACTTTATCAATGGATTTAATACCGCAATCCAGTGCAATGATTAACGAATATTGATGCGCTTTAGCATAATCTATCCCCTGAAAGGAGATACCGTACCCTTCCTTATAACGATCAGGAATGTAATAGCCAATATGATTATAGAATCGTTTTAAAAAACTGTAAAGCACTGCCACAGCTGTTGTACCATCTACATCATAATCCCCATAGATTAAGATATGCTCCTTCATGCCAATGGCCTTTTCAATGCGGCGGATAGCCACATCCATATCTTTCATGAGAAAAGGATTGTGCAAATGGGATAAGCTTGGCCTAAAGAATCTCCGTGCCTCTTCAAAATCATGTACACCACGTTGAACCAATAAGCTGGCCAATACTTCATTGATGTTAAGTGCCTTGGCCAATGAAATGACCGAATTATGGTTTACCGGATTCTGCTCTACCCACCTTTTTTGCATACCTTTGTTCGAATTCAATGGGTAAATATACAGTATCAAGACATAAGACACAAGTAGCGAGATACCTTGTTTTCAGTTGTGAGTTGCGCATGCTTATGGCATACGGCTTATGGCCTATAGCTTTTTACTTTTGAATTTTTAATTTTACTTTATACATGCAAGCATTCTCTTTATACGAAGGTTCTTATTCAGTAGACAGTAGTAAAAAATTCATTCCTTTCGATCCCGCAAAAGATGATAAAAAGGATCGGAAGGGTTCCTTGTTTATTCACATACACCCCTTTTTAATCAAAACTGCTAAAGATTTGGTTTTATTGGATACTGGCTTGGGTTATACCAATTCAGCAGGAGAATTTATTTTGCATCAAAACATAAAAAAAGCAGGTTTTAATCCCAGCGACGTAAATTTGGTATTGCTTTCCCACCTCCATCAAGATCATGCCAGTGGCATGGTACTGGAAAAAGACGGAAAGCTTCAATTGGCTTTTCCCCAAGCAGAATATATTGTAGCACGTGGTGAATGGGAAAATGCCTATAGTAGCACCTCCAATTCGTATAAAACAGCGGTATTTGACGTCCTTCAGCGCAGCGGCAACCTGCATTTAGTTGAAGGAGATGGCCATATCAATAACGAAATCCGTTATGAACACAGTGGTGGGCACACAGCGTTTCATCAAGTTTTTCATATAACAGAAGGTGATGAGCATTATTTTTTTGGAGGTGATGAACTTCCCGAACCCGAACAGCTCCTACATAAGTTTGCGGCTAAATACGATTATGACGGTAAAAAGGCTATGCACCTACGGGAAGAATATGGCAATCAAGCAGCGGCAGAGGGATGGATATGTTTATTTTACCATTCTACCAAGGCTCCTTTTGGAAAGGTTTCTAAAGTTGACGACACTTTCAAGGTAACTGCTCCCTAAATCAGTTCATACTGGGTAGCTATTCGAATCAATGCTGCCGCATTGGATACATCAAATTTTTGCATAAGGTTTCGTCTGTGGGTTTCTACGGTATGCGGACTAATAAACAAGCTATCCCCAATTTCAGCAGTTGTTTTCCCCGCAGCAATACAACGAAGGACTTCCTGCTCCCTGCGGGTGAGTTTAGGCAAATGCAATGGATCTTCTAGGGCAGCCTCTACTAAAGCTTTTTGTACTTCTGGACTAAAAAAGGTATTCCCATTATAAACGACGGTAGTAATAGCCTCTATAATCTCATCAGCTCCAGCATTTTTCAGGATATATCCTGAAGCACCGTTCTGCAGCATTTTGGTAATCATACTACGTTCGTTATAATTACTGATGGCGATAACATGTGTATCGGGATAACTCGACCGGATTTCCTTACAAAGGTCTATACCACTTATATCGGGCAGATTAATATCCAACAAAATAACATCAACAGCATCCTGTTTTAGAAAGGCTAAGGTACTTTGACCATCTATACAGCACGCTTTAACCAGGACCGATGCATGATCGACCAGCAGTGCCTTCATCCCTTCCAATACGATGGGATGATCATCAACAATAAGTAAGGATATCTGTTGCATCCGATTGGAGATTAAATTCAATGGTAATCGTCGTTCCTACCTTAGGTTCCGATTGGATATCGAGTTGCCCGTTCAAATAAGCAACCCGGTTTTTTATCGTATAAAAACCTGTTCCTTTTTTATCTGCTTCTTTTTCTACATCAAAACCCTTTCCATCATCCTCTACCGTCAAGTAAATCTTATCGTCATTTTGCATACACTGAACCAATATATATTGCGCATGCGCATGTTTAACCGCATTGTTGATCAGTTCCTGTAAAATACGGTAAAGGGTAATCTGTTGCTGCTTATCAATGTCCGGAGAAAAATCATAGGTCTGCAAGACAATATTGATGCCCTGGTGCTCCAGATCTTCACAAAAGTCGCGCAGAGCTGCCACTAGACCGAAGCGCAGCAGCGTTTCAGGCATCATATTTCGGGCAATTCTACGTAGTTCATTAACGGCAGTATCTAGTTTTACTAAAGCGGTCTGTCGTTGATGGAGCAATTCAGGAGTTAGAGGGCTATTAGGGTTTTTAGACAGTAAGAGTTTAATATTTGCTAACAGACCTCCCAGACGGTCGTGTAAATCAATTGCCAAGCGTTTCCGTTCCCGTTCCTGTCCTTGTACCATAGCCTGAAAATAATGCATCTGTTCTTCTTGCCTCTGCTGCTGATGCTGTGTTATACGCAACTTTCTCTCCTGTTCTGCCATACGTTGCTTATGGTAATAAATACCATATCCAAGGCTAAATACCAGCAACACAAAAGTCGAAAAGATAAAAACTCCCATTGCAAAATCCTATTTCTCCTACCTATCTCTCCTAAAAAGAAGCGATCTCTGCTATTGATGAATTAAATATTCACCTTCATATTGTCCACGAACTAATGAAACAGTTCGTCATTTAACTTCTTCCTATATCGGATTAAACAAATTTATTCATTCTTTAAAGTAAAAAGCAATGAGTTTTATAATATAGTGGAAAACCGCTAGAAAAATTTCCCCCGAAAGGGGGATGATTAACTGAAAATAAATTTTTACTTTTGCTGCAACGATTATTAAACAAAATTAACAATCAAGAAATGAAACGTTCTATCCTTGTTTTAGCATTAGCCGTTCTTTTGGTAAGCACGGCTTTCCAGAAGGCATCTGCCCAAAGCGGAGCGCCTTACAACAATGCCTTTGGCCTATTTCTGGACTTAGGTAACGGCGGTACTTATGTTGGCCCGCACGTTAAACATTTTTTCTCAGCAAATGATGCCGGTCAAGCGATGGTGCTGTTTGGAAATAGCATAACGATCGTCGGCGTAGAGTATTCTTACAACAAGGCAATTCCCAATGCGGGTGGTTTATTATGGAATATCGGTGTTGGCCCTCAAGCTTATTTTGGGGATGGCGAAACAGATTTCGGGCTTCGTCCTCAGGCCGGATTAGAATTTAAGGTTCCTCAGGCTCCAATTGCAGTAGGCTTTGATTGGAGACCATCTTGGATCTTAACCCATGGAAGCAACTTTGAAGCAGGCCGGTTTGGCTTGACGTTTAAATACTGTTTTTAATAGGTTAAAAGGTATAAGGCGTAGGGTATAAGCTTTATACCTTACCTCCTTCTACCTTACTCCTTCCCATACTTTTCTTTCATCGTTTTTTCCAGCGCAAACATTTCATCCCTTAACTTAGCCGCTTGTAGAAAATCCATATCTTTTGCTGCTCTCTCCATCGCCCTCCTGGCGGTATCAATGGCCTGCTGCAGTTGACCTTTACTCATATACTGTACTACCGGATCAGCTGCCACACTACTAGCTGGATCAGGGTCAACATAAGCTTTAGCGGCTCCCCCTTTAAAATCAGCAACAGACGTTTGTTCCATAATAGCCTCGCGCGACTTTCCAACTGTCTTGGGCACAATGCCATGTTCTTCATTGTAGTGCATTTGTTTTTCCCTTCTTCGGTTGGTTTCATCAATCGTTGCACGCATACTATCGGTAATGCCATCGGCATACATAATTACCCGTCCTTTATCATTTCTCGCTGCCCTACCAATGGTTTGAATTAGGGAAGTTTGCGACCGTAAAAATCCCTCTTTGTCGGCATCTAAGATGGCCACGAGTGTCACTTCGGGCAAATCAAGCCCTTCCCGAAGTAAGTTGATACCGACTAACACGTCGAATTCGCCTAAACGCAATCCTCTTAGGATTTCTACACGCTCTAAGGTTTTTATTTCAGAATGGATATAACGCACTCGGATACCCAAACGTGTCATATATTTGGTTAATTCTTCCGACATCCGTTTAGTCAGGGTGGTCACTAGCACCCGTCCGCCTTCTTTCGTAACCTTGTCTACTTCATCCAGTAAATCATCGACCTGATTAATCACCGGCCGAATTTCAATGGTCGGGTCCAACAATCCAGTTGGTCGGATAACTTGTTCCACCACAACACCTTCTGTTTGCTGCAACTCATAATCACCTGGTGTAGCACTCACATAAATCGTTTGCGGAGCCAATGATTCAAACTCCTGAAAGTTAAGTGGCCTGTTATCTAATGCTGCCGGTAAACGGAAACCATATTCTACCAAGGATATTTTACGAGAACGGTCACCGCCATACATCGCCCGTATTTGGGGTACGGTAACATGACTTTCATCAATCACCATCAAGTAATCATCTGGAAAGTAATCTAACAAACAGAACGGACGCATACCCGGTTGGCGACCATCGAAAAAGCGTGAATAGTTTTCGATTCCACTACAATAACCCAACTCCCGCATCATTTCCAAATCATAATTGACCCTCTCTTCCAAACGCTTTGCTTCCAGCATTCGCCCATCATGCACCAGCTGCTCTTTTCGCTGAATCAGTTCATCTTGGATAGCAAAAATAGACTGCGTGAACTTCTCTTTAGGGGTAACGAAGAGGTTTGCCGGGAATAAAGCCAAGGTTTCCATCTTCTCCAAAGTCTTTCCCGAAACCGGATCGATGATGCTCAGCTCTTCAATTTCATCACCGAAGAAAGTAATACGATAGGCGTCATCCATATACGCTGGAAATACATCCACCGTATCGCCTTTAACCCTAAAAGTGCCGCGTTTAAAGTCTGCTGTGGTACGAGCATATAAAATTTCAACCAACCGGTGTAGAAAAGCATTACGACTGATAGCAGTCCCTACACCGAAGCGAAAAATAGATCGGGAGAAGTCTTCCGGATTTCCCATACCATAGATACAGGAAATGGATGATACCACGACAATATCTCGTCTGCCAGACATCAAGGCCGATGTCGTGCGCAAACGTAACTTCTCAATCTCATCATTGATTTGTAAATCCTTTTCAATATAGGTATTAGAGCTCGCGATATAGGCTTCCGGCTGATAATAATCATAATAGGACACAAAATAGTTTATCGCATTTTCAGGAAAAAATTGTTTCATCTCTCCGTATAGCTGCGCCGCTAATGTCTTATTATGGCTTAAAATCAAGGTAGGACGTTGGGTTTGCTCAATGACGTTGGCAATGGTAAACGTTTTACCTGAGCCGGTTACTCCTAATAATGTTTGGTAATGCTCGCCAGCCACCACCCCTTCCACCAATTGTCGGATAGCCTCTGGTTGATCGCCAGTTGGTACATATGCGGATGATAATTTAAATTTCATTGTTGTTCCTTTCTTTTGGCTATAGGTTATCTAGCTCCGTTACCGTTATATCGAATGTAGCCCTTTCTCGAAGGGGAAGGCCGAGAAGACAACAGCTCCAGCAAAGATATTTTACCGTTCTTCCTAAACAATTTGATTGCCAAAATAGTTAGTGCTATACAAACTTAATTTGGCAACACGTATTGGTAGATGAGCAATCGCCAACGAAGATAAGCAAAGATATCACCAAATACCAAGTAATTGTACGAAATACGATAAACATGGCCTTTATTCTAAGCAAAATCAACAGCATCGCCAACCATTTCCTAGCGGAGATGCGCAGTATCGAATGGCAGCAAGATCGCCTGCGTTTTCGGCGAAACATGGAACGCCTAGGAGAAATTTTTGCTTATGAAATCAGCAAAAACCTATCCTATCAAACAAAGGAAGTGGACACTCCTTTAGGTATCTCAGAGACTCAATTGCTGGAAGAGCAACCGGTGCTCATGACAATTGTTCGCGCAGGTATACCGTTACATCAAGGTCTATTGAATTTTTTTGATCGTGCCGATTGTGGATTCATCGGCGCTTATCGGAAGACGAGGAAAAACAATCAATTGGAGATTGAAAAAAAATACGTAACCTCTCCTGATCTCGACCATAAAATTGTGATCATGGTTGATCCCATGTTAGCCACCGGAGCGAGCATGGTGCTATCTTGTAAGGAGCTTATGGCATCTTTTGCCATCAAAGAGTTGCATATTGTCTCGGCCATTGCCAGTGAAGAGGGTATTGTACATGTAAGAGCCAATCTACCAAAAGCCAAACTCTGGATAGGAGCGATTGACAGTGAGCTCACTAGCAAGGCTTACATTGTCCCCGGCTTAGGTGACGCCGGAGATTTGGCT
This sequence comes from Olivibacter ginsenosidimutans, assembly GCF_039542865.1. Lineage (NCBI taxonomy): Bacteria > Pseudomonadati > Bacteroidota > Sphingobacteriia > Sphingobacteriales > Sphingobacteriaceae > Olivibacter > Olivibacter ginsenosidimutans. The sequence continues at coordinate 443,597 of NZ_BAABIQ010000043.1, read as the reverse complement.
TATGGGGAGAAAGTTTAAAGAAGTTGTGTGTTATGCGTTACGAGTTATGCGCTCACAACTGGCAACTCACAACTAAAATCTTTATCTTTACCTCATGCAATATACCCATAAAAAGCATTTATTTTTTGATTTGGACCATACCCTATGGGATTTTGATAAGAATGCAGAAGAGACGTTAAATGAGCTTTTCATTCAATATAAATTTGTTGATTTAGGCATTCATTCTTTTGACCAGTTTATCAACTGTTATACGAAGAATAACCAACGGGTATGGGCACTGTACCATAATGGAAAAATAGATAAAGACGAGCTTCGGCGAGCGCGCTTTGCAGATACATTTAACGAATTAGGTATTTCTCCAGACCGTTTTCCAACGGATTTTGAAGCCGATTACCTGCGTTTATGTCCGCATAAAACAAATCTATTTCCAGAAACCCACGAGACGCTTACATATTTAAAAGAAAAATATGTGTTGCATTTAATCTCCAATGGGTTTAAAGATGCCGCGGAGATTAAAGTTGCAAAAACTAACATAAAACACTATTTCTCCCAGATTATCATTTCAGAAAATGTGGGCGTCCATAAGCCTCATCCCGCGATTTACCACTTCTCTTTAAACGCTGCGGGAGCTAACAAAGAAGAAAGCATCATGATAGGTGACAGCATAGAGGCCGATATTCGTGGTGCCCACTCCTTCGGCATGGATGCCATTTATTTTAATCCAAAGGGATTGCCAGAACCCGATGACGTAACGTTTAGCATTAAAGCGCTAGCTGAACTGCGGACATTGTTTTAACGCGTCTGCTGCACCAAAAATAGCGGCTCTTTCTCCTAAATCAGCAATGGCAATGGGAAGCGCTGCTGATCGGTCATGTAGTAACTGTTGAGTATGTGCTAAAAAAAGCGCATGGGCCTTAGCAATGTTTCCTCCTAAGATCAAGCCCTCCGGATTTTTGGGCAATAGGTGATCAAAAATAAATTCGCCTAGGGTTTCTCCGAATTCCCGGAAAACATCCGTAGCAACGGTATCAGTAGAAACCAATTCGCCAATTGCCTTGACGCTATCTATGGTGTTTCCGCTTCGCGAGCAGTAGGTGTTTTTTATCCAACGTCCAGAAAGATAGTCTTCTGCAATACCCCCTCGAAAAGGGGTACTCCATAAATTGGCGTCTATGGCATGGCCGTTTAGGAAAAATGCACTCCCTAAGCCAGTGCCTAGTGTAAGGCCAACAGCCTTTTTAAAGGTTGTTCCGGCTCCTGCAAACATCTCTCCCTGCAGAAAACTTGCCGCATCATTAATGAATTTGATGCTTGCCGACTCTATTTCCAATTCCTTTGCCAATAGCTGTTTGACATTTACCCCATAAAGGGCCTCGTATTTATTCTGGCCCTTCATTAAACTGATTCCCTCTTCGTAATTAAACGGGCCCGGAATAGCAATTCCTATAGCTGCTTTTTGCAAGTCGCCCTTTGCTAAAGAAGATCGAATACAACTAGCCCATGAGCTTATAATTGCGGAAATAGCATCATGGGAATTTACGGTTTGTCGGTTAAATGTGCTTTCTATAAGCGTTTTATCTACTAAATTAATTAAAGCCGTTGAAATGTGGGAGCCACCTATATCACAACCTACAACTATTGTATTATTCATTAATATGCTTATAATTTTCTTTGTCAGTTCTATTACTGCTTGTGCCAATTGCTAACCCACTGTTTCAAAAAAATGGGGTAGAGGGATTAATATCAGGGCAAATATAATTAAAGCGTTTTAGCAAAAAAACAAACTTTGCATATTATCGCGATTTTTTCGGTAAAAATAATCTATTCTTAACGGCTAAAAAGTCTCATACGTCATACGGAAAACATCCATTATGGATATCTAACAGCGGCATTAGTTCCTTTTTCTCCCAACAATAAGGCCTTATAACGTTTCAAAGCCTGAATATAATAAAAATCCGCATAAGGTAAAGGCACATCCACCTCGGCCATAACGGGAATATAACCTGCTCCATGCATCAATACAAAACCTCCTTCGGCTCCCAAAAGCGCGGTATAAGCAGGAGAGGCAAGCGTTTCCAACATTGTTTCCCCCGTTTTAAAATAGCTTTTAGCGTTATGTTGACTATAACCGCTTAACTCCAGCAAGGCAGCTGCCATAATGGCCCCTGCGGAAGCATCGTGATAGGTATTCGGAATATCAGGGGCATTAAAATCCCAATATGGAATCTTATCTTTGGGTAAATTTGGATGATTTACTATAAAATCAGCGATATGTTCGGCCCGTTTCAAGTATTCCGGATGCTGCGTCTCCCGATATAAAACGGTAAAACCGTACAAGGCCCAAGCTTCTCCCCTAGACCAAGTAGACTCATCACTATAGCCCTGTCCGTTACGCTTGTTCTTTAGTTTTCCTGTCTTCGTATCAAACGTAACAATTTGGCAACTGCTATAATCGGGTCTAATATGGTTTTTCCAAATAGTCTCGGCTTCATTGATGGCAACTTTATAGTAGCTGGAATCACCTGTCGCATGACTGGCCCAAAATAGCAATTCCAAATTCATCAAATGATCAATAACCACTACAAATTCTTTATCATTTTGCCGCGTATCCCAAGAACGTATTGCTTTTACTTTGGAACTGTAACGCTTCATCAGCGTCTTTGCGCTCGCCAACAATGTTTTTTGATAGGTTAGTTGGGGGTCAATTTTCATCGCTGTGCCAAAACTGTTGTAGATAATAGCTCCTAGATCAGCCGATTGCTTGTTGGATTGCTGCTTTTCCAATAGTTTCATTGCTCGTCTAGCCTCTTTCAGCAAAACGGAATCTTTCGTCTCTTCATACAAGTACCACAAAGTACCTGGATAAAAACCACTCGTCCACCAATCGGGTTTACTGGTTTCCAGGTAATTGCTTTTTTTAACAAAAGTCTTTGGTAACTTATCCTTTGGAAGATCCTCCATCATCAGTTTATACTGTGATGCGGCATGTTTAAATCGTTGATCGATGGTAGCAGTTAAAGAATACGCATTTTGGGTTTTTGATGCAATGGGTTTATGGGTACTACAGGCGACTGCTATGAGCAGTAAAAGCATAAGCGATATGGACTTAGCCGTTAAATTTTTGATCATTAAATAGTATACCGTTATCGATTGAAGATTAACACGAACAGAAAAGGTGCATCTATTAGCTATTGCCCAACAGATAGCACCGTATTCTATAACGTTATTCTTACCTTTTTGTTGTACGCTTAGCGCCCCATCCAGCCCCCATCAACGGTTAAGATCGTACCATGAACGTAATTTGCTGCATCCGAAGCCAAGAAGACCACAGGACCTTTAAAATCATTCGGCTCGCCCCATCTTCCCGCAGGTATACGCGACAGAATAGCCTGGCTTCGCTCCTCATCCGATCTTAGTGCCGATGTATTATCGGTTGCAATATACCCCGGTGCTAGGGCATTTACATTAACTCCGAGTCCCGCCCATTCATTAGCGAACGCTTTGGTTAGTTGTCCTACGGCTCCTTTTGAGGCCGCATAGCCCGGCACATTGATTCCGCCTTGAAACGTAAGTAACGATGCCGTAAAGATAACCTTCCCCTTACCACGAACGATCATATCTTTTCCAAACTCCCGAGTAATAATAAATTGAGCCGTTTGATTGATGGCGATAATTTCGTCCCAATATTCATCCGGATGTTCTGCTGCTGGCTTCCGTAAAATATTACCCGCATTATTAACTAAAATATCCAGGGTTGAGTGCTGCGACTTTACCTCTCGGATAAATTGATACAACGCTTCACGCTGACTAAAATCGCATTGATACGCATAAAACTTCCTACCTAAAGCCGTTACTTCCTGTGATACTTCGCTACCTTCAAGTTCTAGGGAAGCAGAAACACCTATAATATCTGCGCCTGCTTCCGCTAACGCAACGGCCATCGCTTTGCCGATGCCTCTTTTACAACCAGACACTAAAGCTAGTTTCCCGCTAAGATTAAATTTGTTCAGTATAGTCATTGCTTTGTTTACTTAATCGAAATTGCTAACGGATGTTCCTGTTTTTCTTGTTCATTACGGAGGTATTCTTCCCATTGCTTTGCGTTGGTGATCTTGCCAGCTTTATCCCAAGCCCCACCATTATAATAGATTACTGGCTTACCCGATGTAGCCGTGAAGTGCGCTAACAAATGTCCATTATTTTCCGTAATAGAGTCTATAGGCGATTCGCCTAACACCGCGATACCTAACGTTCCATCTGCACCATGGGCTGGTTCCCAATAAGCTGCCACCTTGGCATCCGTAAGCTTCATCGCTTGGCCTCCTTCTCCTTTGCGTAACACTATTCCGGCAACTACAGGCAAGCGATCTGCATCTGCTCCTTCCACCGTATAAACAGCAGTTACCCGATTTAATTGCGCCCCAGCGTCTAGCGAAATGGTTTTCGTTACAGACACTTTTTTACCATTTACTTCCCATGGCTCATATTTCAACCGGAACATGCTTCTTAGCGGACCATTTTCCAGCACGTCATATTCCCGATAGTGTTTAGAGAATATAATTTTTCCATCCGCATATGGTGCAATATCGCCAGCGCCCAGGGTCATGCCTACATCGTAAAAATCCATTCCTTCGCCATGATCTTTATGGTAGTCTCCTTTTTTATACCATTCGTTTACGACCAATTTGTCTGTCCGTTTTGCCCATATATCGGCCCCTTCTGCATTATCTGGTCTTCCCTCCAGTGCTTTCCCATACATTCGGAAAGCAATTTTATCATTTTCCCAAGCAAAATCATCAAAACGCTCCGGCACATAGCGCGCAAACGTCCTAGCCTCCATTGGTTTGGGCTTTCCAGGCTGAACCTGAAGGGTGATTGTACCATTAGCCGGAAGCTCTACCCACACTAAAACATTTTGCGTACTGTCGCCTTCCCCCTTTTCCAATTGGTAAGTATATTCTTTATTTTTTTCATCAATCAACCGAAAGGCTTCAGACCGATTATAAATCTGTTTAAAATCTGTATAGGGGATACTCAGTACTTCAGCCCGCTCCACAGCTAAAGGATTGGTAATCGTTAGTGTTTGTTTTTTTTCTGCCGTACATGACATCATGTGCCAAACAGTCAAGCACATAAACCCCAGTCGACACCATTTTTTTAAAACATACATTGCATTTTTATTTAATAATGTTTCTCGATTCACGCTACTTCATCGTTTATTTCAATTCCGTAATAGCACAAGCGTCCATATCCCCATAATCCATGTTTTCCCCAGCCATGCCCCAAATAAAGGTATAGTTAGCAGTAGCGGCACCCGCATGTATTGACCATGGTGGAGAAATGACCGCTTGCTCATTTTGCATCCAGATATGTCGGGTTTCTTGCGGTTGCCCCATAAAATGACAAACCGACTGCCCTTCGGGAACTTCAAAATAACAATAAACCTCCATCCGTCGATCATGCGTATGCGCCGGCATCGTATTCCATACACTCCCTGTTTTGAGTTCTGTCATTCCCATTTGTAATTGACAAGTTTCTACAACGCCAGCCACTAATAATTTATTAATAACGCGATGGTTTGCCGTTTCTAAACTTCCCAACTCGACCACCTCTGCTTCCGCTTTGGTAACTTTCTTCGTAGGATAGGTATGGTGGGCGGGTGCGGAATTTAAATAGAACTTGGCTGGGTTCTGCGGTTCATTACTCGCAAAGGTTACCTGTTCATTTCCTTTACCGACATATAAAGCCTCTTTGAATCCAAGTGCATATGCCTCTCCATTGACGGTTACCACACCGGGACCACCGATATTAATAATGCCCAATTCACGTCGCTCTAGAAAATAAGGAGCTTTAAGCGCATCGATAGTCGCTAAGGAGAGGGATTTACTTTTTGGCAATACTCCTCCAGCGATATACCGGTCGTAATGTGTATATACCAAGCTGATTTTATCGATCTCAAATAACCGTTCAATCAAAAAGTTTTTCCTTAAGGCCTCTGTATCCATCTGTTTCGTTTCATGTGGACTAGAAGCGTAACGGGTCTCATATGTTGTACTCATCTGTTTATGATTTGTTTAGTCATTGCTTGTTTATTTCTAAGACATTCATGCTGCCTTTGTACTTTTGTACTTTCCGCCACCTAGCGGATTAATCATGTCAGGTTCATATTAGGAGCCAGTTTAAAATGCAATTCATTCATTTTTTATACCTTTTCGAGGCGGCATCTCAGTTAAATTTAAACAAGCTCCAATAAATTTTTCTATATTCCCAATAGCGTTATACAAATGCTAATATACAGAAATAAAAAAACAAAAGCGCAATCGTTTACATTATTTCCTGACAATATATCAGCATGAAGACTTAGTCGTAAGTTTTAAGGCATAGGTTTAAGGTCTAGGGCCAAAGGCTTAAGATTTACCTTTTACCTTAAGCCTTCTACCTTTCTTCTAATAAAACGTACAACTCATTTATTTAAATACCAGTCTTGATAGCGTTTAAGTGCTTCCAAGAAATAATAATCCGCATAAATGATGGGTATATCAATTTCCGAATTTAACGGTAGAGCACCAGTACTATGTTTTAACAGAAATCCACCATTTTCGCCCGGTTTGGATCGGTAAGCATCGCTAGCTAAGGAACGGATCATTTGAGCCGCATTATCCACGTAAAATGATTGTTTGTCTTTTCCTACATATTGTCCAAGTTCTAGTAAAGCAGATGCTATCAAAGCGCCAGCCGATGCATCACGCATAGCATAAGGAATAAATGGCGCATCGAAGTCCCAATAAGGAATCTTATCTGCAGGAAGATCAGGGTGATTTAAAATAAAGTGCGCTATGCCTTCAGCCTGTTTGAGGTAACGTTTATCTTTCGTGTAGCGGTACATCATCGTATAACCATATAAACCCCACCCTTGTCCCCTGGCCCACGCCGAGGTATTAGCTGCTCCTTGCCATGTTGCTTTTCGGATAACAGCCCCAGTTTCCGGATTATAATCCACAACATGGTAAGAACTATAATCTGGCCTGAAATGATTTTTTAGCGTCGTATTGGCATGTGTTGTGGCTATCTTATTGAACTTTTCGTCTCCCCCGTTAGCACTTACCCAGTTCAACATCTCCAAGTTCATCATGTTATCGATAATTACCGGACATTCCCAATATTTCGATTTATTCCACGATTGAATGACACCTATATTCGGTCGAAAACGAGTTGACAGGGATGCTGCTGATTGGAATAATATATCTTTATAGGATTGCTCTTTGGTAATTCGATAAGCATTACCATAGCTACAGAGCATCATAAAACCGAGGTCATGATTTCCAGTAAATGTCTTATTGGGTTCAATAACGTTTAAAGTCCGCAAGGCTTCCTGATGGATAACCTCGTCTTTGGTCTGTTCATAAATTAACCATAGGGATCCGGGATAAAATCCGCTGCACCACCATTGGATATCACGACTATCGATTTTTCCCGTTTTTGGATCGGCACTTTGCGGCATTTTATCGGCTGGGATATGCTGTGCCAGCAATTTATATTGTGCTTCAGCAAATGCAAAATTTTCCTGAATAAGGGCGCTCATTTCTTGATTTTGCACCTGAGCCTTTGCTGTTGAAAAGGCCGTTATCAACATCAGGCACATCAGAAGGTAGTGGATTTTCTTCATAATCGGTCTTTTTTATTTATGATTTATGGGCCAAAATAAAAGAATTATTTGATATATGCAATCGATTACATTTATCTATTTAAAAGTACCTATGTGCTGGTTCTATACATAAATCGACAGCTTGAATAAAATTAAAAAATTAAGGGAACATTGCAATAATACTAGGAAGGTGTTTAGTAAACCATTCAGGTAATTTATGCTGCTCTATAGCAAACTCCAACTGTCGATTAACTGTTTTAAATAAAATCCTATGGTTAATTTCAGAGGTATCTACAATTGTCAAATCATCAATAAGTCTATGGTAAAGATTTAATTTTTCAAGGTTCCCATAAAAATTATTACACAATGTTTCCGGATCGACATAATGCCCACCTTCCATTACCCTTTCTGTAACTCTAAATTGGGATAACTCCGGATTATCCAAACCAAAGAAAAGGAGATGTATTGATATCCTGCCGCTTTAAAGGCCTTGGGCTTATCCCAAGTCCTGTCATTAGAAAAATGCCCTTCATAAACGTAATGATCATTATTAGCCAGCGCAGTGGAAGTTTGCTCTTCAAATAAATCTACTATGTAATCCAGAGCCTCACGACGTGCATACTTGGGAGATTTTATGAGTGCAGGATATAGCGCTTTCAATTTTTGGGTATAAAGCAAATCCCCATCGAAAACAGGGTAGTTTCTTCCTCGGGAGGTAATCAGGCCCTACTGTAGATTTTCCTGCTCCGTTTGAGCCTGTTATAATATATAAACTAGGCACTAAAACAAGTTAAACTCAATGCGGACGGCTTTCTCTTGCGTTTTAGTCAATTCACGAACGACAGTAAAAGAATTCAGGTCTTGAGATACCGTCACAACCTTAATGGAATGATCAGGGTATTCCAAGTAACTTTGATTTTTGGGCAATTTATCAGACCATATCAAAAATGGTCTTCCGTTATCAAGCTTTTGCTTCCTTAAACGTCTGACAACAGAACTACCTACTGTTTTTAATTCTTCAACGGTTCCCATTTTAGCATTATCACTTTACTCAAAACAAATTTAGCTAAATTTACTTTTTTTTACAAGTGTTCATTTTTGGTGTTAAGCTTCCGTCATTCAACTGCTTAAGACTACGTCGTCATACGTCTGATGAGGGTTACCGGTACAATTTCCTGGGCGTCGTATTCCTGCGCTTGTCGCTTATCTTTTAGAACCTGCAATAGTTTATGCGCTACACGGTGGGCCATTTCTGTAGGATGCTGATCGATCGTCGTTATTGCAGGAGATATGATCGAAGATCTTGGATCATTAGAATAACCCATGATTTTCAACTCTTGCGGAATTTTTATGCCTTGTTCGCGGGAAAATTGTACCGCTGCCACAGCTGTAGTATCATTAGAGGCAAAAATAGCATCTGGTTTCTCCTTGCCTGAAAAAAGCTGCCTTAAGCTATTCCATGCGTTTTCTGCTGTTAGCTCATGGTAGAAACACCAATCGGTATTCAAATGTAGACCGGCCTTTGCCAAGGCATGTGTAAAACCTTCGGTACGTTCTTTATAAATGCTACAGCTTAACGGACCGGAAATATAGGCAATCTTTTTACACTCCATTTCAATTAAATGATCACCGGCGATAAGGCCTCCGCGATAATCATCACCCTTTACGATATAAGCTGCATAGGATTTGGTAGGCACACGATCATAAAATAAGAGTGGCGTACCATGGTTGGTAAAGCCATCAAAGTGATGGTATTCTTCGGTATAAAGTGCCAAAGAGACAACCAAAGCATCTACCCGTGAGGAATATAGTGTGCTTGCCAGTTGTTGTTCCACGGCAACAGAATCATTAGATTGGCAAACAATTAAATTATAACCTTCTGGCTGCAACTTATTCTGCAGTGCTGTAATAAAAACGGAATGAAAATACATAGAAACACGAGGAACAATTAATCCGATAATATTAGACCGCCTATTTCGTAATGATGAAGCCATGCTGTTATGGCGATACCCCATCTCCTTGGCTTTTTCTTTTACTTTTTTCCGGGTAGCTTCGCTTATTCTCGGGTTATCGTTGAGCGCTCGCGATACGGTGGCTGCCGACACCCCCAAAGCTAAGGCAATATCTACAATACTTTTCTCTGCATTAGGTTTATTTTCTTTCATCCGTAGCTATATTTATGGTTTCTTCAATCAAACGGCTACATCTAAATCTACGATAAAGTTTTTATCAAAAAGACGAGACAGCGAGCACTATTTAATATTGTCCCGTACTTAGTAAGACCAACGTACAAGCAAAAACAGCCGCTATACCATTCTCTTCTGCCAAAGCTACCAGCTCGGGGTTCTCTGTACCGGGGTTAAAGATAATACGTTTAGGTTTAGTTTTTATTAGATAATCATAATATTGTTGCTGCAATTTCGGACCAACATACAGCGTAACGGTATCGATATCAGCTAGTGGTGCAGCAGCAGCTTGTATAGGTACTCCTGCTACTGTTCCTTTTTTTATACCGATATTCACAATTTCATGCCCAGCCGCCACTAAACAATGTGCCGCTAAATAAGCATACCTGGTTGGATTTGTGGTAGCTCCTAAAATTAGTGTTTTCATTAGTTGTTAAGACGTTAAATTGTTGAGTTGTTAAGTTGCGCACCGATTTGCAAGGCACAATTCATGCCGTCGATAGCAGCAGACACAATTCCTCCAGCATAACCGGCACCTTCTCCACAGGGATACAAACCTACCACTTGTGGATGCTGCATTGTTTCTTTATCCCGTGGAATCCGTATCGGCGAAGAAGTCCTTGACTCTACCCCTACCAAAACGGCTTCGTTGGTATAATACCCAGACATTTTCTTACCAAAAAGAGGCAAAGCCCCCTTTAACGCATCGTAGATGAAACCAGGCAATACTTCTCGTAGTTGTACCGATTTCAATCCTGGCTTATACGAATGAACAGGAAGGTCGACAGAAAGTTTGTCTTGCACAAAATCAATCATTCGCTGCGCGGGAGCAACCGCTTTACCGCCACCAAACACATATGCTTTTTGCTCAACAGCTCGTTGAAAAGCTAAAAGTGCGAAAGGATCGCTCGTTGCATGCGGTAAGTCGGTTAAATTAACTTGTACCACTGTGCCTGAATTAGCATAAGGATTATTTCTGCGGGAAGGTGACCACCCATTAACCACGACCTCACCATCGCCGGTTGCACATGGTGCAATAATTCCGCCTGGGCACATACAGAAAGAAAACACTCCCCTATCATTTACTTGTTCTACCAAACTGTAATAGGCGGGCGGCAAGCATTCACTTCGTACAGCACAATGGTATTGTGCACGATCGATCACCCACTGCGGGTGCTCTATCCGCACGCCCAAAGCAAAGGGTTTAGCTTCCAACAGCCAATTCTTCGCTTTAAACAAGTAAAAAATGTCACGTGCGGAATGACCAGTAGCCAAAATGACATGATGTGCCAGAAGCTCTTTTCCAGACGCTAAAAGCACCCCTTGAACACCTTTGGCTGTAGCAAGTATATCGACTATTTTTGCCTGAAAATGTACCTCTCCACCACTATTTATAATTTTTTCACGGATGGCTTCAATAATATGCGGCAGTTTATTTGTACCAATATGCGGTCTGGCGTCGATTAAAATATCTGTTGTAGCGCCGTGTTGAACCAAAAGCTGCAATACCTTCTGCACATCGCCACGTTTATTAGAGCGGGTATATAATTTACCGTCGGAATACGTACCTGCACCGCCTTCGCCAAAACAATAATTTGATTCAGGATTGACCTCTCCCTCTTTATTCAGGATGGCTAAATCCCTTCTGCGGTCTTTTACTTGCTTACCACGTTCGAGCACAATGGGTTTTAACCCCAGCTCTAAGCACTGAAGGGCAGCGAAGAGTCCGGCCGGACCCGCACCGACAATAATGACAGATTGCGATCCTGAAAGGGGTGGGTAGCCTATATTAGATTCAATTGGCGCAGGCATTTCATCAACAAATACCTGTATACGCAACCGGTAAACCACCTGACGCCCGCGAGCATCGATAGACCGTTTGATGACCTTGATGGATTGAATCCGTCCGTTAGATAGATGAAGTTGTTTGGCTGCCGTTAGCCGTATGAAGTTTTCATCAGAAATTTTTTCCGGAATTACGGCTATTTCAATTTCTTTTTGCATATTGTATGCTTGGTTGCTATCCAAGATGTAACAAAGGTATAAAAATTGCTATCAAAGTATAAAATGAACAAAACGTTAAAAAAAGAATATGATTAAACGATTTATTTTTGGATTAGTTGGCTTAATAGCCACCTTATCACTTAGTTCATGCGGTTACAACAGTATGGTAAAGCTGGACGAGAATGTACAGTCTAAATGGGCAGAAGTAGAAAATGCCTATCAACGCAGAGCGGATCTTATCCCAAATTTAGTTAACACGGTAAAAGGAGCTGCTAACTTTGAACAACAAACATTGACCAGTGTTGTAGAGGCACGTGCAAAAGCCACTTCTATCAATATTGATCCATCGAACCTAACACCTGAAGCAATTAAGAAATTCGAAGATGCGCAGAGTGCCTTGACAGGTTCGTTAAGTCGACTAATGGCCGTTGCCGAAAATTATCCTGAATTGAAGGCTACAGAAAATTTTCAGGGATTACAGGCACAGCTTGAAGGAACGGAAAACCGTATCGCCGTGGCAAGAAGAGGGTTTAATGAAGCAACACAGCAATACAATTCCACCATACGCTCTTTTCCTAACAACCTCATGGCAGGCATATTTGGCTTCAAAGCCAAAGGGTATTTTACCTCTCAAGCTGGAGCAGACAAAGCTCCTGAAGTGAAATTTTAGGACCAAGACGTAGAAAAAGTAGAAAACAAACCCGGGTTCAACCATGGATATCTTTAACAGTGAAGAACAAGAACAGTTGGCACATGCAATTGGATTGGCCGAAGCACGTACTTCAGGAGAAATACGTGTTTGCGTTGAAAGGCGTTGTAAACAAGATGTACTTATTCGCGCACAAGAATGCTTCTTTCATTTAGGCATGCATCAAACAGCGCTTCGCAACGGTGTACTACTTTATCTTTCAACGGATGATCATCAATTTGCTATTATTGGCGATCAGGGAATTGACAGTAAAGTAGCCAACGACTTTTGGGACCTTACGAAAGAAAAAATGCTTAGCCACTTTAAATCAGGCGATCTATTAAAGGGACTAATTACGGGGATAGCCTGCGCTGGTGAGCAGTTACAGCACTTATTTCCCCGAGCGCATGATGATGTAAATGAGTTACCTAATGACATTGTTTTTATAGATCGCCATCATACGTTAAATTCATAAACCATCCGTATTTACTAGTTGCATGTTGAATAGGATAAACTCCATCTAGCTGATGGAATACAAATATTTACAGATGAAAGTTTCCTTATTTTTGTTTCTTTCTTTATTTTGCCTCTCCCCAGCAGTTATTCACGCTCAGGATTTCCCACCGGCTTCCAAAACCTTGGTCACTGATTTTACGGGCACGTTAAGCGAAGCACAAAAACAACAACTGGAAGATAAATTGGTAGCGTTTGACGACACATCTTCTACCCAAATTGCGGTAGTCATGATGCGTTCTGTTGGCGACTATGATATTGCTGATTACGGCGTACGACTGGCTCAACAATGGGGCATTGGCAATAAAGGGAAGAACAATGGTATTCTCCTACTTATTGCTAAGGAAGACCGTAAAGTAACGATACAAACTGGATATGGTGTAGAAGGCGCAGTACCCGATGCTGTAGCCTTTCAGATTATACGCAATATTATCACTCCTGCCTTTAGACAGGAAGACTATTACGTAGGAATTAATCGTGCTACCGATGCCTTGATAGCCTATACTAAAGGTGAATTTAAAGCTGAACCTCGAAAAGGGAAGGGAGATGGTGGAGGCATGGGACTAATCGTAATGGTGATTATTATAGCAATTATTGTTGGTTTACTTTCTAAAGGCGGAGGAAATGGAGGTGGAAAAGTCATCGGCGGACGCGGAAGTTCTGATCTATTTTGGCTATCGCTATTGGGCAGCAGCTTAGGCCGTGGTGGTAATCGAGGAGGCGGATTTGGAGGTGGTAGCAGTGGTGGTGGATTTGGAGGATTCGGTGGCGGTAGCTTTGGTGGTGGCGGAGCCAGTGGAAGCTGGTAGGCCCGCAACTGACAACTGGCAACTCATAACTCGAATGAAATGTTAAAAAGAGATTCATTAACGGCACAGATGCAGCAACTCAGCCATACCTTGGCTAAGGTGAAACGACTTATCTTAGAAGACCAAGAACCCAAAGCATTGGAAGAGTTGTTATATACCTTGGCACATTATTATGGAACAGCGCCTCAGGAGATCCTTACTATTCCAATGGATCAGTTTACGGATCGCTTACGTCAACAAGAATATAAGGCAGAAGAACTTAATATGTTAGCCGCTTTTCTAGATGAGCTTGCAGGTTTACATGATGATTGGGACACACAAAAAAATTTATGGGCGAAGGTAATCCAGATTTACGACCTATTGGAAAAAGAATACCATGTACTTTCTTTTGAGCATGTAGCGAGACGGAATTTATTGGCCAATGCGGTGTTAAACGATTAAAAGAACAACTATTGAAAATTTACATAAATGTCATATCAGGTGAAGCGTATACGGTCGAGATGACGTGTTTAAGTCCCTTGGGTAATCACCCGATAGTCATTTAAAGAAAATATCCTAATTAACATATGACACCAAAATTTTTTTCAACGATTGTACTCGTTATGACGACATTAGTTCTTGCTGCACAGCAGCCATCAACGTCCTTTGAACCGATATACCCTGAAGGAAAAATACCCAATGTCAAATCCAGTAAGATAAACGTCAAGGAAGTCAGTAAGGTTGGCGAAGATGGCATAGAACGCGTATCAGGCGTCAGTATTCCGGCTATGCGTTACTATCCGCCTAATCCAGATAAATTTACCGGTTCTGCCCTAGTTATTTGCCCAGGAGGTGGTTATGCGATTTTGGCAATGAGCCATGAAGGGGACGATGTGGCCAAACAATTTGCTGAACAGGGAATAGCTGCCTTTGTTTTGAAATACCGTTTACCCAACGAATTAATTATGGAAGACAAAAGTATCGGCCCTTTGCAAGATGCACAACAAGCGCTGAAATTGGTAAGAGAACACGCGTCAACCTATGGAATTCAACCCAACAAGATTGGCATCATTGGTTTTTCTGCAGGTGGGCACTTAGCTTCCTCTGCAGGAGTTCATTATCAAGATATTAAGATCGAAAATTCAGCTCATACAAGCCTGAGACCCGATTTTATGCTGCTACTTTATCCAGTTATCAGTATGGACACTGCTATTACACATATGGGCTCTCGTGAAAACCTGCTTGGTAAGCATCCGGCAGATGCATTGGTTAACTATTTTTCCAATGAAAAACAGGTTACCCAAGACACCCCTCCTACACTACTCGTCCAGGCGGAGGACGATACAACCGTACCCTTAGCCAATAGCCAGCGATTTTATGACGCTTTACAGAAAAACAACATTCCATCTAAGCTGATTACCTATCCACACGGAGGGCACGGTTTTGGCCTTAACAACAAAACAACCGATGATAAATGGTTTGACCATGCTATAGAATGGTTACATGAGCAAGGGTATTAAATTAGTTAGTAGTTATTGGTTATTTGTTATTAGCCTTTTGTATTAAATTGGTTCGTAGTTATTGGTAAATATCAAACGGACAACCAGTAACGAATAACGGATAACGACCAACCATATCAGGACAATTTCTGAAAAGTCCTCCACCATAAATCAGGCATTTCTCCCTCTACAGCTAACAAATAGTCTTCATAACGACAAGGCACCAAGTGAAAGCGTTCGTTGGCCGATTTGGTGTTGGGATAAGGTACTTGCATCCACCAGCGATCGGTTTTTTTGCTTTTTACAAACATCAGCTCATAACTATCATCATTTAAGGATGCCCTATACGTGATATAAGCAGATTTAGGTTGTAAAGGAAAATCTTTTTTACGGTTATAATACCCATCAATGAAATACCAAACCATCTGAGCCAATAAGATCGCCGTTTGACCTTGTTGATCATAGGCGGGATTCAATTCATAAAACCCAATAGAAGTTAATTTATCGCTCATTCCGGCATAACGGCAGAGTTGACAGGCCTCTTCGGCATAAAATCCGTTGGGTGTGGCATTAGCGTTAGCGCAGGCATCCGAAGAACGGATAGCACCAATATCAAAACTCAATAAATCAGCGTTCCTGATTACGGGTTCTGCCTGATCCGTTTTACCAGAAAATAAGCCCAACCGATACGAATCAAAATAGAGCTTATCCATGACTTTCAAGCTTTCCTGACTTACATAGTAAGTCTGGTAACCAATGTGGCTGTAATTGAATAGGAAGTTTGGTTGATGCAGCAAAATCCGTGTTAAATACGTTTGAGAAGTTGCAACGCGGTCGTCTATTACGGCTTCGTCCAAATCAAAATGTGAATCAATAACAACCAAATCTACCTTTTGCTCTAATTTTTCATAACCTTGAAATTGGGCATAGGTCAAATCTTGTCCTCCACCAATGATGATCGGCACTATATTATTCCGCAACAACTCATCAACGGTCGTTTTCAGCGCAGCATACGTATCAGTAACCTGTGCTCCTGCCTTAATATTACCAAAATCGACAATCTTAGGTGTATATTCACCCCGATGTAAGTGATAAAGCTTCTCCCGAACATAATTGGGAGCAAGCGCACAGCCTTCGTTATTTAATGCATTTCGATCTTCCATGACGCCGATGATCGCCAAATCGACCGATTCCCGTTCATAATCTGGAAATTCATCGATGTAAGCGACGATATGCGTACCCAATTGGCTGGTTAGAAAACCATTGGGAGGGGTAAACTCCTCTACGGCTATTGGCGAAAAAAAATCAACTAATGACATGCAATTAATTTGTATGGATGCTATTTTACTTAAGATTGTGCAAATATCCATTTATTAACTTACTTTTGAAAGTATTTATGATCACTCTAGACGAAATAAAACTGTGATATTAGTTACTGGCGGAACAGGTTTTTTGGGTTCTATGCTTATCAGACAATTACTTGATGGAGGGTATGCTGTCCGAGCCACCAAACGTCATTCTTCCCTTATTCCTCCAGATTTAGTTAACCATCACCAAATTCAGTGGATCAACGCAGACATTAATAATTATTTCGAATTGGAAGATGCCTTCGAAGATGTACATGAGGTGTATCATTGTGCTGCCATGATTTCTTTTGAACCTTCGAAAAAAAAAACCATGATTCAAGTAAATAGAGAAGGGACAGCTCATGTGGTTAATTTATGTATCAAACATCAAGCAAGATTATTGCATGTCAGTTCGGTAGCGGCGATTGGAGAACCTAAACCAGGGCATACAACAGCCACCGAACAGGACATATGGGAATTTGATGGTACACAGCATGGCTATGCTATTTCTAAATACGAATCAGAAATGGAAGTATGGCGTGGGACCGTAGAAGGACTAGACGCCGTAATCATTAACCCATCGTTGATTATAGGCCGCCAAGCTGGATCAGAAAATACAGGTGCCATTTTCAAGTTATTAAAAAATGGGCTACATTACTATACAACAGGCAGTGTCGGGTTGGTAGATGTAGAAGATGTCGCACGAGTGGCCATTATCTTAATGAATAGCAAAGATATACACAGTGAACGTTTCATCGTTAGCAACCAGAACATAAGCTATCAGCGACTTTTTCAAATTTGCGCTGCCCATCTTGGCAGGCCCGCTCCTAACAAAAGGGCTACCCGAGCAATGTTGGGTATTGCATGGCGGACAGCCAAAATACTGGCTTGGTTTTCGGGAAAAAAACCAGGCTTAACACGAGATACTGCTCATGCAGCCTTAAAAAAACAAGCGTACACCAACAATAAACTAAAAGAGAAGGTCGGCTATGCGTTTAAACCGATTGAACTTACATTGAAGGAAATTTGTGAAAAGCTTAAAGCCATGTAGTTGCAAGTTACCAGTTGCGAGTTGCGCGCCCGTGGTAAGCTATATAGGCGCTCATAACTCGTAACGCACAACGCACAACTTTAGAAAGGTCTTGATACTTGACACTAACAACGAATAACGAACAAAAATATGAAGCATTATTACATCATTGATTTCGACAGTACTTTTACACAGGTTGAAGCACTTGATGAGTTAGCTAGGATTTCACTCGAACATCACCCAGAGCAGGATTTGATTTACCACGAAATTGAACGATTGACCAATGCGGCTATGGAAGGGAATATTTCCTTTCGAGAAAGCTTAGCTGGTCGTGTAAAACTTCTCCAAGCGAACAAAATACATTTAGAAAAACTAATCGCCCATCTAAAAAGAAAGGTTTCTTCCTCATTTTCCAGAAATCGGGATTTTTTTCGGGAGCATAGCGATGAAGTATTGATCGTATCAGGAGGTTTCAAAGAATTTATCACCCCCGTTGTTACGCCTTATGGCATTAAAACTGAAAATATTTATGCCAACACTTTCGTTTTTGATAACGGGGGCAATATTATTGGTTATGATGAAAACAATCCCCTTTCCGATGAAGGAGGCAAAGTAAAACTCCTTCAAACCATGAATCTTGACGGTACCATATATGGTATAGGGGATGGTTATTCAGACTTTCAACTCAAAGAGTCCGGCCTTATTGAAAAATTCTATGCCTTTACAGAAAATATTGAACGAAAAGCTGTATCGGAAAAGGCAGATCATATTACACCCAGTTTAGATGAATTCCTATATGTCAACCATTTACCTCGTGCAATCTCTTATCCTAAAAATAGGATCCTATGCTTAATTTTAGGGGATGTTCCGGAAATTGCGCTGCATATCCTGCGTAGAGATGGATTTTCCATCCGCCATAAAGAGATTTTTGAAGAAAAATATGTTAAGGATGTAGGCATGCTGTTACTGGCTAATGGCACCAGCATTCGTGACGAACAATTGGCACGGGCCGAAAAGTTAAAGACGATTGGTTATTTAGGCAATAGTAAAGGAATGATCAATCGTGAACTGTGCAATGAGATGGGGGTCGTCATCTTCGACGACAAAAAGAATAAAAAAAGGAACGGAGAATTCATTCCCAAAAGAATGGCTGATTTTATTAATAAAGGCGATACGGCAATGAGTCGTAATTTCCCGAATATGCAGCTGCCGAGAAAACATCAGGCTCATCGCCTAATCCATATTCACCAAAATGTGCCAGGTATCATGGCACAAATTAACCATGTTTTTGCCCAGCATCACATTAATATTGTTGCCCAATTCTTGATGACCAAGGGAAACATTGGTTATGTGATTACCGACATCAGTAAGGGATATGATGATAAATTATTGAAAGAACTTCGGTTGATTGCAACTACAATTAAACTGCGTATTTTGTATTAGTTAGGGTGATGGCGTATGCCATGAGCTAAATATTAAAGGAACCTTTCTTTATCTATTTTTTTAATTTCGTTCTACTTTTTTCGCAAAAAGTAGAAAAAACCGAGGAGTTTACGACGAGTTCATGAACACCTTTTAAAATGAACATTTGTGGAATAAACTCTCGCTGTAGATAATTGCTACAAAGCAAGTGCCTCCACCTGCAAACCGCAAACTCTAAGGCGGATTTAAGGAGAACGAAGTGCTCTGCCAAGCACGCAGAAAAGATAACACGAATGGTTTAAAGTACCAACCTTAGAAAAAGCCGCCTCCAAAATTTACAAGGTGTAGTTGGAGGCAGTGTCTTTCCTTTAAATTTTGAAGCGGGAGCTTTTTTCTTTACTTTTTTCCTGCGAAAAAAAGTAAAGAAAATCGTTCTTTTAATATATGAATAGCACTAAGCTAATTACGGTAACAACTCCTGCAATTTATTTTGCAAATCTTCTCCACGAAGGTTTTTAGCAATGATTTTCCCTTGCGGATCTATTAAAAAATTAGCGGGAATCCCTCTTACTCCATACAATTTGGCTGCAGCATTGTTCCAAAACTGAAGATCCGAAACATGATTCCAAGTCAGCCCATCATCCTTAATGGCTTGTAACCAAGCTTCTTTTCCTTCTGGGCGATCCAACGAAACGCCTAATATGGTAAAGTTTTTGTCTTTGAATTTATTGAAGGCCGCAACTACATTAGGATTTTCTTGCCGACAGGGCCCACACCAACTGGCCCAAAAATCAATCAGGACATATTTCCCTCTTAAGGAAGATAGGGCAAGAGGTTTTCCGGTCGTATCATTCATGGTAAAATCTGGTGCTTCTACCCCAACGCTAGTTCCTTTTGCAACCGCCAACAACTCGCCATAAGCTGCGCCAATTTTACTGGTTTGCACTTCTTTGGAAAGCCCACTATATAATGCTTGCGCTTCCTCATAATTTCTATTGGGATCCACACTGGAGCGCAATGTATACATGCTGACTAGTGAATTAGGATTTTCCTTGATAAATTTTGCTACAATGCCCTCTTGTTTGTCTTGTAACGCTTCATAACGTTGTTGAAAATCTTTCTGAAAGGCTTCAGTGGATCGTTGCTCATCTGATGCGCCATAATACATCGCCATCACGGCAGCCGATTCATCTTTAATCGCATTCATCGCTGTATTTAACGCGGCCTGATCTTTATTTAAGGGTGTGCCACCCAAGATTCCGTTATGCAAAGAATCTGCAGACTGTACCGTGATTTCCCCTTTCTCTAAGAAAATAGGCAACATATCAGGATCTTCCAATTGCATGACTGGTTCACCTTTATGCGCAATAACCACAACAGCATTGGTTGGATCTTCAACGGAGCCACTGAAGGTAAACGAGCCGTTGATTATCTTAGTGGAGTCCAATTGATTACCACCTTCTTGCCGGTACGATAAATAAGCAGTAGCGGGTGCACTTAAATTTCCTACTTTTCCTTTTACGGTATACGCCTGCTGTGCATTTGCCAAAAAAGGCAGTGCTAATAAGGCGCTAAAAATAATATTCTTCATACGCTTTTAATCTTAAGCCAAAGATAACATTTAAATCAAGCTTAGCGAAAATGCCACTTTATTTCACCAACATGTTACCAATAGTTGACTTCTTTTCCATTTTTTTCCTAACTTGCATTCCCTACAACAAGGGATTTAATTTTTTTTCACAGTGGCACACGCGTATAACATTGAAGTAGAGTTAACAAAGAACTCCAATTTAGAGAAGGTTGATTTTAACAACCTAAAGTTCGGACAGATTTTATCTGACCACATGTTGGTGGCAGATTATGATGATGGTGAATGGAAATCGGTCAAAATAGTCCCTTACACCAACCTCAGCCTCAGTCCGGCCACCTCAGCCTTGCATTATGGACAGGCCATTTTTGAGGGTATTAAGGCCTACAAATTTGCAGACGGCCGTGTCAGCATCTTCAGGCCAGATAAAAATTTTGAACGTTTTAATAAATCTGCCGTCCGCTTAGAGATGCCCGAACTTCCAGAGGAAATTTTTATGGGTGGTTTAAAGAAGCTTATTGCTACCGATAGCGCTTTTGTCCCACCGGTAGACGGTGCTTCTCTATACATCAGACCTTTTATGTTTGGGACAGAACCTGCTTTAGGCGTTCATCCATCCAAATCGTATAAATTCATCATTATTACCGGGCCTGTCGGTGCTTACTATAATAAGCCCCTTCGCGTAAAGGTAGAGACATTCTATACGCGAGCAGCAGCTGGGGGCGTAGGTTTTTCAAAAAATGCAGGTAATTACGCTTTATCTTTATATCCAACCCGATTAGCACAAGATGAAGGCTTTGACCAGTTGATCTGGACAGATGCGAAAGAACATCGCTATATAGAAGAAGCAGGTACTGCCAATTTAGTCTTTATGTTAGGAGATACTTTGGTAACACCTGGTTCGGAGACCGTTTTACAAGGCGTTACCCGACATAGTATTATGGATATTGCTAAAAGCTGGGGAATCAAGACAGAAACTAGGGATGTAAGCGTACAGGAACTCCTAGAAGGCATTGAACAAGGCAACGTAACTGAAGCTTTTGCTGCCGGTACCGCAGCCACATTAACCCCTATTTCAGAAATTGGTTATGCAGGCAAGCTGTACAAATTACCGGCACCCGAGACCCGTGAGTTTTCCAATAAAGTATTGGATTATCTCAATGAATTGCGTTACGGCAGGATTGAAGACCCCTTTGGTTGGAATTTTATAGTTACCTAAAGCAGAAAACCTAAAGCAGAAAACCGCTAATTTTGGCTTTCTGCTTTAGGTTCTTTTTTATCCTTCTTCTTAAATATTCCCTTAAAGAAACCTTTCACCTTTCCCACTGTTTTATCAGCTTCTTCTGCGGTATTCATAAGCTTTGCTTCCCGTTCTTTGTCGATGCCAACGCTCGCTTTTACCCCTTCGAACAAGCTTTTCCAAAGGAAATTGAAAAATGAAGCCGTTAATGGCCGACGATAATTTATCGGGCCAGGATGAAAACGCTCATTAGCATCAGGATTACTATCATTAATAAGAAACTTATTGGTCAATAGAGAAACCATTGGATTTTTCGCCTTTGCACCATTTTTATCTTTGAGGATAACCTGAACGGCTAAATGTTTATAGTAAAACTGAACATGGCCGGTGGCTTTATATTCGTCCGCTTTAACGCGGAAGGCCAATCTGCTAAAATAACCGGAGCTTACCTGTATCATTGCTAAGGGTTTGGTAAGCGGATTTAATGCTTTTGCGTTCATTCCAGTTAATGTGCCAGAATACGTAAATCCACCTAATTTATCTAGCATATCAAAGCTAAAATGGATGTGCAATTTACCGTTATTCATAAATTTTGACTGCAAATCCGCAGTTAGAAATTGATTGTTCATTAAAGCCAACGAGTCATTGGTTAGATTATAAAAAGTCCCTTTCGTATCATGAAAAGAGACGATACCCGTCTGTCCGGTTTTCCCATTATGCTCCGTGTACGTCACTAATAAATTATGGAGTAAAAGCGTATCAATTTTTAGCGGAAACGCTAGCTTTCGGAGTTGTTGATGCGGATATTTCCCTATTTTCTTTTCCGTAATACTTGGATACGCTTTGTTATTATAGATTTCGACTTTTGATTGTCCTAAGGTAACATTGCCAGCATACAATTTTTGTTGTCTAAGCAATTTGAATAAATCAATACGATGAATACCAATGGTATCAAAACTAAGTTCGAAGCGATCTTTAGCGATTTTGGTCTGCTTATAAAAATCAATCTTATTATATCGAGGTGTCATCTTTAGTCCTTCTAACACCAGACTCCTATCCGCTGATGTAAAATGAATTCCCTTCAGATCAATATAATATAAGCTGTCTCCAGTTGCAATACGATAATCGTTCATTTGAAGATCCACCGCCTTTGCATTATAAAAACGTAGACTGTCATATTGCGAAGCCGAATCTACCCTTAAATTGGTAACGTTAATATTGACATTCTTCAAACGTGTCGTTTTTTCAAGCTGTTCGTTGCGATTGCTATAGGTTACATTAACGTTTTCGAAGGCGATGTGGTCAACCGTTAGTTCATTCAAGACCTTATCTATTTTCTGATAAAGCGTTTTTTTGTCTTTTGTAGCAATTGTGTCGTTATAGGGTTGATTTTCATTGATGACTTGAATATCCGGATTTTGAATGGTAATTTGATCGATATTGAGTTTACGCTGTGTATAAATGTTCTTAGGATGGAAATTCTTGATTTCCAATCGAGATACTGTAACCGCATATAAATTATCAGGCGCCTTCTGCTGCTGTTTTAGGCGATGATATACCGCGGTGTCAGGAATTAATTTAAAATGATTCAGATAGGCGTGCCCCGTCACCAAATTGAAATCCATATCATCGTACTCGACACGATAGAGACTGTCGCTAGAACTCAGTACCAGCTCATGTAATTTCTCATTTAACAAGGGGCGCCAATGGTTTCCTAGATACCAAACACCCACGGAGAGCACCAAAAGAAGCGTTACAAAAACGCCGATTATCCATTTCCAAAAGGGTTTCATAAATATTACATCAACAATTCGTTTTATTAGGTTATGCTCAGGCTATTTATCCATATTAATTACCATTATTTTGGCAAGCCTAAATTAACTTTTAATCCTGAATAAACCGCTTTCCATAATAAATTAAAAAATGTGCCATCTTGCGCATGTGGATAATAATGTTGTGCTAAACGAGGTGGTTCACCAGCTTTTGGAGGATTATCGTTTTTTATGGCTAACCAATTAATAAAAAGGGACAAAAAGCCTTTCTTCTGCAGCTTGCCACTTTTGGCATCCAACAAAGCCATTTTAAAATCATTATAACGCATATCTGTTTTCACCGATGCGCCAAACCTATTGGCCTGTACATCAAAACGGATGGCATGGATATAACCGCTTTCGGCGCGAGCGAGCGTCAACGGTTCTAATACCTGATTAAAAAGACTTGCAGGGGCTCCCGTTAAAGAGCCCTTATAATGAAATGCTCCGGTCGTATCTTGCATATCGAAGCGGAGATCCAAGGTGAGTTTCGGTTGCCCTAAAAAATAAGTTGAAAAACGGCAATCGATCCAAGCTTTCTTTTTAAGTTGAATAGGATCGTTAGTAACATTGGATAATTGTCCATTCAGCTGCTTAAAAAATACGATTCCTGCTTTACCAGATTTAGGGTTCCGTTCTTTATAATAGATATCACCATTTATGAGTTGAATCTGTTTTATTGTTAATGGAAGCTTCAAACGTTGAAATGCCAGTGATGGAAAATTATTTGTAGCTACCGTCTTATGCTCAGGCATTCCTTTATCTGCATAAATATGAAGTAATGGTGCCTTAATGGCTAGTTGATCGACGATTAGTCTACCTTCCTGCTCAAACTCCTTAAAACGCATGCCTTTCACCTCAATTTTGGGAAAAGTCATTTGGTATCGATCACGTTTATAGGATAATACCTTAGACCATTGCGCCTCCGTATATTTCGGTACTATATGCAAGGAATCTACCTGGATTATTTTAGATGCAGTAGATGTATTCAATTGTGCCATTCGAAATTGATACAGTTCATCGTCCGAAATATAGGTTATATTTTTCCCATACAACTGTATGTTTTTAGCCATCCAGCAATAATTGGTATCAGCTTTAGTTGCTGGGTCAAGCCACAAATCGTTTATAGCAACATTTAGATGGTTTAACCATCCACCGTTGCCTGCACGTTTATCCCAATCCACCGCTCTATAACGAAGGTCATGTATGTTGATATGGTTAATCTTACTGCCGCTCCATTCTTGTAATAATTGCCGCAATCCCTTCTCTTTGACCTGTTTGGCTTTTTTAACAGGCATCTTCCATTGTACCAAAACAGGCTTTTCTACGTTTAAATCAGTCAACTTAATTTTTTTTGACACCAGAAAGCGGAGCACTTTAAAACCCTTAAGTTCTAGCTGTTCTATATGTACCGTAAATAGTCGTTCCGGTTTATCACGCATTTGCCGATAAGCTATCGTATCCGGAATCAAATGTACCTGATGTACCGTTATCTGTCCGGCTAAAACACTAACCTGCATATCATTAAATTGGAGTGCATACAATCCCTTACTTTTGTCTTTAACCGATGCTTTTAGTAAATCTGGCAGTTTGTGCTGTAAGATAAAACCCGCAATGACTGCTAATAGGATTAAGCTCACCATAATAGCCCCCGTCCAAACCAAAGGTCTTTTCCACTTGTGATGCTTCCCGGTCGTTTTCTCCATAGGTTGATCGTATATTTTTGTCGTAGTAAAATAACACGACTAGCTAATTTAATTAACTTCTTTTAGATTAAACATCAACTGACTACAATTGTTCTACTTTAAGGCAGGTTTATTATCGCCAATAATGCTTACCTTGCAGTCCTGCTTATAATATAACACCTTCGGGCAAACACCGCATACAATCGCTGTTCTACATCGTACCATCCTCCTATTTTCTTCGTGCCCTCTTTGCAGTGAGTCCGGGGTGAGTCCGTGTTCCCTCCGGAGTGAGTCCAGGTTTTTATGGTAAAAACCTGGACTCATCCCGGATGAAGCCTGCCTAAACGCTATAATTAGGGAAATGAAGGTACGGACATAAGGCGAAGCTGGTAAGAATTTCATATAACGTTGATACGAACGTTAGGAGAAGAAGATTGGATAGCTGACAAACTGTCACGAAAATACAAAAAAAAATTGTAAATTTGTAGGCTTAAATCATGGCTATGATAGAGACACCAATCGGATTAAAAGAACACGACGAATCACGCCAAGGAGAGGCGGTTATGCTTAAAGGGAATCAGGAGGAGCAGCATAATCGTAAACTATACATCGAGAGTTACGGATGTCAAATGAATTTCGCCGATAGTGAAATCGTTGCTTCCATTTTACTAGATAAGGGATTTACCACTACTGCCGACTATAAAGAAGCCGATGTTGTATTTATTAATACCTGTTCCATACGTGAAAATGCGGAGCAACGGGTACGAAATCGCTTAAAAGAATTTGAAGCTGCTAAAAATAAAAAGCCGGGAATGATTGTAGGGGTGTTAGGTTGCATGGCAGAGCGTCTAAAATCAAAGTTTTTGGAGGAAGAAAAATTGGTCGATGTGGTTGTCGGGCCTGATGCGTATCGTGATCTCCCCAATCTTATTGAAAAAGTGGATGATGGAACGCGGGCTGTCAATGTATTACTTTCCCGAGAAGAGACCTACGCGGATATCAGTCCGGTTAGATTGAACACGAATGGTATTACGGCCTTCATTTCAATTATGAGAGGCTGCGATAACATGTGTTCTTTCTGTGTGGTTCCCTTTACGAGAGGGAGGGAAAGAAGTCGAGATCCTCATTCTATTGTCCGTGAAGCGCAAGAACTTTTTGCAGCGGGGTATCGAGAGGTGACGCTTTTAGGACAAAACGTTGATTCGTACAAATGGACACCCCAAGCTACAGAAGGAACGGCCGACCAAAAACCGGTCAATTTTGCACAGCTTTTAGTCAAGGTCGCACAGGTCAGTCCCCTCCTAAGAGTACGCTTTTCGACATCCCATCCAAAAGACATCACGGATGAGGTATTATATAGCATGGCCAAATACGATAACATCTGCAACTATATCCACCTGCCTGTACAATCAGGTAATTCTAGAATTTTGGAATTGATGAACCGTACCTATGATCGCTCATGGTATATAGATCGTATTCAAGCGATTCGTACAATTATTCCTGACTGTGGTATATCAACAGACGTAATTACAGGTTTTTGCAGTGAAACCGAGGAAGAACACCAAGATACGTTGTCTATAATGGATTATGTACAATACGATTATGCGTATATGTTTGCCTATTCAGAAAGACCAGGTACCCTTGCTGCCAAACGTTATGCTGACGATATCCCTGAAGATATTAAAAAAAGACGCTTAACCGAAGTGGTGAACAAACAGCGGGAACATAGCTTAAAAAGGCTTCAAGAACAGGTGGGAAAAGTACATAACGTCTTAATAGAAGGTTTTTCTAAACGTTCAGATAAAGATTATTGTGGTCGGAATGATCGGAATGCGATGGTTGTCTTCCCTGTAAATACGAAATACAAGATTGGCGACTATGTACAGGTATTAGGCGAAAGCTGCACCTCTGCCACTTTGATAGGTAAAATAATTGATTAAGGTATAAATACATGAACATTCAGGATATAAAAAATAGATTTGGTATAATTGGTAATTCACCTTTACTAAACAGGGCAATTGATGTAGCCCGGCAGGTGGCTCCCACTGATATTTCTATTTTGATTACCGGTGAGAGTGGAAGTGGTAAGGAAGTTTTTTCCCATATTATTCATCAATTAAGTAGTAGGAAACACGGTGCGTTCATTGCTGTTAACTGCGGGGCTATTCCTGAGGGGACCATTGATTCGGAGCTCTTTGGTCATGAGAAGGGCTCTTTTACAGGCGCGCACGAAGCCAGAAAGGGTTATTTTGAGGTGGTTAATGGCGGCACCATCTTTTTAGATGAAGTAGCAGAACTCCCATTAAGTACACAAGCGCGCTTATTACGGGTACTGGAATCAGGAGAATACATCCGTGTTGGCTCTTCTAAAGTACAGAAAACTAATGTACGGATTATAGCAGCCACCAATGTTGATGTTTATGATGCCGTTAGAGCCGGTAAGTTTAGGGAAGATTTGTACTATCGATTAAACACAGTGCCTTTACGTATCCCTTCTTTACGAGATAGAAGGGAAGACATTCATTTACTATTCCGGAAATTTGTAGCCGATTTTACGGATAAGTATAGAAGCCCTAGTATACAATTGACAGACGATGCTCAGCAATTATTAACCAGCTACAGTTGGCCAGGTAATGTGCGGCAACTAAAGAATATCGCCGAACAGATTGCTGTTTTAGAAAAAGAAAGAGTAGTTACTGCTCAAATATTACAAACCTATCTCCCTCCAGAACGTATCAATACCCTACCGATGCGCTTGGAGAATAAAGGAAGTGATGATTTCTCTGAACGGGATTTGCTCTATAAAGTGCTTTTCGACATGAAGAAAGATATGGTTGATTTAAAGAAATTAGTTGTTGAATTGTTGAAAAATGGAGTGAATGCCAATACCATTTCCGATCACTCCCCTTATGTAAATCAGCTGTATCGGGATGTTCACCCTGCAACAAACAATAATGAATCTTTTTCGCCGTTGACTATACATCAACCTGCTCCAAACAAAGAAAACTATGAACTGGTTGCTCCCCATACAGAAGAAGTGGAAGAGTCGTTATCGCTCGTAGAAAAAGAATCGGATCTCATTAAACGCGCCTTAAAAAAATACAAGGGCAAACGTAAATTAGCGGCACAAGAATTAGGCATATCAGAACGCACTTTATATCGTAAAATTAAAGATTTGAACTTGAATTAGCAGGAATGTATACATCATTTAAATTATCATATCTTCTTATTCCTTTTCTGCTTGTAACACAAGCCTGCGGAATATATAAATTAAACGGAGCCTCCATTCCCGACGGAATGAAAACATTTAATGTACAATTTTTCGAGAACTCGGCCCCTATAGTGGTTCCCTATTTAAGTCAACAATTTACGGAGGCGTTAAAAACGCAGATCAGAAATCAAACACGTTTAAGCCAAGTAAATTCAGAAGGTGATGCCATATTTGAAGGGCGTATTACAGGCTATGCCATTAGCTCAACAGCCGTGGGGGGCGCTAATGATATGGCACAAGCCAACCGTTTATCCATTACAGTTGCCGTAAAATATGTAGATAATATTAAGCCAGAGAACAGCTTTGAACAAAGCTTTACACGTTATCAAGACTTTCAAGGCACCGTACAATCACAAGAACAAAATTTAATCACTGCGATTAACAAACAATTAACAGAAGATATTTTTAACAGGGCATTTGCCAATTGGTAAGCTTAACCGAATTTATCGTGGAACGAAAAACTTCATTACAACGTCAGTATGCTGCTGTGTTAGCCAATCCAGGTCAAGCAAAAACAGACGATATTCAACAGTTGTTGGAAGCTTTTCCATATAGTCATGCCCTTTGGTTTGTAGCAGCAAAACACGCTGCCCTTCACAAAGACCAGCATACGCTAATTAACCGCGCTGCTCTATACAACAATCCCGATCAGCTGTATTACTATAGCTATGTTGCCTCCCTTAACAATACGACAACAGATCAACCGGATACAGTAGCCAAGCTTGATTTACTATTAGAACAACATCGCAAGGATACTACGCCCATCAACTCTTCGGATGGCGCTGTAACTGCGCATATAGAAAATACCGATCAAGGTCCAGAGATTTTATCAAGTCCTACTGAGGTTTTACCTACCCTATCAACGAATCGTTCCGATAGAGAAGACCTTTCCAAATATGACGATGAATTGATGCCTTATAGCTTTGTTTGGTGGTTACACAAAACACGTTTGGATTATGCAGATACTTACCGTCCATATGCAACAACATCCAAACCCCCATTAAAAAAGTTACATAATGAGCTCAATGATCTGGTCTTAGACCAGCAAATCCGCGAAAACATTTTCCATCTGCAATCTCCAGAAGAGAAATTAAATATTCAAGATAGCCAGACGATTACCTTCAAAATTCCGCATAAAACAGACGAAATCATAGCGCGTTTCATCAAAGAAGAGCCACAAATCAAAGCACCTCAGGCTAATAAAATTACGTTGGAAAACAAAGCTAAACAAAGTGCAGAAGACCAATCGATATTTGTTTCAGAAACCTTAGCTCAAATTTATGTTGAGCAGGGGCTCTATCATAAGGCTATTGATGCCTATATGAAATTAAGTTTGAAATATCCCAAAAAAAGTGCTTATTTTGCCGACCGTATTAGAGATTTAGAAAGTAAAATTAATTAAGCTCATAAAGAAATGCATACCTTATTGATTATATTAACCATTCTAGCTAGTGTGCTATTGGTTTTTATCGTATTGATCCAAAACCCGAAAGGCGGCGGTTTGGCTTCCGGCTTTGCAGGCTCTAACAACCTGATGGGCGTTCAACGCACAGGCGACATTCTGGAAAAAGGAACATGGGTTTTAGTGATTGCCATCATGGTATTTTCGCTTTTAATCAATGTAACCAGTCCGGGAGCAAGCACTAATGGTAATGATTTGCAACACCAAATTACACCGACAACTACACCAGCAGCTCCGCTTCAGGCGCCATCGGCAACACCTACTACACCGCAGCAAGGTCAAAAACCGATAAGCACTGATTCGACGAAGTAAAATTTACGACATACCGTATAGAAAGAAAGGGACATGCGATAAGCATGTCCCTTTTTGCTGACAAATATTCAGCTCGGCTGACATTCCAAACCAGCTTTTTATTTACTCCTCACTATGAGCGTGAAAAAATGACAACAAAACGGTAGGATTAATAGTTTGGCACAGTTCATGACCAATCCTTTCGCAGAAACGTTAATCATATAAAAAACAATAATAACAGTTATTAAAATTATGGCATTAAGTATCAAACCGATTGGAGACAGAGTAGTAGTAGAAGCTGCTGCTGCTGAAGAAAAGACTGCATCAGGTATCTACATTCCTGATACTGCTAAAGAGAAACCACAACGTGGAACAGTGGTTGCAGTTGGTGAAGGCAAAAAAGATGAACCTATCACCGTAAAGGTAGGTGATGAAGTTTTGTATGGTAAATATGCCGGTACCGAGATAACCTATGAAGGAAAAGAATATTTAATTATGCGCGAGTCCGACATCTACGCTATCCTGTAAACAGATAATTTTAAAAAGTACTATTATGTCAAAACAAGTAAAATATAACGTTGAAGCCCGTGACGCTTTAAAAAGAGGTGTTGATACCCTAGCGAATGCGGTAAAAGTAACTTTAGGCCCAAAAGGTCGTAACGTCATCATTGAAAAGAAATTTGGTTCACCTTCCATCACCAAAGATGGGGTTACGGTAGCCAAAGAAATTGATCTAAAAGATCCATTAGAAAATATGGGAGCACAAATGGTAAAAGAGGTTGCTTCTAAAACAGCTGATCAAGCTGGTGATGGAACAACCACAGCTACCGTATTAGCACAAGCTATCGTAACTGCAGGTATTAAAAATGTAGCTGCCGGAGCTAACCCAATGGATTTGAAACGCGGTATCGATAAAGCCGTGGCCGTTGTTGTTGAAAATTTAAAAGCGCAATCAAAAACAGTTGGTGAAGACAACAGCAAAATCAAACAAGTAGCTACTATTTCTGCGAATAACGATGAGGTAATCGGTGAATTAATTGCAGAAGCAATGGAAAAAGTGGGTAAAGACGGCGTTATTACTGTTGAAGAAGCAAAAGGTACCGAAACTGAAGTTAAAACAGTAGAAGGTATGCAATTTGACCGTGGCTACCTATCACCTTACTTTGCAACGAATACCGAAAAAATGGAAGCCGAATTGGAAAATCCTTATATTTTGATCTACGATAAAAAGATCAGTAATATGAAAGAATTGCTTCCTATTTTGGAAAAACAGGTTCAGACTGGTAAGCCGCTTCTCATCATTGCAGAAGATTTAGATGGTGAAGCGTTGGCTACTTTAGTTGTAAACAAGATTCGTGGTTCATTGAAAGTTGCTGCAGTTAAAGCTCCTGGGTTTGGCGATCGTCGTAAAGCTATGTTAGAAGACATTGCCATTCTAACTGGAGGTACCGTTATTTCTGAAGAAAGAGGGTATAAATTAGAAAATGCAGAACTTTCTTACTTGGGACAAGCAGAAAAAGTTGTTGTCGATAAAGATAACACGACCATTATCAATGGTTCTGGTAATGCAGATGATATTAAAGGCCGCGTAAATCAAATCAAGGCTCAAATTGAAACCACTACTTCTGATTACGATCGTGAGAAATTGCAAGAGCGTTTAGCTAAATTGGCTGGTGGCGTTGCTGTTCTTTATGTGGGTGCTGCTACGGAAGTAGAAATGAAGGAAAAGAAAGACCGTGTAGATGATGCTTTACACGCTACACGTGCCGCTGTTGAGGAAGGTATTGTTGCTGGAGGTGGTGTTGCTTTCATTCGTGCCATTGAAGCTCTTGAAGGCCTTAAAGGCGCTCATGAAGATGAAACAACTGGTATCAATATCATCAAACGTGCTATTGAAGAACCTTTGCGTACGATCTGTAACAATGCTGGAACTGAAGGCTCTATTGTGGTTCAAAAGGTTAAAGAAGGTGATGCTGACTTCGGTTATAACGCCCGCTTTGATCGTTACGAAAACTTAATAGGAGCTGGAGTTATCGATCCAACAAAGGTTTCTCGTGTCGCATTGGAGAATGCAGCATCTATCGCCTCTATGTTGTTAACAACAGAATGTATTTTGGCGGATGAACCTGAAGAAGAAAAAGCAGGTGCTGGTGCTCCTCCTATGGGAGGCGGCATGGGCGGCATGATGTAATACGGAATCGCTATTCCAAGAAACCGTTGCTTTCACATTGAAGGCAACGGTTTTTTATTTTAACACAAGTTCTGCAAGAACCGATGAAACAACCCCTTCACATCCATTTTCGTGTAAGGCTTGCGAGACCACCTGTTTAATACCTCATCCACACACCATCGGTATGATCCATTCGGTATTTCACGCCTGTTTTTTTCTGAAAGTGTTCGTTTCCAAAGACCAGAAATGCCTTCTAAACGGTGCCTAATTGGTTGTGTATCTACTGTTTAAAATTCTTTATGCGGAATTCGGGTTAAAACGTTTCACTATCCGGGGGTATTCCAAAATTATAATCCGCTTTAGCATTACGTCGGGCTCGCCTGCTAGTACCTTTTTTTGATTCTCTTTTCACCCAATGCGTCACCTTGTCAATGATACCCGTTAAACGCTCTTTATTCAATAATCCCGCTGCCTGCGTGGATAGCAAGCCCATTACAATACGTTTTACATAACCAGCTCTTTTAAAGAAAACGCGATTGACCAAAAAGGGCAAGCCAACCTTTAAGCTCTTTGTTAACCAATCTTCATGAAACTGTCCGTTTTTAATTCCAATCTTATTGAATAATTGGGCACCGGGTAGAAAAGAAAATAATTGTTGAAAAAAATGAATAGGCTTATTTACTTTTTCTTTCAATAAATCAAATTGGAACTGCAAATAGGCTTCCTGTTCCACTTTAGTATTTTGGAGCCTGGCAATTTCTGCCTGTAATTCGGCCATGTTCGAAATTTTATTCATCATCATCGTCATCATTATGCAAGCGCACAAAAACGCGTACACATACATTCGTTATAAGCTTCTTAATTGGTTTTTTGAATAGGGCTACCAGCAATATTAGCAGTATAAAGAACGCTCCCGTGAGCGCAAAACCTAAGGCATAACTATGCAACCACTCACCGATAAAGAAAGCAAGAGCCATGCTCAAATAAAACACAACAAAAAAAGCGAAAAGAAGGCTTATGATCGCAACAGCCATTCCCGGAACGATCTTCGAGATGCTTCTTACAAACTTTAGATAAGCTAAATCGGTATAATTTTTTACATATTCTTTTAGCTTTTGTATAACGCCTTTAAGTGAAAATTTATTTTGATCTTCCATAGACAGTATTTTTCCACCATGGAGAGGTCTAAGAAGTCGTCATCACAACTAAACCTCCACATATCATATCGGTTAAGGGTAGCCGACCTTTTAGACACCTCCATTCGGATTATATTCAAGCATGTTCTTCAATAGCCTCTTCTATTTCGGCTTCACCTTTGTTTACCTTTGATTTAATAGTGCCTACCAGACGCTCCTTGAGATCATTAAATTGTTCTACTTGTTCTGCAGTACGTTCTTTAATAGCGTCGCCCAAGTCTTTTAATGAGTCGCTCAATTTATCACGCGTATCAGAGCCTTTCTCGGGAGCAAATAAAATTCCTAAAGCCGCACCGGCAGCCAACCCTGCTAGTAAAGCAGCTACTATTTTTCCGTTATCGTTCATAACTAAAAGATTAATTGTTAATGATCAAATTACAAAATTTAAGGCTACATAAACGTGACCTTTTATAAATACAAATTATCAAGCAAACTGTTTGCCAATTCAGTGGTAAAAGTAAAATTAAAGCGAATAAACCGCGAAAACAAATGGAAGCATTAATCTGCTGTAAAATTAGGAGGTCTTCGTTCCAGAAATGCAGATACGCCCTCCTTAAAATCGGATGTACCAAAGCATTTTGAAAATTCATTTATTTCAACAGCATATCCTCCCACATCTGCTGCAAAAGAAGCGTTAATGGCTCGGATGGCTGCGGCCACTGCTCTTGGTGATCGTAAGGCTATCCGCGCCAGCAATTCTTCGGCTTTGCTAATAACCTCATCTGCAGGCACTACATGATTAATCAGACCGATTTGCAATGCCTTTTCAGCGTTGATCATATCTCCTGTGAGAATCATCTCCATAGCATTTCCCCTACCAACCAATTGA
Source organism: Olivibacter ginsenosidimutans (assembly GCF_039542865.1). Taxonomy (NCBI): domain Bacteria; kingdom Pseudomonadati; phylum Bacteroidota; class Sphingobacteriia; order Sphingobacteriales; family Sphingobacteriaceae; genus Olivibacter; species Olivibacter ginsenosidimutans. Next base: position 408,933 of record NZ_BAABIQ010000043.1, on the reverse strand, counting down.
GTAAGTCGTTGTGTACCACCGTAGCCAGGAATAAGGCCTAACGATACTTCTGGTAAACCCATTCGCGCCATATGACTAGCAACCCTCATATGGCAGGCCATTGCCAATTCCAAGCCTCCGCCCAGGGCAAAACCGTTGATAGCTGCTATAACAGGCTTCTCTGCCCCATATAGTAAATCAAACACCTTTTTCTGACCTTCCTGGGCAAGCTTCAGTCCTTTCTGTTCATCAAATTGAGCAAATTCCCCAATATCTGCTCCAGCAACAAAAGCTTTTTCTCCAGCACCTGTAATAATAACACCTTTAACTTCACTACTAGTTAAACCCGCTGTCAATGCGTGATGTAATTCGTGCAATGTATCTATATTCAGCGCATTGAGTTTTCCTTCCCGATTAATGGTCAGGTATAACACGTCGTTTTTTATTATTTCTTTTATATATTGATAAACCATCGTCTTCATGTATTCTTATTCCTATCTTACTTAAATTTATCGATTAGATGCATTTACTTAAAACAACTGAAACCATAAATGTTTTTATTAGCGGGATAAATTTTAGCCTATACCTCGACGTGCTTTTCTATGAAATACACCACAAAACTGTCATAATAGTTAAAATATTTCTTATAACAATATGTTTCTTTTGATTATTTTTTTATTTTTGCGATGCAATAATTTATAATAGCAAACGTTTTGGAGAAGGTATGGTTATAATTTCTCCTTGTAAACGAATAAGTTAAATGCCTATGAAGTTAAATAAAAGCCTGGTAATACCAAGCATCGCATTCTTTTTGTTAGCAGTTACCCTATGCATGGGATGGCGTTCAACAAATAGCGCTCGGCCAATAGCACATCATGCTAAAAAAATGGAGGAAAAAGAAACGAAGCGCTCCATCTTGGTTACTAATTTTGAGTCTACTTACCAACAAATCAAAGCTTTTGCCCCTACTTTAGATAGTAATGTGTTTAAACAAGCGTATATTGGCTATCTAAATTTACGCGATCAAGGCAAAACACATTCATCAATCTTAAGTATAGCTGATCTAAGTATTCACAGCAGTCAGCCTCGTTTATGGATTATAGACTTAGCAGACGACCGTGTATTAGTAAATACATTCGTAGCCCACGGCCGTGGTAGTGGTTTAACAGAGGCTAAGTCGTTTTCGAATAGACCCAATTCTAATCAAAGCAGCTTAGGGTTTTACCTTACCGGTGAAACCTATCAAGGAAAACATGGCCGTTCATTGCGTTTAGATGGCTTAGACGAAGGCTTTAACACGAATGCCCGCGCGAGGGGAATTGTATTGCATGGCGCTTGGTATGTAGGATCAAAAATTCTCAAAGGTCAAGACCGCATGGGAGTAAGTCAAGGTTGCCCAGCTGTAGCAGAAGCATTAAAAGATAAGATTATCAATCTCATTAAAGATAAATCCGTTTTATATATCCATGGTTCTTCGAAAACCTACCACTCTGCATTGCTTAATGAGCAACTGGCTACTGAAAGCTTAATGGCGTCGTCCATAACACCCGAAAAAACCCTATTAGATTCCATGGAATTGAATGAAAGTGGTGGTTTACTTTAACAGCAATCGATATACAGTAGAATCCAAACCGTACACATCTGGATAAAAAGTTAAGGCGCCCGCTTCATCAGGGGCACAGGTTGCATAATCCAAAAGGACTTGCGGTTTGGGACTAAGACCTATTGTTTTCGCTACCGGATTTTCACTACCCATTTCTTCCTGAATAGTTTGATATTTCTCACCCTCTCCAAATAGGGCATGCGCCAAATCCAATGGTTGCTCTACGCGAACGCATCCGTGGCTGGCGGCTCGCATTTTCCGACTAAAAACTGCTTTCGCAGGAGTATCGTGCAAATAAACACTACTCCCATTATTAAACAAAAATTTAATCAATCCTAAGGAATTCGCATCTCCTGGCCGCTGTTTAAAACTATAAGGTAAATTATCTTCATTATATCCACTCCAATCAATACTATCGGCATCAGCTACCTTCTTGCCCTTATAATAAACATCCATACCATGGTTAGACAAATAAAATTTATCCGCCTTTGCCTGTACCAAAATCTCTTTTTTGGCAATACTAGCGGGAATATTCCATATCGGGTTAACCTGCACACTATGAATCCGACTGCTTAAAAGCGGTGTTTCATGCCCGTCTGCCTTCCCAACGACCACTTTCATGTGGGCTACAGGCTCTCTATCCTTCAAAACAGTTAATTGATACGCCGGAATATTGACATATACCATAAAATCACTATCTCTTTCCATTTTCCACCGGAGCCGCTCCAAATTAGCCGTTAGTGCCATTACCTTCGAGCCTTTTTCTGTTTGCAATGCCTGTTGTAGTTGTCTATAAAAAACATTTTTGGGTTGTATACTATCCAGATAAGATGCCAGATCCTGTGTAGACAAAACCCGCATAAAAGCTAAGCTATCCGGCCGAGCTACAGGAATATAATACCGGGATAACGACCTTCTGGGATTTAGCTGCCCGTACTGCAAAGCAATGCTGTAATTAGTAAAGGCGTCCGCAAAAAGCAATTCAGACGCCACAATATGTGTATATGCCTCTGCTGGAGTACGGATAACTGATTTATCGCTAAGCTCTTGTAAAGAACGTTTAAGCGCAGCTATTGGATAATTGTGTGGTGAAAGACCATGTTCGCCAATGTGTTCCAAGCGATCGATAAATTGAAATAAGGATGAGTCGGCGTAGAACCGAGTTAACAAAACAGGTATGTATTGTTGTGATTGATAAAAGCGTTCTATGTATTTGGGATTTTTAAAAGCCTTCGGGTGTGTGACCATATAAGCCTTAAACGTTTCGGCTAAAGAATCCGCATCAAGATTTTGATATACTTGATTTTTAGTTTCCTGATAAAGGATTTTACCCAAAGGTGTACTTGATTTGGTACAAGCGGTCCAGACACCTGCAAGCGTCATGATTAAAAGAGAAAAAAAAGCAAGGTGCCGTAAGTCGTTGTAACTAAATTTCATCTGTTGTGATTAACTTAAATCTTGGTACTTGATACTTAAATCTTGATCCTAAAAAACTATTATACCCATATCCCTAAGACATAAATTATGCCGATTTTACGGAATTGCATTTCCGGGGACGATGCAAATGCCAATATCACGTACTCCTTTTAGCGGATTATCGCGCATATTTTGTTCAATCTTAAACTGATAGGTTCCTGTATCCGGAAAATGGTAATCCGTATTATAAGTGATTTGATAGCTGTAAAGACTACCCACTCCTTTTCCCAACCACTTGCCATCTTTATCGGCAACCTTCAATCCTATCCGCTTGGTTGATGTAACGGCTTTATGTACGTCTGTTTGGTGAATAAGTACAAAAAGATTGGAATAGGGATAATCAGCGCTTAAACGTACATTTATACGAAGCTGATAGGCTATTTCCCGATGGTCTATTTTTACAGCAAATTCCGGCGTAAATCCGTAGTTCCATGCGCCATCAGGTACCGGTTTGAATTCATCGACAATGGCCTCATCACTACAAGATGTTAACAATAATCCGATGATCAGTCCGATAATAGACCAATAGGTAATCCAGCTGGTATATTTGCCACTAGGACTTGTTATCATGTGAAGCATCCCCAGTTTTATTCGCTGCCTTTTTGCCCCTATTGTATCGCCTCCGATTATTTTTAGGTTTATTTTGACCCGTCTTTACCTCTTCCATACCCTGCTCACCCACTTTTGACTTCTGCTCTTTTTTCGTTATTTCTTTTTTTGTTGTTTCTTTCGATTTCGCTTCTTGCTTATCTTGGGAAGTATCTGACTGGTTTACGCCCGGTGTAGTTTCGCCGGCCGCCTGTTTATTCTTATTCCGTCTCTTGGAAGTGGAGCGTTTTCTCTTCTTATTCTTCTCATCTAACCGTGTTAAACTATCCTGACCAACGACGTTCTCATAATCATACGTTACCGACTTCGCCACAACGACTTCTTCTTTTATCGCAGATAGCTCATCGGGTTTAATACCCTGTTTATTCTCCTCAGAAATCTGCTTAACCTGTTCTATTTTTAAAGGTATCCAATTTTCCTCGCCGGGGTAAGAAAACCACATAATTTTCTTAAAGATGTCCGTTTTTTGCCAACGCGCAGTTCCTTTTTTAGTTTCCAGCCGGTCAATATCGCTTGGAATATCTTTCAGCGCATCCATATAGGTATCCAACTCGTAATTTAAGCAGCACTTTAATTTGCCGCATTGCCCAGCTAGCTTGAGGGTATTTAGAGACAAATTCTGGTATCGTGCCGCAGCAGTAGATACCGTCTTAAAATCAGTAAGCCAAGTCGAGCAACACAGCTCTCTACCACAGGATCCGATCCCTCCCAAGCGGCTGGCCTCCTGCCGCATACCAATTTGCCGCATTTCAATTCTGATTCGAAAGGCCTCAGCCATTTTTTTGATCAATTCGCGAAAATCAACCCGGCCTTCTGCCGTGTAATAAAACGTTGCTTTTGTCTTATCACCCTGGTAGTCAACATCACTCAATTTCATGGATAGGCCTAAATCTAGTGCCAGCTTCCGTGCACGATGCATCGTTTCCCATTCTAAATCTTTGGCTGCTTGGTATTTTGCCATATCATTTGCAGAAGCTTTCCGGAAAATTTTCTTATCCACACTCTCTGGTGAGATCTTATTTTTCTTCAGTTGCAATCGAACCAATTCTCCGGTGAGCGAAACGAACCCAATATCATATCCCCCTGTTGCCGTCTCGACCGCCACCGGTTCACCCATTTCCAAATAAATATGATCTGGATTTGTATAGAAGTCTTTGCGTGAGCCCTTAAACCTTACTTCAATGATATTAAACGGTATATAATTAGCTGGCATATCCATATGGCTTAGCCAGTCGTAAACATCTAATTTATTACATCCATTGGTCATGCACGAGCCGTTGCTTTGGCAACCTGCAGGAGCACAACCTCCTCCGGATGAGCAATTGTCACATCCCATATCTCTATATATTGAGTCCCATCATGGATGGGAACGTTTAGCGTTTAAATAACAAAACTAATTGCAAAGATACATCTAAAAATAAGATTTTAGGATTTGCATTACGTTCTATATAATAACTTGTCTTTTCAAAAATAGAAACGCATGCTTCTAATGTATCTGTTGTATATAGCGGACTGAATTTCTCTACAAAGGATAGTTCTGCCTGCGGTAAGTGCACCAAAGGACTTGCCCCAACTTTATATAGAATAACGTCGCGCATCATTTGCACTGCGTAAAGTAAGAAACTTTTCTGGTTTTCCCTCCCTAACTTGGCCAAATCTTCTTCCACCAGCTGAATCAGGTCTAACACCTTACCCCCAAAACAGAGACGTAGCCATTGTACTAATACATCAAAATAATCATTCCCTTCATCGGCTAAATGAATCATTACCTGCCGCATGTTTCCAGCACTTATATAACAAAGCTGGTCAGCCTTCGTGGGTGAAATTCCTTTTTCCCGTATAAGATAATCGGCCAAACTTTGCTTATCAATAGCATTCACTTTAACCAACTGTGTACGGGAGATAATGGTAGGGAGTAATTGGTCTTGATTTTGGGTGACCAATAAAAAAAGTGTATTTTCTGGTGGCTCCTCAATTAACTTCAATAGCGTATTTCCTTCCTTATCTAAAAATTCTGGCAACCACATGATTAATACTTTGTAACTTGCCTCAAACGCTTTAAGACTTAATTTCTGTATAATATGATGGCATTCGGCAATATTGATATTGGCCTGCTTGTTTCCCGCGTCCAAACTATTTCGCCAACTTTCCAGATTAAGGTAAGGATCAGATAAAAAGCTATGCCTCCACTGTTCTATAAAAGTTGTTGCCGTATCTTCCTTATGCGATGCAAAGAAAGGGTAAGAAAAATGTAAATCGGGGTGAATAAGCTTTGCATATTTTCTGCAAGAACTACAACTTCCACAACTATCATTTTCTTGCTTGTGCTCACAATTGATATATTGTGCATAGGCCAATGCCAATGGCAAGCTACCACTCCCCTCCGGACCTAAAAACAACTGCGCATGACTTATCCGGTTTTCCTTTACGGTACGAATTAAATGTTCCTTTACCTTTTCCTGACCTATAATATCTTTGAATTGCATCTTTTTATTGATGGCCTTACTCCTGCTGATGCCGTTTTTATGTATCTTTGCGGGTGCACGACTAAAATCTGTCGTGCGCCATTTTGTTTTTCCAAAAGTAACAATTTATGCGGATAATGGCATTTGATTATGGTACGAAACGAATAGGTATTGCAGTAACCGATCCGTTACAGCTTATCGCAACGGCATTAACAACCATTCATCCCAATGCCGTAATCACGTATTTAACCGATTACTTTAGCAAAGAAAACGTTAGTACATTTGTGGTAGGCATGCCGAAACGACTAGACGGCACGGATTCGCAATCCGCCATGCACGTAAAAGGTTTTATACGCCTGCTCAAAAAACATTTTCCGCAAATTCCTATCCAGACCATTGACGAACGTTTTACCTCCAAAATGGCTTCGGCAAGCATCGCTCAAAGCGGGCTAAAAAAACACAAACGACAAGATAAAGGGTTGGTAGATAGCGTGTCGGCTGTCATTATATTACAAGATTATATGCGAACTAAGGTTTTTTAGCATGCATCATTATTTTACAAATAAAAGTGACAAAATAGCTAAGTTTGCGATATGGAGTTACGGGACGACTTGTTAAATGCTTATTTAGAAGTTACTTGCGATAAAGAGCCTGCTCTTTTGCAAAAAATCAATCGGGATACGCATCTTAAGGAAACCATGCCTCATATGCTTTCCGGTCATTACCAGGGCAGGCTATTAAGTATGCTCAGCCGTCTTGTCTCCCCTAACCGTATTCTGGAAATTGGCACGTTTACGGGCTATGCAACCATTTGCTTAGCAGAGGGGCTTGCAGTAAACGGAAAGCTACATACGATTGATGTAGCTGAAGAGCGCCAGGAACGCGTACAAGCCTATTTTGATGCTTCTCCATTCGCCGATAAAATTAAATACCATATTGGCGACGCACGTACTATAATTCCTACTCTACATGAATGTTTTGACTTGGTGTTTATTGATGCCGATAAAAAAAACAACTTGAATTATTATGAACTGGTACTCGAAAAAGTACGTTCCGGTGGTTTTATCCTAATTGACAATGTGCTTTGGAAAGGAAAGGTACTTGACCAACAACATCCGGATAAACAAACACAACAGGTACTCCAGTTGAACCAATTTATCGCCGAAGATGAACGGGTGCAAAAAATTATACTTCCTGTTCGTGATGGACTATTTTTAATAAGAAAGCGCTGATATGAACCGTTACGTCATTTGTTTGTTGTGTTTGCTGTGGTACATTCCTAATGGCCATTGCCAAAATCAGGCCGCAACCTATATTGCACAACATAAGGATTGGGCCATTGACGCTATGCGGACGCATGGCGTTCCTGCTAGTGTTATCCTTGCCGTGGCCATGCATGAAAGTGCAAATGGAACAAGTAAAATAGCCACTTACTTAAACAATCATTTCGGCATACGGGGAAAGAACAATAGCAAGCACATCCGTTCCTCCTATAAAGGCTATACCAACGTTGAGGATTCTTATACCGATTTTATTAACTATTTAAAAATCCATAAGCAATTTGCGTCCTTATTTGACCAATATAAGCCTTACGACTATACGGGATGGGCCTATGGTATTATGCGGGGCGGTTACGCACAAAATAAAACATGGGCAGCACATATTTTAGCGTTAATAAAAAAATATGAATTATTTACGTTTGACGATCGGCCTGCAGATGACCAAGAACGTTCCATTGTGGACGTTACGAAAACAGGGCTTGTACCTAGTCGAAAAACGCACGCTGTAAAAAAGGGCGAAACACTAGCAAACATCGCCAAGCGTTATAAAACTACGGTAAGAAAAATTAAAATTGAAAACGGACTATCAACCGATCGTTTAAAAATCGGTCAGCGTCTAAAAATTTAACTCGCATTTTTACGTATATGGGTATGTTAAAACAACGATGGATTTTACTATTTTGTCTCTTAATTTTTGCTGGCTGCTTACCTAAACAGAAGGTATTACAAAGCAATAAGTCACGGCAGCAAGGGCAATATCCCAATGCAAGCTCTCCTAGCAATACCAATCGGGTTAGACAACCTTCAAACCCTCCTGTAATCAGTGCGTCCGCGCAAGATTATATTAACCGATATCAAAATATTGCAATAGAAGAAATGAATACTTATGGTATCCCTGCAAGCATTACCTTAGCCCAAGGTCTGTTGGAATCGGCTAATGGCAACAGCGCCCTAGCGCGGGAAGCCAATAATCATTTTGGTATTAAATGCACTTCCGACTGGAAAGGTGAATCATTTTTAATGGATGATGATCAACGCGATGATCGCTTCCGGGTCTATAAATCTCCTGAAGATTCTTTCCGGGACCACTCGGCATTCCTATTGCGAAAACGCTATGCAGCCTTATTCGAGCTAGATAAAGATGATTATAAGGGATGGGCTAAAGGGTTAAAACAAGCAGGGTATGCCACCAACCCCCGATATGCCGAGTTGCTCATTGACCTTATTGAACGTTATGGGTTGTACGTATACGATAAAGGTGAAAGGGTGCCCGAAAAAATCAATAGAGAAGAACGGATAATGACAGAAATCGTAGACAATACACCAAAAGAACCGGAAAAAGCAGCCGCTAAACCGCCATTGGAAATGAAAATACACGAGGTAAAAGCGGGAGATACACTTTTCAATATCAGCAAACGGTACGGAATCAGTACAGACGAGTTGAAAAGCCTTAATAGTTTAACGGATGATCAACTGGTATTGGGACAATTGCTGCTCGTTTCTAAGTAAGCGGCTTTCCTTGCCAATCCGGAAAGGCGAAACGTTAATTTAATTCCTGCTCCAAGCAACAACCCTTCTTAGATAAAGGAAAGTGGAATAGCGCAAATCCGTTTGTTTTTGTTAAAAAGTCTAAAATGCTTTCAAATGCCCTAAAGCTTTAGCTATCTTTGTTGGCTTGAAAAGTCTCCTAACCATAATCAGTCTGCTATGGATACTAAGCTCTTCTGTTCACGCACAAGAGAAAGAAGGCCTTGTATTTGATAGTTATTCTAAACAACGCGTCGCGCGGGTTTACATCTACAATACAGCGAACGATTCGATGACCTATAACAATAAGCGAGGCGAATTTAGCATTGAAGCCAACCCTGGCGACACCCTCATCGCCTTGGTTAAAGGTTATCACCCCGACACGTTAGTTCTTAAAAAAGACCCGGTTATTATCTTCCGGCTTAATCGCGCTACCATCTGGTTAAACGAAGTAAGCGTTATGGCCCGACGGTCTCCGGCAGAAATTTTAGAAGAGCGTAAACAAGAATTCAATAGTGCTTATCGTTTTGGAAATCCAGGCAGTCTTCTGTCTAGTGGGCCCACCGGAGCAGGCCTTAGCATTGACGCACTATTTTCCCTGCTTAGCCGAAGAGGTAAAAATGCACGTTTTCTGCAGGAGCTCATCCAGCGGGAATATGAAAATAATGTAATCGATGCTCGTTTCACCCAAGTGCTCGTTAAGCGACTAACGAACTTGACTGGAGCAGCCTTAGACGATTTTATGCAACAGTACCGACCATCCTACCATTTTATCCTGCAAGCCAATGATTATGAGCTAGGCAAATATATCCAGTCGTCTTATAGCATGTATCGTAAAGACCCAAGTGCTTACCGCCTACAAGCTTTACCTAGGGTTAACCCCAAAAAAGAAGACGTTAAAATTGAAAGACTTGATGCAAATTAAGGCATTATTCTTGCTTTGTTCCAGCCAATGTATTGCCTGGTAAAATTATTTAGATGGCGATAAGCTGAATAAATTGCATTATAAAGGTAATTTTAGCTAAGTTTGCAATGGTATTTTCAGCCTGTCAATAACAATTATACGGCGATAAAAGGTAAAACTAAAACTATTCAGATGAACATACGACATTTACTTGTTGCATTTATTTTATTGGGATTTTTTTTACCCCTTCATGCGCAAAATCAAGATCTAAATGAACTAAGACAGGCTCCTTCAAAAAACAGTTTACCCGTTAAGGCACCACGGTTATCTATTCATGATGTAAGCATCCAAAACCCAAATCTTAATCTCAAAATTAACTATTGGCGTAACTGGACTACTTTTGGAATAAATGCCAACCAAGCATCGTTTAGCGATAATTGGCAAAATGGTGGGGTCAACTCTATTGCGCTTGGTTTAACATTCAATACCAAATTTGACTATACCAAAGACAATAAGAACTTCACTTCCGAACTCGACTTGAAATATGGTAAGGTAAAAAATAAAGATCAATTAGCCCGAAAAGCTAATGACCGGATTTTATGGGATAACAAATATGCTATTAAGTTTTCTAAAAAATGGTCATTCTTTACTTCCTTAACCTTTGAATCTCAATTTGATAAGGGGTTTTCTTATCAAACAGTAAATGGTAAAGATACCATCAACCAACGGATATCGAATTTTATGGCACCTGGGGCCTTGACAGAATCTGTCGGTTTGGAAGTACAACCCTTTACGGGTTTTTCGGTACGTTTTGGTACAGGTACCCTTCGGCAAACCTTTGTATTAGACGATCGGGTTTTACCACCGGACGAAAATACGTTAAACGACCCTGCTGCATTAGCTGAATACAAACGTTTTGGTGTGCCATGGCCCCAAACCTTCCGCAATGAGCTCGCTTTTCAGATTGTTGCCAATTTAGATCGTAACCTCAGTGACAACCTCAATATTAAAGCCCGTTACGCTTTCTTTGCCAATTATGGCGAATGGGGTGATGCCAGCCATCGTTTAGACGCAACCTTAACCGCTAGGGTTTCCCGTGTCATCAGTGTTACCTTGAACGGCATTGCTTTGTATGATCCACTACAATTTAAAGACAACGATGCATATAATGGCAATATATTACAGACATCACAATCATTGGCAATAGGTATTTTATATAAATTCCCTCGATAAATTTATGTTTAGATACTTCTTAGGATATACTTATTTCATTCTTTTTTTACTTTTTAGTACCTCCTGTGCTTCGAAAAAGCCTTTTGCCGAAACCAATAAAGTATACGAAAAACAAGTAGACTCCTTATCGGAAGTGATTAAACAGCCCTTGCCTGCTCCGCAATTAATGGCTGCCGAGGAAATCCCAATTCCTGACATTGAAGGTAAAAGAAAAGACCTGGAATGGGTTGGTACTGTAAACTTCAATATGCGCAAACCCAATTTTGTCATCATTCATCATACGGCACAAGACAGTATTCAACAAACATTAAATACGTTTACCCTCTCCCGAACACAAGTAAGTGCACATTATGTTATTGACAAAAAAGGCAAAGTATATCAATTATTAAATGACTACCTTCGGGCGTGGCATGCCGGAAATAGCCGTTGGGGTTCTGTAACCGATTTAAACTCTGTATCTCTTGGTATAGAAATGGATAATAACGGAATTGAACCTTATACAGACGCCCAAATTGAAAACTTATTGGGCTTATTAGACACGCTAAAAACAACCTATAATATACCCACTGAAAATTTCATTGGCCATGGCGACATCGCTCCAGGAAGAAAAGTCGATCCAGGTATTAACTTTCCTTGGAAGCGCCTTGCTGAAAAAGGGTTTGGCCTATGGTATGATGACACACTGCAAACAGCGCCGACCTCCTTTAATCCATTAGACGGTTTACGTATTTTAGGTTATGATACGAGAAATCCACCTGAAGCCATTAAGGCATTCAAGAGGCATTATATCCAAACCGAGGTCACCGATGAATGGAATCCTTTTGCCCTTGACGTATTGTATAATTTATACTTGAAGAAAACAGCTTTATAGCTTTACGCAATATGCTTTAAGCTTTAGGCTCTCTTCTTATTGCCTATAGCTTATGGCTTTTAGCTTATAGCTTTTAGCGCCTTCTTCCCTTACGCCCTTCCCAAAACTAAATCCCTTACCTTACACCCTCTACCATTTATCTTATAACGTATAACCTTACAACTTATAACTACTTAAGTGCTTCCTTAGCCCAAGTATCCCGCAGGCCCACCGTACGGTTGAATACCAAGTGTTCAGGAGTAGACCGTAAATCAAGCGTAAAGTATCCTTTCCGGATAAACTGATACCCCTTACCCGGCTCGGCCTGAGCTAAATCGGGTTCGATGTATACCTTATCACGAACTTCCAAGCTATCCGGATTAATCGATTCTTTAAAATCCCCAGTAGTAGCCATCGGGTTTTCTGCCCTAAAAAGTCGATCGTAAAGCCGAACCTCAGCTGTCTTGGCGTGCGGTATACTTACCCAGTGAATGGTTCCTTTCACTTTCAAACCACTGGTATCTTCCCCACTCTTAGAATTGGGCACATAGCTACAGTGGATTTCGGTTACTTTGCCCGTTTCATCTTTTACAAACGTATCACAGGTAATGATATAGGCATGCTTTAGGCGCACACTAAGTCCGGGACCTAAACGGAAGAACTTCTTAGGTGCATCTTCCATAAAATCTTCTTGTTCAATCCAGAGCTCCCGGCTAAATGGAATCTCACGGCCGCCTTCTCCTCCTTCTACCTCAGGATTATTCTCGCCATGTAACCGTTCTTCTTTCCCTTCTGGGTAATTGGTTATGATGAGCTTTACCGGATCGAGCACTGCCATTCTTCGCCAAGCTGTTTTATTGAGATCTTCACGGATGCAAAACTCCAATAACCCGACATCAATTACATTTTCACGCTTAGCTACGCCAATACGTTCGCAAAAATTACGGATACTAGTCGGTGTATAGCCTCTCCTACGCAATCCGCTAAGAGTAGGCATACGTGGATCATCCCAACCTTCGACATGATGCTCATTGACAAGCTGAAGCAAGCGTCTTTTGCTCATAACCGTATAGGTCATATTCAATCGGGCAAATTCATATTGCTTGGACGGGAAGATGCCAATATGTTCAATAAGCCAATCATATAGCGCCCGATGTGGCACGAATTCCAAGGTACAGATGGAATGCGTGATCCGCTCGATCGCATCACTTTGACCATGTGCAAAATCGTACATGGGATAAATACACCATTGATCGCCGGTACGGTGATGATGAGCATGCTTGATGCGATACAATAAAGGATCACGTAAATGCATGTTTGGATTGGCTAAATCAATCTTTGCCCGCAATACCTTACTACCATCGGGATATTTTCCCGCTTTCATTTCTGTAAACAGCTGTAAATTCTCTTCTATCGAGCGGTTACGATAAGGTGTCGGCACACCGGCTTCGGTAGGTGTACCTTTGCTTGCGGCAATCTCTTCGGGTGTACTATCATCCACATAGGCTAAACCTTTCTTAATTAATAGTACCGCATAGCCATATAAGGTATCGAAATAATCAGACGTGTAAAGTTCCTCGGCCCATTCAAATCCCAACCACTTGATGTCATTTTTGATGCTTTCTACATACTCCACATTTTCCGTTATAGGATTGGTATCATCAAAACGTAGGTTTGTTTTACCGCCATAGCGTTGTGCCAAGCCAAAATTCAAACAAATCGATTTCGCGTGCCCAATATGCAAATAGCCATTAGGTTCAGGAGGGAAACGCGTTAATACACGTCCATCATTTTTTCCCTTCCGTATATCTTCTTCAATAATTTCCTCTAGGAAATTTAAAGGTTTTTCTTCGCTCATAGGACACAAAATTAATTAAATTATGCGATGAAGAGCTATATCCAGTATTTTTTCGTTTTATTTTTATCCCAATTTAGCTAAACAGTAAAAGCCGTGCCATCCGAAAAGTGAAGACAAGAAGACAATAGCATAGGTTAGCTATCAACATACGTCCTTGTTATCGGAACGAAATACCGATGTAAAGCGGAAAAGATATTTACGAGCACCTGGAGAAAATTGCCAAGGGTAGCGGCAAACAGGCCATGGGCAGATGATAAATAAAAAAGCTGTTCTTGATCAAGAACAGCTTTTCTACACGATTTATATTATTACTATCTTAGATAACTTTAACATTTACCGCATTTAAGCCTTTTTTTCCGTGCTCTACCTCATAAGACACATTGTCGTTCTCGCGGATAGAATCGATAAGGCCTGATGAATGAACAAAAATGTCGCCACCACCAGCATTGGGAACAATAAAACCAAAACCTTTGGTTTCATTAAAAAATTTTACTACGCCTTCTTGCATTGTATTATATTGAATTTATTAATAATTAAGCAAATGTAGGTATATTAATTTTAGAAACGCACATATCTGTATTTTATTTGCTATAAAAAAAATAACCATCATCTTCTGGCACCCCTATTTTGTTGCCCACCGGTGCCAAATCGGCGTTTTTTCCCGCTTTGGGGGTGTTTATTTTTTTCCTGTTTCTTTTGTAACACTGGCTTAGGCAAGGGTATAGCCACAAATGTGTCATGAATAGGGTATGGATGATCATTGATGACGGGGATAGCTTGCTTAATCAAGTTACTGATCGCTTGGAGATAAGGCCGTTCTTCCAGATCGCAAAAAGACAATGCCTTACCGGAAGCACCTGCCCGCCCCGTTCTTCCTATACGGTGCACGTATGTTTCCGGTTCATTCGGAAGATCAAAGTTAATGACATATTTCAGTTCGTCCACATCAATACCCCTCGCTGCAATATCAGTAGCAATCAACACTTTAAGCTTACCAGCCTTAAAATCACCCAAAGCGCGTTGTCGTGCATTTTGCGATTTATTGCCATGAATTGCTTGGGCAGCAATTCCTTGTCTGCCTAACAACCTTACCAAGCGGTCTGCTCCATATTTGGTACGGGTAAATACGAGCACATGATCGCTGATCTCCGTCTTTAACAGGTGAACCAGTAGCTTCGGTTTATTTGCTTTCTCTACTGCATATATCGATTGGGCGATTTTTTCTGCTGTTGAAGAAACAGGTGTTACCTCCACCCGCGTTGGGTTCGTTAAAATGGTATGGGCGAGTTTAGCAATTTCAACGGGCATCGTCGCTGAAAAAAATAAGGTTTGCCTCTTTTGGGGAATCAGCGAGACAATCTTCTTAATATCATGTATAAAACCCATATCCAACATCCGGTCGGCCTCATCCAATACAAAATGGCTGACCTCATGTAACGAAATGATCTTTTGATTGACTAAATCCAATAGTCGCCCTGGTGTGGCAACCAATATCGTTGCCCCTTTACGAAGAGCGCTTATCTGTGTTTGAATATTGACTCCTCCAAATACAACTTCATGGCTAATAGGTAAAAACCTTCCATAAGTGCTTATACTTTCATGGATCTGTATTGCTAATTCACGGGTAGGTGTTAAAATTAACGCTTTAATCGCCCGCTTCTCTACCTTTTGTTCGGCTAAATGCTGTAATATAGGTAAGGAAAATGCTGCCGTTTTTCCGGTGCCCGTTTGTGCGCATCCCAATAAATCCTTACCAGATAATACGATGGGTATCGCTTGCTGCTGAATGGGTGTTGGATGTTGGTATCCTTCCTCATCAAGTGCTTTCAGCAGCGGAGCAATGAGGTTAAGTGCTATAAATGACAAAATAAATATATTTGATTTTTAATAACTGCTAGGAGCTAAAGAACTTGTTTAAACGTCATCATTTCGACAAACAAAGCAGGTGCTACATTCGATATGACGATAATTGACTTTACGACACTTTAAAAACCTAAACGGTACAAAGATACTATTAATGTAATGTAAAAAGTGAAAAGTAAAATTAAAAAGTAAAAAACACTCCCCGATATCGGACAAATTCTAAACAGGTGTTTATCTTTAGCGTAAAATACAATAGCATATGCCTAAAACACCCATCCAATCGATTCATCACGTAGCTATAATATGTTCAAACTACAAACGATCGAAATTCTTTTATACAGCAGTCCTCGGATTGACCATCATTCAGGAAACTTATCGTGAAAAACGCGATTCCTATAAACTTGATTTGGAATTAAATGGACAATACGTATTAGAATTATTCTCCTTTCCAAGCCCTCCCCCACGCTTAACTAGACCCGAGGCTACCGGACTAAGACATTTGGCATTTGCTGTAGCAGATCTCGAGGAAGCAATAAGGCACTTGGAACAATACGATATTCCAACAGAACCTATCCGAATAGATGAGCTTACCCAGAAACGATTTGTATTTTTTGAAGATCCGGATCATTTACCGATCGAATTTTATGAAACGCTATCTTTTGGTTAAAATACTAAAAATGACCAAACATCTATTTATAAATGATTGTTATCAGGGCATGGATTACCCACAATCTTTACATTTGTTACCATATTATTGAATATATCATTATGACTGCACTTATCGAACAGCTTAAACGCGACGTAAAAAATTGGTGGCTTTTTACGTTAATAGGCATTTTATTGCTTATTGCAGGATTTTATACCCTTTCAAATCCTTTATCGAGCTATTTGGGATTATCGCTATTTTTTGGTGGATTAATTTTGGTAAATGGTATCATGGAATTTTCTTTTGCCTTAAGTAACCGCCACCAAACACACCAATGGGGATGGACCTTGGCTGCGGGCATTTTGGACACGATACTTGGCCTTATCCTTTTGGTATACCCAGGCTTATCCATGAGTATTCTTCCTTTTATTGTTGGCTTTTATATTTTATTGTTGGGAGCTTCCCTGACTAGCTATGCTTTTCAACTGAAAAATCTGGCAACACGCAACTGGGGCTGGGTTTTAATTGGTGGAATATTAACCATACTATTAGCGTTGAGTATGATATTTAATCCAGTAATAGGTGTAGCTACGATTATCGGATGGACTTCCTTTGCATTTATCGTGGGAGGTCTGTTCAATATTATTTTCTCCTTTCAGTTAAAACGAATAAAAGATCACATGCCTAAATAAACATTGGCAAACTCGAAATAGGGTTAAACACACCTCTATGACAAGAAAAATTAAATCATAAAAATATGGCACTTACAAAAACAGCTAAAATCGACATTGGCATTTCAGCCGACAACCGGCAAGCCATCGCAAACATCTTAAATCGCATCTTATCCGATGAATTTGTCTTGTATACGAAAACCCGCAAATTCCATTGGAATGTAAAGGGTATTCATTTTCACGATTTACATCTATTCTTTGAATCACAATACAATCAATTGGCGGAAATTATGGATGCAGTAGCCGAGCGCATTCGTAAAATAGGGCACTATTCTCTGGGTACACTACAGCAATTCTTAAAAGAAACAGATCTTTTGGAGCATGTAGATGACGGTTCATCTGCTGAAATTATGGTAGAAGCCTTATTGGAAGATCATGAAACGATCATTAAAGAAATCCGTCAGGTATTGGATCCCATCGAAGAAAAACATAAAGATGCCGGAACAGCGGATTTCCTTACCGGTATTATGGAGCAACACGAAACGATGGCTTGGATGTTGCGGTCTATCCTACAGTAACGAACAGCAATAAGCATAAAGCGGAATACCTCCATATTGCTTTCCGCTTTATGCTTTCCGCTACATATCGCATTACCACCCTTCCTCATGTAATCGCAGCCTATTTTTTAACGACTTAATTTCCTGCTGCATATGGTTTACTTTTCTCACTAAATGCCGAAGCGCGTCAATACCTTCAATGTTAATATGCAAATCATAATACCAGCGCCTGAACTGTTCTAGATCTTCCAGCTGTTCTTCCGGAAGATACCGTTCGTCAGCGATAACCGTAATATCAATTAATCCCTCATCCTGCAAAGATTGGACGAAAGTATGTTCTACATGACATTGTGCACAATATTCTTTTATTAAGATCAACGTAGATTCCATCTGTAACTAAATTAGTTCATTAATTTTTAATCCCTTCTATCGATTAATCTGCCTGTTGTTAAGCAGTCGTTTCTTCCCTTTTAAACCACAAGCAACGGCTATTTACGAGCTGTTTTTATCGCTTCAAAGCGGCCAACTGTTTAAACAACTGTTTTTGTTCTTCTGTCAACCCTGTTGGTATTTCTACCTGAAAAGTAACAATCAAGTCGCCAAAATGTCCTTCCTGTTTATAGATCGGGAAACCTTTTCCTTTTAATTTAACCTTTGTTCCATTTTGAGTTTCTGGTTTCACATTCAGTTTTACCTTACCGGTTAACGTGTCTATAAATACCTCTCCACCTAAAACGGCTGTATAAAGGTCTATTGTTTTGGTAATGTATAAATCGTTTTTCAACCGTTTAAATATCGGATCGTCTGCTAGCACAAAGGTGATATATAGATCCCCTGCAGGCCCATTGTTTACCCCTGAACCACCTTGCCCTTTTAAACGGATTTCTTGTCCATTCTCCACACCGGCAGGAATCGTAATCCTTAACTTTTTACCGTTTACCGTCAACGTCTGTTTATGCGTCTCCGCAGCATCACGTAAGTTTAAATGCAATTCGGCGCGATAGTCTTGTCCTTTAAATTGCGCTTGCCGTGTACCACGACCGGCACCAGCACCAAACATTGAAGCAAAAAAATCGGAGAAATCATCGGTAGAAAAATCTCCACCAGAACCGCTAGTGTAAGTTCCTTCAAATGGATTTCCTCCACCAAAAGGGTTACCTCCCGCATATTGCCTACTTCCACCCTGCGTTTGTTGCGCCCGTTCATAAGCCTCTGCATGCTTCCAATCTTTGCCATATTGATCGTATTTTTTCCGCTTTTCCGGGTCTCCCAATACCTCATTTGCTTCATTCAACTCTTGAAATTTCCGGTGTGCCTCTTTGTCATCCGGATTTAAGTCGGGATGGAGTTTTCTAGCTAGCTTACGATAGGCTTTCTTAATGTCATCTTGCGAGGCATTTTTGTCAACGCCTAATATTTTGTAATAATCAATATAGTCCATATAAACGATTGTTCGTACTAGTTGGGTACACGACAAAACCACGGAGGAGCTGCGAAGCGCATCTGCTTTTTTCTTTACTGTGCACCTGTATTTCAACAAGGTCTAATGTACGAAAATTTTTAATTAAGTTTGTACCATGTCACTCTTCGTTACCGCACTGAATTCCGGAAGCAATGGCAATTGTTACTATGTCGGTAACAATCGTGAGGCTATTTTGATAGACGCAGGAATTTCATGTCGGGAAATAGAAAAGCGTATGAACCGTTTGGGTCTTTCCATGTATCAGGTGAAGGCGATATTTATTTCGCACGAACATAGTGATCATATTAAAGGCCTATGTCGGTTAAGCAACAAATACCAAATACCGGTGTATATTAGCCGGGCCACCTTAATGGCTACTGGTTATGATCTCGCGCCCGAGCAGGTTTTCCTTTTCCATTCCTCAACACCCATTGACGTAGGCGCACTACGCATTATTCCCTTTAACAAATACCACGATGCTGCAGACCCCTATAGTTTTGTTATAGAAGGGAATGACACAAAAATTGGTGTCTTTACAGATATCGGACGGGTGTGTGATCGCGTTGTTTATTATTTTAGGCAGTGTCATGCGGTATTTTTGGAAACCAATTATGACGAAGAGATGCTCATGAATGGCCGTTATCCCTACTTTTTGAAAAACAGGATACGAGGTGGTCATGGACATTTGTCCAATCGACAGGCATTAGAGCTTTTCTTAACCCATCGCTCCGAACAGTTAAGCCATTTATTCCTTTCCCACTTATCCAAAGACAACAACTGTCCAGATTTGGTTGCCCGTTTATTTGGCGCACACGCAGATCGCACAACCATTGTCGTAACCTCGCGGTACGAGGAAATCCCTGTATATCAAATTGCTGCATTAGTAGAAGTTACTGATTCAGCATTATAACAATCCTTAATCCCTAAATATCACCTTTTCCCATTTCTCTTTCTTAAAAAAACGGAGCATTATCCAAAAAACCAAGGTAAATAGCACGGCAAGTAACCATACCAACCATTCATATTTTACAGCAAGATAATGTCCAAAACCAATCGATCCAACCAATCCAATTAACAGCAAGTTGGCAATAAACCGGCCCTCCGATTTTTTTATAGGCTGACTAAAGGGATAGCCATTAACCGTGAACAAACAGATCAAAATGGCTACAATACCTCCAGTGGCTGCTGAAAGCAGTATATCATTCAATACCGAAGAGCCAATAAAGAGCATACCCAATAAGGTAAAAATCAGCACAAAAGGCATATAAAACTTTACAAAAGCTGCTTTTAGTACTCCCGACATCAGCAGGCCTGGTTTTCGAATAGGCGCTACAAAATAAACCCAAGCCGCTTTATACTTTTCACTTTGCGTGATAAACTGAAATACGGTTAGTAACGTAAAAAGCGAAAAGTAGAAAATAAACAAGTAGGTGTGTTGCCTCAATGCCATCTGCCAACGCTCCTGAAACCCCATTTCTTCATGACCATTATTTCTGATAAAGAATAAAAAGAAAAAATAAACGGGCACATAGGCCATTGACGGGTATACTTTGGTCTTAAATTCGCGTGTTCTTCCCGTGAGCCTCCAGACGAATTTAAAGCCGGCACTTTCCAAAGGGCTCTTCGTAAGTATTGCTGACCATCGGTCACACCAAGAAAATTGACGTTTAATTAGGCCTTCCTTTTCCCTAATAGAATGGCTTTCTATCCCCATTCCGGCCAGTACACGGTTAAATCCTTTAGAAAATTTATTCGTAATTAATCCAAAGGCAATAATCGGTGCCAGAAATGCCAATGCCGTAAGCGTCAGGGCAAATCCAGAAAAATCACCGGCACCAACTTCTTGCAAAGCAGCAATCCATGCGCTCGGCATGAGCCACAGCCAATAGCTTGTATAAAAATTTAACTGTTGCACAAGCGCACTTCCCAGAATGCTGGGCGTAGTATAATATAATGCAAAAATCAGTACAGAGAAAACAATCTGTAAATAGGCAACCAAATCTTTAAAGCGTTGGGCCGATAAAAACCGCATAGCTACAAGATAAAACAGATTGACCAATAATACACAAAGGGCAGTTGCAATACATGCTTGTACAATAAAGAGGAGCGCTCCTATGAAACCCTTTGCTATCGCCGTATAAACAAAACCAGGCAAAGCCAACCATACAACTTGTTTACTAACACTGATTCCAATATGCATGATTCGGGCGACACTGAGCGTACGGTCGCTTACTGGTCTTGGTAAGATGATAAAATTATCCCGACCATCCAATAAGATTACCGAAAAATCTGCAATCAAGGTTAGGCAAAGCATGGCCATAAAGGCGCCAAAATAGATCGTATACGATACAAATGGTTTGTTTACCAAAACCAAAAAAAACAAAAGCACACCACCCATAATCGCCAGCAAAAGCAAGCTTATCCAAGAACTATACTTGTTTTCTTTACCTTGTCGATTACCAAAAGACGTTAGCGGCCTGCGATCATCCATAAGTAATTTAGTTTTCAGGATGATTGCCAACTGTTTTTCATCAACACCCCATCGGGTAAACACCGGCCCAAAACGCAATATCAAATGTACAATCAGGTTATTGACCATTAGCGAACAAGTATAAACATTTCTTATTCAAACGCTGAAATAATTTGTGAGGCACTATCTGTGGCATCATCTTGTCCGGTGAGTTTAGTAAAAATATGTTCTAAGGAATCGCCATGTTCCTGTTTCAACTGTTCAAAAGAACCATTGGCAACAATCGCCCCCTCATTAATAAGCAATATCCGGTTGGACACCTTTTCCACAACGTCCATCATATGTGAGCAGTAAAAAATGGTTTTACCTTCCTTTGCCAAACGGGCAATTAGCTCTTTTACCGTGATGACTGCATTGGCATCTAAACCTGAAAGTGGTTCATCTAAAATTAATATTTTGGGATTATGGATAATCGCTGATACCAATAGAACTTTCTGTCGCATACCTTTAGAAAAGGTATCCATACGTTTATGTAATTGATCGGCTAGTCCTAAAGCGGTTAACAGTTTCGTTGCGCGTTCAATGATCAATCCTTCCTCCATACCATAAAGTTTACCAACAAAATCGAGGTATTCTACTGGTGTTAACACATCGTAAAGCTCTGCATTTTCGGGCACATAACCCATAATGGATTTTATAGCCATTGCATCGCTTCTAAGGTCGTTACCATCAATAGTAACCGACCCCTCGAAGTCGGTAATTAGCCCTGTTAATATTTTTACGGTGGTTGATTTTCCCGCACCATTAGGCCCGATATAACCAATCACCTCTCCTGAATATATTTCCAGATCGATACCTTTTAGCACTTCCTTACTAGCATAATGTTTATGAAGATGCTGGATATGAATAATGGGATCTTGTTGATGCATTGCTTGTATTTGAATTCATGTTAGCCTTAAAAAGCATTTATAAAATTACCGCTTATAAGCCGTCACCATATTTAAAAAAGGCATTTACAGTTACCGGTAGTTTGCCTGATGGTTTTAATTGTTGCGTAATCACCTTCGCTCCTGCTTTTTGGAAGGTAACATCGTTTTGGTACCCAACAGTTAACGCCCCAGCCTGTTCCAAGCCAGGAAAGGTTGCGATAACATAAGGATTAGCAAATACGTTCATGAAGGCTTTTCTCGCAGCCAATTCACTAATCAATAGCCGAACATCCGAACTATAATCCAATGTACTTTGTGGACGTAAGCGTTGATCATGAAGAGCCACAATGATTTGTTTGAAATTTTTCAGTTCATCGGCTACTTTTGCTACTTCTACGGTAGTGGCTTTAGCCGACAGTACAACGTTTAAGCTGTTGCTAAAATAATTTTCCAGTTCACGCTGAAAAGTAGTTATGCTATCGGCACCAATACTTATAACAGCTGTCTTGGCCTGCGGATCTAACTGATGAATAGGGATATCCCCTTTCAGCAAGGTTATGGCGGCATCTGCCAATTGTTGGTTCAATGCCAACGCACTGGCATTATTTAAATCCTGATATAATCCATCTATTTCCACCGGATGCCATTGATTCAAGTGTAACCAATATTTCGCAGCCAGCACTTTTTTCACGCGTCCGTTTAGTTCATCCCAGGAAATTCGGTCCCTACGGATGGCTTTCCGAACCATCTTTATCGCCCGTTTGCTATTTTCGGATAACTCCAGCACATCGTTTCCGGCAATAATGGCCCGTACATCGGCCTCACCATCCGGAAAGTATTTTACCACTCCTTGCATCCCCATCGCATCAGTAAACGCGAGCCCCCGGAAGCCTAAGCGCTTTTTCAGTATTCCCGAAATGATGTCCTCAGACAAAGACGAGGGCAAGTGTGGGGTACTATCCAGGGCTGGAATATGCATATGGGCTACCATGACACCTGGTGCACCCTGTTTAATCAGTTCCCGGAAGGGATACATCTCCAGGGAATCTAAACGCTCAACAGAAAAGTTCAGTATTGGCAGATCTTTATGCGAATCAACATCTGTATCGCCATGCCCCGGAAAATGCTTCAGTGTAGTAAGAATTCCGTGATCTGTCATTCCTTTCATATAGGCACCGCCTTTACGGGCCACATTTTCTTTATTCTCGCCAAAGGAGCGGAAATTGATAACAGGATTATTGGGATTATTATTCACATCTACATCTGGCGCAAAATTGATATTCAAGCCCAATCGTTGAAAATGCCCTGCCACCTCCTGCCCCATTTGATAAATGAGCTGTTCGTTCTGTATAGCTCCGAGCGCCATCTGATAGGGGAAAGAAACTGTCGAGTCTGCCAAGCGCATGCCCAAGCCCCATTCACCATCCAAGGCTACAAATAAAGGTACTTTAGCCAGCCGCTGGTATTTGTTAATAAGATAGGCATGCCGAACGGGGCCTCCCTGAAAGAGTACAATACCACCTAATTTTTCCTTTTTGACCACTTTGGCAACAGAATCGACATATGCTTGCCCTAAATTGGTATGCGCACGCACCATGAACAGCTGGGCAATGCGCTGTTTCTTCGATAATTTTCGAAATACCGAGTCTACCCAATGATGTTCCTGATTAATAAAATCAACGAAAGGAGCTTGTATCTGTGCACGGCTGCTTGCTATAACCCATACGGCCAAACATAAAAGTAGGAGTGTTTTTCTTAGCATATTCTTGGTAAAATCCAAACATAACTAAAATTGCCGCTTTATGCAACCACACAGCAAGCAAAACGCACGAAAGCGCTTATCAACGTCGGCCGTCACCATATTTAAAAAAGGTATTTATGGTTACTGGCAATCTTCCTGTAGGCCGAAGTTGTTTGAGAATCGCCTTGGCACCCGCCCTTTGCAACTCGGCACTATTCTGATAGCCTATGAGCAAGGTTTTACAGGCCTCTATTCCCGGCATTCCGGCTAAAGCATAAGGGTTGGTAAATACACAAAAGATACTATTCATCGTAGCCAGTTCATTAATGAACAAGCGCACGGTACCACTGAAATTGATCTTACTTTGTGGTGACCGTCTGTTATCATGCAGGGCAACGATGATTTGCTTATAGCGTAAAAGCTCAACAGATACCTTCGCTATGTCGTTTGGTTTAGCATCAGGAGAAATAACAAAGTTTAATGCATTGTCAAACTTGCCTTCTAATTGTTTTTGAAATTCGGTTAATTCAGTAACACCGATACTGATAATTGCCGTCTTTTTACTATAATCTATTACCCGAAGGAGGCTATCGTTATGGAGGAGCGTCAAGGCGGCATCTGCCAGTTGCTGATTTAACTGTTTCGCTTGTGGTCGGTTGACATCCCGATACACCCCATTGAGATTTACTGGTGTAAACTTATCCAAGCCCAGCCAAAGCTTCGCTGCCAGGATTCGCTTTACTTTAGCGTCGAGTGCTGCCTGTGAAATACGCTTCTCTTTCACTGCTTTTGTGATCATCGCAATAGCCCGACTGCTATTTTGTGAGAGCTCTAACACGTCATTTCCCGCTAGGACTGCCCGTACATCCGCTTCACCATTTTTAAAATATTTAATTACCCCATTCATATCCATGGCATCGGTAAATACTAATCCGCGGAAGCCTAATTCTCCTTTCAATAAACCATTCACAACAGGCGGCGATAAGGAAGACGGCAAGTGTGTGGTTTTATCCAATGCTGGAATATGCATATGAGCCACCATTACGCCCGAAGCGCCTTCCTTAATTAATGCTTTAAAAGGATAGAGCTCTACAGAGTCAAGGTGTTCTCTAGTAAAGTTTAATTGGGGCAAGTCTTTATGCGAATCGACATCCGTATCGCCATGTCCCGGAAAATGTTTTAACGTAATTAGTATCTTTTCATCCATCATCCCATGCATATACGCTGCTCCCAATCGCGTTACATTTTCTTTATTTTCACCAAAGGAACGATAATTAATAACTGGATTTCTTGGATTATTGTTAATATCAACTACCGGAGCAAAATTTATATTCAGTCCCAGACGCTTGAAATCCTTCGCAACTTCACGCCCCATATTATAGATTAATCGTTCATCCCGAATGGCACCCAAGGTCATTTGGTAAGGATAAGACACGGCCGAATCAGACATGCGCATGCCTAATCCCCATTCACCGTCCAAAGCAATCAAAAGCGGAACTTTTGCAAGTTCTTGATAGCTGTTAATCGTTGCGGCATGCCCGCGTGGGCCTCCTTGAAAGAAAACCACACCTCCTAGTTTTTCTCTAGCAATCACTTGGCCAACAGAATCGATATAGCGCTTCCCCAAATTGGTATGGGCACGCACCATAAATAATTGGCCGATTTTTTCTTGTTGGCTTAAGCTTTTAAAAATAGAATCAACCCATGGATGAGGCGTATTAATAAAAGTTGTAAAAGGCACCTGCTGCTGTGCAAGTAAAGAACTATTACCCACAAACATCAAGAGTATACTATACAGCAATTGTCTCATCATGGATATTTATACCTTCAAAGATAATACCCAAGTTTAATTGCTATACCGCATTTGATGCATTAAAATTTAATTTTTAGACGTTTCCCGATCTAGTGCGTCGTGTCTGTCCTTCAATAACACTAACACTAAGGCGCAAAGTATCGCTACACTGACCCATATTGCAGCATAGGGGTTTAGGATATCTACCGCCAAACCACGGAATGCCAAAGCCATGATAATTACGGGCATTTGCAATAGGCAGGCTACCCGCACATAACTTCCCGTAAACAGGGCTATTGCTCCAAAAATATGGGCAACAATAATGACATGAACTAATAAACTCATGAGAATAGCAACTGGTACGCTACTGTTCATCATAATATCCGTGAACGCATGGATATTGGCGACAAATTCCAATCCCTTCCATAAAATAACAAGGGATAACACGATTCTGGTGATTTCTAACCAAAGTGGGTGACGCCTTTCACCCTTATGTGTAACATGATGTGAAAGCATGACATTTACGTTTAAGTATTTATATTCCAGTTAGCTTTGTATTAATAAAGTTACGCTTTTATATTCAGAATAACAAATACTTACCTGAAAGGTTTAACGACACCTTGCAAACTTGGCTTCGATTGACGAATATGGCCTTCGGCATCAAAAGACAATGGATCAATACAAACTTCCCGGTGATAACCGGCGGCATCACCCATTTGAATCCCGTTTGGATAGCTAAATCGATGATAGACGATATACCATTCATCCTTATCAGGAACTTTTAGGATGGAATTATGTCCTGTTCCATAAATCCCCTTTTGCTCATCTTTAGCCAAAACAAGATTGGTTTTAGGGATTTGTATCGGTCCTGTCGGCGATTTCGCAATACCGTATCTTACCCGGTAATCTGGGCTTCTGGTGTCGTCTTCAGACCACAAAAAATAATAAATCCCCTTCCGATAAAAAACATAGGTTCCTTCACGAAACGTTTTATCCGGTGTAATGACCTTCACTGTAGCGGGCTTAATAGAAACCATATCCTCATTCAATTCGGCTACAGCCATATAACCATTACCCCAGTATAAATAAGACTTACCTGTTTGAGGGTCGGTAAAAACATCAGGGTCAATCTCCTGTCCGCCGTGAACACCTGCAGGCTTGCTATCAATCAACGGTTTTCCACTATCGTGGAAGGGTCCATTCGGTTCATCAGCTACCGCTACACCAATCTTTTGCGCACCTGAATAATAATAAAAATACCGATAGCGACCATTTATCTTCTTTTCCTCAATAGCGGGTGCCCATGCATTTCTCCCTGCCCAAGGAACATCCTTCTTAAGGTCCAAGATAATGCCTTCGTCCTTCCAATCGACTAGGTTGTCTGAAGAAAAAGCTTTAAAATAAGCACCACTCCAATTATCAAAACCATCGCTAGTGGGATATATATAATATTTTTTCGTCTTTTGGACGTATAACACCTCTGGATCGGCATAATAACCCGCCAATACCGGATTATTTTTTATAGCCGTCTGTGGATATTTATCTGGAATGCCCCACTGATTGGTTAACACCTTCCACTCCTTTCGGGTAATCGGAATAACGGTTCCATGCCGGGGATGAAAATCCATAGAAATTTCCCGATCAATTACCGTGAAATTTTGGAGATCATGACTTTGGGTAAATTGATATCGGCCCTTACCGTATACGTCATACATCAAGATATACGTATCACTATTCGCTAATTTGAATACACAAGATCCTTCTACCGCTTCGGTTGTTTGCTGTTTATAGTCATGATACTCCTTCCAATTACCAGAAGTTAACGATGGGCTTGTGGCTATTTTAATGCCATTACCATCTCCTTCTGTCTTATAAAACAGGTAATAGGTGTCACCCTTTTTTATAATATCCCCGTCAATGCACGACTTGCCATTCAGGGGAAAAAACAGTTGCTTAGGTTCGCTTTCCAAACCCGTGAAATCGGCATTTGCATAGGCATAATAGATTTTATCAGGACCTTTCCCATGTTTCATCGACCAGTAAATCATATATTTACCTACCTCCGGATCAAATATGGTTTGCGGTGCCCATACGCGTAACAAATCCTCTTGACCGGCATATTGCTGTTGTATGTTGACAACGGTTGACGACCAATGAATCAGGTCGGTCGATTTGAGCAAGACCATAGCCCGATTGGAATCCCAACCATTGGCAGACACCATATCCGTCAGCACCATATAAAATGTCTTTCCATCTTCGCCACGTAAGATATGCGGGTCACGCACCCCTCCCGTAGAACTGATTTTCCTGGAATCCAGTACGGGCTGATCATGGTTCAACGCGAAATAATGATAAGCATCTGCACTGATCGCATAATGAACAGCCTCTTCCATTTTCTGATTACCTGTAAAATAAACAAACAGGTAAGCCGTAAAATCTTTTTCTGCAACGGCTGCAGGCCTATCTTGGGCACGTGAAGATGCAGCAAAAAAGAAAAAAAAGCTACTTACCGTTAGATAAAGACAACTAAACGTACGGATTATTTTCATCTCTTTATTTTTCTATTTATGGTTGATGAGCGCTCGACGGGAATAATGATTGCCCTGTATGTCCCGATTATTTCCATCTCGGCTTCATTTGAATGTTTATTGATGCGTGTAAAATTCCGGTTCATGTCAACTATTTCCCGATGCTACTCCCATTACAAATAAACGTCAAATCAACACTAAATCAAAATAAAACACCGTTAATCGTAATCGTCTTACTTCATGCATTATTCCGATATAAGTTGGATCAACAAACTATGTTTCACAGGCTAACGTAGCGTTGGTAATGTATATCCGTTATGATATGGAGCTGTTATCAATTGATTAGCATCAGCCTCGTTAAATTGTTGTTTCGCCTCGTTCCAATAGATTTTTTTACCTGTGCGGAAAGCAATATTGCCCATCTGCGCAAAAATTGCGATATGCGCTCCAGCCTCTATTGGCGCATGCAATGACGTTTTATCCCTACTTTTTACGGCTTCAATGAAATTGGCCGCATGTAAGGTCAAGCCGTCATCCACTTTTTGCTGTAAGGGCACAGCTTCCATCCGTTCTCCTTCGGGTATAACTTCCCAACCTTCTCTATCTACTACCAATGTCCCGTTATTACCGATAAAAGCGACTCCATGATTCCGGCCATAAGGCCCGCCATCAATACCATTAGCATGCTCCCATTGGATATTAAAATCGTCAAATTCGTAGACAGTGGTTAAGGTATCTGGTGTTTCAGCGGCATCATTTGGATAAGCAAATTTGCCACCCGCCGCCATAATCGACTTAGGGGTAGTCGCCTTCATTCCCATCAAGGCATAATCTAGCATATGTACACCCCAGTCGGTCATTAACCCACCCGCGTAATCCCAAAACCAACGGAAATCGAAATGGAAGCGATTCGGATTAAACGGTCGCTTTTTGGCAGGCCCTAACCATAGGTCATAATCCACACCCTCGGGTACTGGTGCAACGGGTTTCACCGGAATACTCTTCATCCATCCTTGATAAGCCCATGCCTTTACCAAACGGATTTTGCCCAGTTTACCGGTATGCACAAAAGCTACCGCATCGCGAAAATGCTTTTGACTACGCTGCCATTGCCCTACTTGCACTATACGGTTATATTTGCCGGCTGCTGCCACCATTGCCTGACACTCGGCAATTGAATTGCCCAATGGTTTCTCTACATAAACATCCTTCCCTGCAGCACATGCTTCCGTCATGATGAGACAATGCCAATGATCGGGTGTGCCTATAATAACCGCATCCACGTCTTTGCTGGCTAATAGATCACGGTAATTATTATAGCCTTTGGTTTGGATACCCTGATCTGCCAATTCCTTACTCCGTTTATCCAATACATTTTGGTCAACATCACACAAAGCCGTGCATTGCACATCAGGATGCTTCAGGATTGCATTCAGATCTGACCAGCCCATACCATTAATGCCAATCGCACCTACCCTGATCTTTTTTTGTCGCTGTACAGCCAATGTTGTCCATGCTGGAAAAGCGGTAGTTACACCTGTTACCGTAGCTAATACAGCTGATTGCTGAATGAATTTTCTCCTCGAACTGCTCATAAATGGTTTATTTTCTTATTATTCCTAACGGATTATCCATCAAACTTAGCTAAATTGCCTTTTTTTCACAAGTGTTAATTTTGGTGTTCACATGGAAGTTGTCTACTATCAACTACTTCATCCTAAACGCCTGCTCACGACAATAGATATTAAATTTTTTCACACGACCTTCCTTATTTTTCATTCGTGGCAAGTAGCGCATACCACTCAGCTTTCTCGTTTTTGCCAGATCCAGTACTACCTGATGGGGTTGATCAGGTTTAGCTTCACTCCATTGGGTATGCCAAAACGTGGTTGGTTGGTTATCGATCAACAAGTTGGCCAAGCCATTTTCCTCATCAAATTCTTCACTATCGGCATAAACTACGGTGTACTCTTCACGTGGAATCTCCTTACCATTTTCGTCTATCAACCGAATTTCAGCGATTGCCGTATAAGGCGAGTCACCATATGCCTCGGTACTTTCAAACATGATATACCGACCATTTAACTGCTTATTAAAGGTGATCTCCTGCCAACCATCGGCATCAGGCAATGTACCTTGATAGGCAATCGATACCCCCGTCAAGTCCAATTTTTTGCCTGATTTACTGACCATTAACGTTTCATCTACCTGGGTTTGCCAAATCTGGTGCGTAATACCAGCAATAGTTGGCTTTTTAGGTTTACCCATTTCTAAAATCTGGATATCATTCGCACCTACTTTCAACCAACACCCCGGCACAAATAAGGTCTGTTGTGGACCAATAAACCAATATCGCCCTATAAGTCGACCATTTATCCAAAGCAAGCCCTTATCCAAATTGCGCATATCGAGATAAGTATCCCCCACCTCCTTCAGCGTAACCGTAGCCCGATAAATTTCTGGATAGCCTTCATGATAAGGGGAAGACTTGAATTGGGCGGTATTATGGAGTGGAAAATTATAATGATTCCAGCCCTTTAATGGATCGCCATTCAAAAAGACTCCTTCCGTAATCCCTTTGCGCTCCTCATCAATGGCACTACCAAAATTTACACGGGCTTGGTGCTCTACCCAAATTTCCAAAAGATGAGCGCCCGTTCCTACCGCTATTGGCAAGGCCGTTTGGTTTGCTCGCCTATCCAGCACACCTAACTTTTTACCATCCACGTAAATAGTCGCGCGATCCATCACTCTCTTCACTACTAAATTACCTTGTTTTGCACCATTAAATGCATGCGTATAAACAATTAGTCCGGAAGCCTGATCGAGCTCTTCCATGGTTTTAGGTGTTTCAAAAAAATGGGGTTTGGGCAAATTGTCTTTCAATGACCCAAATGCATGGAGTTCAAACGCCGGTATTTCAATTTTCTTGAGCGGAACGGGCAATGCCGGCAATTCTAAGTCGGGAAATTTATCCTTGATGACTTTTTGGAAGGCAAAGTATTTAGCCGTTGGTTCGCCATTTTCATTCAGCAATGCGTCATAGTCATAACTCGTAATATAGGGTGTATAATAAGTACTACTTCCATTCGCTCCCGGAAAAAAACCATTCGTCGTGCCACCATGAAACATATATAGGTTCACCGAAATACCATTATCGATCATCCATTTAAAATCGGCCAGCTTCTCCTCAACTGAATGTACTTCGTGTTTTCCCCCCCAATAATCAAACCACCCCGTCCAAAATTCAGAATTGAACTTTGGTGCATCCGGAGCGTATTGTTCAAAAATGGCAAAGTTCTTTTGTGCATCGCCACCAAAATTAATTGAAGGCATCACGCCATCTACGTGCGCATTATCGTAATAATTCTTTCCCGCCCAATCACAATGAAATAGCGGCACGTCAACCCCTGCTTCCAGTAAGGTGTTTTTAATCGCGTTTACATATACTTTATCGTCCTTGTATACTCCATATTCATTCTCCACCTGTACCATCAGCACATTTCCTCCTTTAGTAATTAAATTTGGTTTAAACTCCTGCACAGCACGTTTCAAGAAACGCAAGGTATAAGGCATGTAATTGGGGTCTGACGTGCGTAAAACCACTCCTCGTTTTTTGAGCAACCAGGAAGGCAAACCACCTAAATCCCATTCTGCACAGGTATATGGTCCGGGCCGAATGATAACCCATAGACCTTCTTCCGCTGCTATTTTACAGAATTCGGCGACGTCCAGATTATCTGAAAAATTGTATTGGCCCGGTTTAGGTTCATGCGCGTTCCAGAACATATACGTACAAATGGCGTTTAACCCCATAGCTTTTGCCTTTTTTAGGCGATCGCGCCAATAAGGCCTCGGAATACGGGCATAGTGCATCTCGCCACTGATGATCTGGAGGTTCTTCCCATCCAGCAAAAACTGATTTTTACCGATTTTAAAGGTGTGTTTGACTTGCTGTGCACATCCACTAAGGGATGCAAATATCCACAAAAATAAAAAAGTAAGCGATTTTAAGTTCATTTGTTTGGTTTATGCTTCATGATATAACGGCCTCTCTCATTTCGACTTATGCTCGTTTTCAAAGATATTAAGCTGCCAGCATAAAAGGCGTGTCAAATCCATCAAAAAGAGGGGGTAATTTGGGATTTCTTAGGGGATAAAAAAGAAAAATGGCAGTTTAGTATACGGAGCATGTATACTGCCAAGATGGATAATTATTAACCCACGTATAGGTATTTAACTAAAGCGGTAGAGCATGATCCCCTGACACCTTCATTCCCCTCCATACCTTAACAGCCGTCCACGGTTCATCAGCATCTTTCCAAAACGGATCATCAACCGGTAAACCTAAAGGAAGCAAAATGGCACTACACAGGTATAAACTTCCGGTCGTAATGTAGGCGTCAGCGATGGTTTCCTGCTTTCCATAAACACCTATATTGAGCCATCCCTGTGCGTTAAATGTGCTTGGCGCCTCTGTTGTCTTTTTGATGACTGCTGTCAGTGCACACCGAACCTGCGCCGGTGTTAAACTTTCCGGCAATTTTTTGCGCAAGGCCATATCCGCTAAATGATGAAAAGCTCCACCCCGATACACAATAGACCGACCGGTTATGGGGTATGTACCATCCATATTGATATTCCGTTCCTGCAATTCGGCATAACGCTTATTGATTTTATCCAATTTTGTACGGAAAGCATCGTAACGTTTTCCTTTTGTTTGTAAGATATCCAAAATGGTCTGTAAATAGGGC
This sequence comes from Olivibacter ginsenosidimutans, assembly GCF_039542865.1. NCBI lineage: Bacteria > Pseudomonadati > Bacteroidota > Sphingobacteriia > Sphingobacteriales > Sphingobacteriaceae > Olivibacter > Olivibacter ginsenosidimutans. The sequence continues at coordinate 375,736 of NZ_BAABIQ010000043.1, read as the reverse complement.
TGTATTACAAAACTATTGTAATAATCTTGGTGAAAACTCATTCCATCAGAAAACATGCCATCGCCCGTATACCAGTGCTCTGAAAATTCCCGGATGCCATATTCAATACGCAACGCATCATAGGGCAAATCGTATTTGCAAAAGAATGCTTCGATCATGCCTGAGAACAAAATCCAGTTATTGTATCCCGGCACTGTATTTCTCGTTTTTAAGAGCGCGGCTACTACCTGATCTTTGGTTTCCTGCTTTAAATGATGCCAAATCCAAGGTGCTCGTACTAAGCCCAAAGCAAAGAAGGAAGCGTCTACCAAAGGTTGCCCTCCTTCCCACACCAAATAATCCTTGGCTTTCGGGTCTACAGCGTGGGCAATAGCAGCAAGCACCCATTGCCGGTATTGATCACGTAAAGCAATCTCCTTTGCCGAACCACCTTCGGCATTTAGCCAAGGGGCAATGCCACTGAGGGTGCGACCAAATGCTTCAAGATAAGCGACTTTGCTACGCTGGGCAGCATTATCGATACTAGGTGATAAATCAACGGTCATTTGCTGCTTCAACTCATCGGCTGCCAGATTTTTCATTACGGGTTCGGCTACTTGCTGTAAATACCGTAACCAATCTTGCCGTACGGTAGAAGATTGAGGTTGTGCCATGAGCATACACCCATTTTGCAAACAACAGATCAATAGCGCAAGTAAACCTTTTATTATTTTCATGTTATATAATTGTTCTGAATAGTTATTTTTTTTGATATACACGTACATAATCTATCTCATAGCGGTTCGGAAAGGTTGTACCGGCGACATCTCCTCCGTTCATACCGCCCATGGCTAAATCCAATAAAATATAGTGGGCTTGCTTAAAAGGATTCGTGTCACTTCCATCTTTGTTGATTAACTCGGAAAGGGGAACCTTGTTTAGCAATAAATCATCCACATAGAGTGCAATCGATTCTTCATCCCAATCCATCCGCCAGACATGGAATTGAGACGCCCAAGCCTTACCTCCTAATTCGCTTACCGCTTTCGTCTTGCTGTACCATTCGGCCTGATAAGGCTTGGAAGTTCCACAAGCTATATTAGCCAGTATTTTACCCTGATAGTATTCCATAATATCAATTTCGCCATTGGAAGGCCATTGACCATTTACACCCAATGTCCAGAATGCAGGCCATAATCCGGCACTAATATCTATTCGTGCGCGCATCTCAAAACGGCCGTATTGCCAACTATGCCGATGGTATGTGTTGATAGAAGCGGAAGTATAGGTAATATTTTTACGTTGCTTAGCCCATTGTTTACTCCCTCTTTCGTAGCTAGGGTTAGCCTTCTCTTCTTTTCTAGCCTCGATGATAAGCAATCCACCTTCGCACCAAGCATTATCCCGTTGATACCATTGCAGCTCCTGATTTCGTACAAAGCCTTGCTCAAATTGCCAATTTTCAGGGTTCGGCGCGCCATCTTTATCAAATTCGTCTGACCATACCAATTGGTAGTCAGCGTCTTTATCTTCCGGTTGTGGCGGGATTGCTTTGGCTACATCAGCCAAGCATAAAACAAGAAGACTAATGAACAGCATGCTATTCATAATACCTAAACTCGGTAACTTCATCGCGTGGTATGGTTTATATATATGATTGTGAACAATATTACTACTAGCGAGGTAAACCCATCGCCTGTTCGTTATTTCATCTCCATGTTAATCGTAACCCATAAAAATAATGTACATCACACCATTTGCACGTATTTATCCCGATAATGTTGCGGAGAAAGTTTATACTTCTTCTTAAATAATTTAGAAAAATAAAAAACGCTTTCAAAACCCATTTGAAAGGCAATTTCACTAATTGTTAAGTGACTCGTTTCCAGCAACTCTTTTGCATGATTTAGCCGAATAAACAAATGGTACTGATGCGGGGGCATTCCGGTAACCTGCTTAAAATCTTTTCGGAATTTGGAATAACTCACGGCAAGTTTATCGGCTATTTGCGTCATCTTAATATCTGCATCAATTGCTTCTTCCAATAAAAATTTTGCTTTGGAAATATAGGTGTGATCATCTTCTCCAGTATCCGCTTTAGGAATAGAGGCACGATATACCAACGAAAGCAACTGTAAGGTATATCCAGAAATCAATTGGTGATGGCCGGGCCCACCTTCTTGTAGCGTCTCAATCAGTTTTTTAAATTCTTTTAAGATATGCTCGTCTAAACCTACGTTGATGCATGGTTTACGTCCGTCAAAAAAATCGGCTTTCATGAGACTTTGCGGATAATAGCCATTAAATCCGACCCAAAATTCCTCCCATCCATATTCTACCTGCGGTTTATATCGATGCCAACTTCCGGGGAAAAGAAAAAAACAATGCCCTTCGCTGATTTCCATCTGCGGCATATGATCACTTTCAAAAATCCCTCTTCCTTTCGATATAAATACCAAATAGTAATCATTCAGAATACGCCCTTTATTCCAAGTAAATCGATGAGTCGTAGGGTGATCCCTTCCTATCGGATAAATTTCTCCTGCTAGCACCTTAGAGTAGCCGGCAGTGGTAATGTATAATCCCCATTGCTCCTCTACCTCACTAATAGAAAGATATTTATGAAAACTCTTCATACAGACAAGAACTGGTAAAAACTAGGTAGCATACTATCAAATTTAAATAATAAATCGATAAAAATGCCAAAAAGTACAAATGAAAAACTAATTTGTATAAGCAAGCTTCTCCCAAAGGCAGCTACTTTTGAGTGATAGCCCTAATGAAACGGCCATCCTAAAAACTAAACAATTATGAAAACAATACGAACAAAATTTTCAGCAATGACGTGGCTTAACCAATAGGAGCGGACCTATTAACCGTAGCGTATTAACACTATTAACCTTACAAACTAATCAACATGAAACAATTAAGTTTAATCGTATTGCTTGTCTTGTTCACGATGGCACAACAACGTGTACGTGCACAAGCAAAATCAAGTACCGTAAACGGACAGGTTTTGCTAAGCAATGCCACCGACGATCTTGCGGGGACATCCATTAATGTCAAAGGACTACTTAAGGGAACCACAACCGATGCAAAAGGACAATTTAGCCTTGCCATTCCACTCCCAGCTACACTCATTATTTCCCGTGTTGGGTATAATACCAAGGAAGTTAATGTACAAAACACCCAGCCCTTGCATATTACCCTTACTGCTGGCGGCGGAAACTTGGATGAAGTGGTCGTAGTAAGTTATGGCACGCGAAAAGCCCGTGATTTAACAACAGCCGTTGCTAACCTTAACCTTTCAACCACTAAAGACGTTCCTGCTTCCGAATTGGGACAAAAACTTCAGGGCAAAATCCCAGGACTACAGGCATCACAAACGAATGGCCGACCCGGTCAGGGTATTGACTTCCGCGTCCGCGGCGCAGCCTCCCTGTCTTCTGGCTTCCAACCCCTTATTGTGGTGGATGGCCAACCGCTTACTGGAAATGACTCTAGAAACGGTGGCATGAGTTTAATCAACCCTTCGGATATTGAATCGATCAGTGTACTAAAAGATGCATCAGCGGCAGCACTCTATGGTTCTAGGGCAGCTAATGGGGTCATCTTAATTACCACCAAGCATGCCAAACTAGGTAGTACCCAAGTGTCATTGGATGTCTATACCGGTTGGCAGACTGTTCCGCAGCGCGGTCGCCCTGACCTGATGAATGCCCGCGAATTTGCGACCTTTATGAAGGGATTTTATGAAGATAAAAAAACGTACGAAGATCCTACCGATACCATTCCAAGTGTATATGCCAATCCAGACCAATATGGTGAAGGTACCGATTGGTATGATGCTATTCTCCGCACCGCCCCCATGCAGAATTATTCGGTCAATTTATCTGCCGGTACCGAAAAAGTATCTTCCAGTTCCACACTAACCTTCTTTAATCAGGATGGTGTGCTCCGCAATACCGGTATGAATCGCTATTCGTTTCGTACCAATAATGAATACCGTCCTACAGATCGGATCAAAATCGGCTTAAACTTGGCTCCTTCTTATCAACAAGATCTTAATACAATGGCCTATACCGATGGCAACCGGCAAATTATCGCTAATGCCACAGCCGCTTCACCGCTCATTCCCATTTATCAGGCAGATGGTTCCTTCAACAGTCGGGTAAGCTCTTTTGGCATGCTTGGCCTCAACAACCCCGTGCAGCAATTGGAAGAGCTTAACGGGAAGCAAAACACCTTTCGCTTACTCGGCAATCTCTATGCTGAACTGGAACTACTAAAGAATTTGCGCTTTAAAACGACCATCAATACCGACCTTGGTACACAAGATTACAACCAGTTTTTCGGCACTATGTTTGGCATCGGATTAGGTGCAACAGCTCTACCAAGGCCAGCTTCTGCTACCAGTGCCACGCATAGTTCCTATAACTACGTGTCCTGGTTGAATGAAAACACCTTGAACTACAGCCTGCACTTAGGTGATCATGCTTTAGATTTAATGGCCGGTTATAGTGCCCAAAAATGGTCGCGTAATTTTCGTAGCATCAATGGCACCAACTTTGCTGGTGACGGCATTCCCTGGATTGTAGGAGCAGGATCTACTAGTGGAAGCACAAACCATGACGAATGGACCCTGGCCTCTTTTTTTGGGAGTGCTAACTACAGTTATAAAGGCCGGTATCTGCTGAATGCAACGATACGAAATGATGGTTCTTCCCGTTTTGGCCTCAATCACAAATACGGTACTTTCCCCTCCGTTTCGGCAGGTTGGGTGATCAGCGATGAAGCCTTTTTTCCGAAAAACAATGTCCTCAGTTTCTTAAAAATCCGAGGCAGCTATGGTAGGACGGGTAATTTTAACATTGGTAATTACCAACAGGTATCCAATATCACGGCCTCTAATTATATTTTTGGAGGAACACTTACACCAGGATTCGCAACAACAACCTTGGGTAATGCGGACCTAACGTGGGAAGTTTCAGACCAAGTGGACGGCGGTTTAGACCTGAACCTCTTTCAGGATCGTATTTCGTTTAATTACGATTTTTACAACAAAATCACCGATGGCATGCTTTATCCTACTTCCATCCCTTATGGCTCAGGATATGGTAGCACCTATCTCAATGTAGGTAAATTTAAAATCTGGGGCCATGAATTTCAAGTGACCTCGCGCAACCTTACCGGTTCTTTTGAATGGGAAACGAACCTAAATATCTCATTCAACGATAATAGGGTGTTGGAGTTGCCACCTAATACACCCTATATTGGTGGAGGAGGTACTTACTCTGGCTACAACCGCTCGGTGGTTGGTCACCATATCGGCGAGTTCTACGGTTATGTGTTCGATGGGGTTTACATGAATCAACAGGAGTTTGATAGCCAACCTAAATCCGCTACATCCGTGGTAGGCTCTGTCCGTATGAAAGACGTTAACGGAGATCAGGTAATTGACCCTAATGACCGTACCTTGATTGGCAATCCCAATCCGAAATACATTTACGGGATCACCAATACCTTCCGTTACAAAAACTTTGACTTGAACATCATCTGCGCCGGACAAGGTGGTAACTTGGTTATGAATGTGGCACGTGCCGACCTCACCAATTTAGATGGAGTGATGAACCTGACCAAAGATATGGCTAACGTCTGGCGGTCTGAATCAAACCCCGGTAATGGCCTGGTGCCAAGTACTCGAAGCAACACCACGGAACTGTATCGTTTAGCGAATACGACTTGGTTATCTAAAGGCGACTTCTTTACAGTTAAAAATATTGCCCTAGGTTACACATGGAAACCCAAAGCTTTTAAATATATCCAATCGGCCCGTATCTATACCAGTGTACAGCAAGCTTTTGTGTTTACCAAATATAAAGGACAAAATCCGGAGGCTAGCATAGGTAGAGACGATGCCATAGGTGTTTTCGGACAAGATTTAAGTACCTATCCAGTGCCTCGAACATTTATGCTGGGTGCTAATATCAGTTTCTAACTTAAAGCATTAATCATGAACCCGATAGGCTTAAAATAAGCATTAAACATTCAGAGAAATGCATATTTTAAACATTAAAGGTTCCATCTGATCATCAAAACATAAAAAAATAAACAGATGAAAAAGAATATCAATCGATATATCATACTCATTGGCGGACTGATTATCAGTTCCTGTAGTAAGGATTTTTTAACCAAATATCCCGAAGGAAGCCTTAATGAGGGAAACTTCTATGCCTCTGAAACGGATTTCCAACAAGCCGTTGTTGGTGCCTATGTACCGCTGAGAGATGTAGCCAACAATGCCTATTTTATGGATGAAATGCGGGCAGATAATGCAGAATATTTTTATTACGCGAAAGATCGCGGCAATCAGACGGCCGAAAACTTGACGAACTATTTAGATCTGACCGATAATGTAATTACCTTGAATCGTTACCAAGCGGATTATAATGGGATTTCACGCACCAATATTATTCTAGACAGGCTCAATACGATTACGTTTACCATGAGTGATGCCGTAAAAAACCAGGTAAGTGGTGAAGCGAAGGCGTTGCGAGGTCATTATTACTTTGACCTAGTCAAAAATTTCGGCGATGTTCCACTTTACCTACATGAAGTCACCACAAGTAGTGCCGCCTATTTGCCCCGATCGTCTGCCGATAGTGTGTATAATCAGATTATTACGGATCTTACCGATGCCATTAACCTACTGTCTGAGCCGAATTTTTCTGCTGAACAAACAGGTAAGGTAACCAAAGGCACCGCAAGCATGGAACTAGCAGCGGTATACATGCAACGCAAACAATACGATAAAGCGTTGCCTTTACTGCAAAACATCAGTACCATGGGCTATGCCTTATTGCCCAATTTCAGGGATGTTTTCAATCCTGCCAACAAAAACGGCAATAAGGAAATGATTTTTGATATCCAATATAAATCCGGAAGCCCTACCGATTTACAGGAAAGTAATTTTCCGTACCGCTTTACACCACTCACTCCAAATACGCAAGTCATTATGGGCGTCAATTTCAACAATACCATTGGAGGATGGAATGTACCTACTCCGGACCTTTATCAACTGTTTGAAGCAGGAGATACCCGTTTAGACGCTTCCATTGGAGTTATTGAAGGCACATTGGATGAGAATACCGATTTCGAGCCTACAAAGGTGGTCAGCACAGTGGTCGGTTACACCCCGCCCGCCCATACGGAAATCCGCTGGTTTTGCAAAAAATATTATTACCCTCCCTATGGTTCTATTTATAAAAACACGGACCAGAACTGGCCTTTATACCGCTTTAGCGATGCCTTGCTCCTTTTAGCGGAATGTTTAAATGAAACGGGCCGCTCTACGGAGGCTTTAGAGCCATTGAACCGCGTACGTACCCGTGCTTTTGGTGCTGGAAAGGGACAAATAACCACTACAGACGCCAATCAACTCCGTACTCTTATTGCCAATGAACGCCGCCTGGAGCTGGCTTTTGAAAATAAACGTTACCAAGATTTAATACGCACGGATCAGGCTATCCCAGTAATGACGGCTTATGGAACAGCGGCTAAAGCCCGTCATTCCTACCTCTTACCACAAACCTATAATGTGACGCAAAATCGTTTATTATATCCTATTCCCCAACGAGAACGGGATCTTAATACGTCACTTACACAAAATCCCGGTTATTAATTTATAGCACAAAACAACTAATATAGATATGAACACAGCACTTTCACAGCAACAAATTGAATCCTATCAACGGGATGGCTTCTTAATTATTGAAGATTTTTTAAATCCCGAAGAACTCCAAGAATGGCGTGTTGCCGTTACCGAAGCAATTGCTGAACGTAATGGTATAAAAATTCCCGGACAACAGATTAAAGTAGGGATGGACGACGGAATCAACGAAGATGCCGAATATTTTTCAAAGGTCTTTGACCAATTGCTTAATTTATGGCAGACCAATGAAAAAGTAAAAAAAATCATGTTCGACGAACGCATTGGTAAAATGGCAGCAACGCTATCGGGAGCGGAGGGTATCCGCATATGGCATGATCAGGCATTATTTAAAAAACCCTGGGCCAATCCAACATCTTGGCATCTAGACACGCCGTTTTGGTCTTTTTCCGATCGGCGTGCATTGTCGATATGGGTCGCATTAGACGATGCTACACTCGAAAATGGTTGCCTTTATTTTATTCCGGGTTCTTTTAAAGAAACGACCTTTGAAAATAAAGGAATTGGAAAAAATATGGACGGTATCTTCGAGGTTTACCCACAGTTTCGCAATACCCGCGCCATTCCTTCTAAATTAAAAGCAGGTGGTTGTTCTTTCCATAATGGCTTAACCATCCATGGAGCGGGCCCCAATATGACGAATGGCTATAGGCGAGCCATGACTTGCGCGTATATGCCCGATGGGAATATCTTTAACGGCGAGCCGAATATTCTGCCGGAAGCTTATTTGAAGACACTAAAAGTAGGCGATTTATTACAGAATGATGAACAGAATCCGCTTATTTACCATCAATAAACTTAAATGTGGAAATAAAATTTTTATGCCCACGCTGGGGTTTTGAAAGCTTAGCGTGGGAAGATTTTCTTGCGCAGGTTAAAGACGCTGGCTATGCCGGTATAGAATGGTTTCCGCAAGGAGGAAAACCGGAAATAGAACAGGTAAGTGACTTGTTGGTACGCTATCAATTGGAACATGCCATTGTCATGGAGATAGCCCGACCGTTTACAGGATTTGATGATTATCTCTTCCATTTACAGCAAGATTTGGATATCTTGCTTGGTACATTGGCAGCGATTAAAAGTCCCTTGTTTCTAAGTATCCAAACTGGTCGAGAGTTCTTCTCCATACCGGAAATCGAGGCTTGCATTCAAGTTTGTACGGATATGCAAGACAAGCACAACATTGCGATTTACCAAGAAACGCATCGTAACAAGTGGAGCTACGCCGCCCATATAACCGGGGCTGTACTACGACAACATCAAGCATTGTGCCTTACACTCGACATCTCGCATTGGTATTGTGTATCTGAAAGTTACCTGCTGGATCAACAAGAAACGGTGCAACTGGCGGTTAAACATGCCCGACACATCCATGCTCGCGTGGGCCATACCGAAGGCCCTCAGGTGATAGATCCCGCTTTTGACGAGTATCGGGAAGCGCTAGATCATCACCTCCAAATATGGGACATGTGGATAGCGCATATGACTTCCTTGCAGAAAACTTTTTGTACCATAACCCCAGAGTTTGGTCCGCCACCCTATCTAAGCGTGGCCGGTCGTGCACTTGATCCTCTGCAGGAACAATGGCGACTCAATCTTTGGATAAAAAACCTTTTACAAAACCGATATCATGATGAATAGAAGATCCTTCCTAGAAAAAAGCACCTTATTATCTGCAAGTACCCTATTGTTCCGCGCTTATCCGTCGTTAGCGCAACCACAAGCAGACGCAGCCTATCGCTTATTCCAATCACCGCCGCTTTTTTACCATCCTTACGTTAGGTGGTGGTGGAATGGAGATAAGATAGAAAAAACGGAATTAGCACGGGAATTACGACTGCTAAAAGAGGCTGAAATAGGTGGTGTTGAAATTAACCCCATTAAATTTCCGCAGCGTACAGACGATATGGGAATCCCTTCGCTCCAGTGGTTAAGCAATGAATGGATCGACCTGTTAGATTTTACGTTAAAAGAAGCCCATCAATTAGGCCTGACCTGTGATTTGATTGTAGGTTCTGGATGGCCCTTCGGAGCAGAATACCTGGAAGGAGAAGAAATTGCACAAGTGGTAACCTTAGCGGTTAAGAAGGTAGAAGGAGCAATGACTTTCGAAGCCCCTCTATTTGACTTTCTAAAGGAAGCCGATCCTGCCGTTACCAGTCCGTTTGCCCACCGAAAATTGGAAGTATTCCGGGTGTGCCTCGTTCCTGAAGGGATGCATAGCCTGGAACAGGTGGTCGACCTTTCCGATCAAATTCCTTCGGGATTCATCAAAACAGAAATCCCGAAAGGAAAATACGCGCTGTATGCATTGGTAAAAACACATGCTTTTTTGGAGGTCATTAATGGTGCCCCCGGTGCTAACGGACAGGTATTGAACCATTTCAATAAAGCCGCCGTAGCGAAATACCTCAATCACATGACGGATACCATCCAACAGCGTATCGGTCCATTAAAAGGCAGAGTAAGGGCTTTGTTTACTGATAGCATGGAACTAGAAGGGGCCAATTGGTGTATGGATATGGCTGAAGAATTTCAAAAACGCAGGGGTTACGACCTCATGCCCTACCTTCCTTTTATCCTATTTAAAATTGGCGGTATGGGTAATGTATTCGATTATGCCTACGGCGTGACCTTTGAAGCAAACTTCCAGCATACCGTTGACCGCGTACGCTTTGATTTTGACCTCACGAAGACGGAGCTCATGCGCGAGCGGTTTATTGAAACCTTCCAAGAATGGTGCAAGCGCAATGGCATGAAATCACGCGTTCAATCCTATGGAAGAGGCTACCACCCTTTAGAAGGAAGCTTGAATATGGATATCCCTGAAGGGGAAACTTGGATCAAATATGGTGTCGGACAAGAGATGCCCGAAAACGATTACCGGATCGGTAGAGGGTATACCATGGTAAATAAATTTGTATCATCGGCCGCCCACTTACAAGGCAAACGCTGGATCAGCTGTGAAGAATGTACCAATACCGATATGGTATTCAACGCCACCCTTCAAATGATTAAACTATGTTCTGATCAAAGTTTTATCTCCGGTATTACCCATTCCATTTATCATGGTTTTAACTATTCTCCACCTCAGGCACCTTTTCCCGGTTGGATCCGCTATGGCAATTTCATGAATGAACGGAATACGTACTGGCCGTGGTTCAAACTGCTTAATACATATAAAGGCCGTATATCCGCATTATTACAGCAAGTGGACATGTTTGCTGATATCGCTATTTTACCGCCCATTTATGATATGTGGACTAAATATGGTGCGCAAAATGAACCCTTTCCTTCGTTAACCTATCCAACTTACCTCTCGCTCATTTGGGAAGCAATGAATCAGCACGGAAACGCTTGCGATTATGTATCCGATCATATTATTGATCAAGCCACCATGAAAGATGGTTATATGCAGTATGGTCCTCGCAAATACCATAGCCTGTTTTTGGTGCAGGTAGAAAGCTTATCCCCCCAAACGGTGCAGCAATTATTGCGCTTTGTTCAGGCTGGAGGAAGAATTTTCTGTATAGAAACCGAACCGCATCAATCGCTAGGATTGACTGACGCTCAAGCAAACAACCAGGTGGTGCAACAAACCATGAGTGAAATTAAAAAGCATACCAACCAGTACATTTTCCAGAAAAAGCCAGAAGCAAACTTTGGCGAATGGTATCAACGTTTGCAAGCAGACTATCAATTAACCCCTTATGTAGATTTGGTAGGCGGTAATCCTTTTGTCACACAAGTACGCTACCATAACGATAGCATGGAAGTACTGTTCTTGATTAATTCTAGCTACGAAAATAGCTATAACATCTCCTTTACACCCCACCCAGAAATCTATCAGCAGAAAAAAGGATATTATTGGGATGCGACAACTGGAATGGTTTATCGATTGGAAAACGATCGACAAATCAATCTCACATTAGCTCCTGCCGACCTACGGATTTTCGTTTATGAAAAAAATGGGCGCCATAAAGCTCCCCTATTTCAAGAATTACCTCCTGCTACATCGGATAAATTAGCCTTTAATGGTTCCTGGCAACTCACTTTCCAAGGTATTGATGGAAAGACACAAGACATCGTTCTTGAGCAACCAACAGATTTAAAGGACTTACCGGATTTCATTTCTTTTGCGGGGACAGTGCATTACCGAAATACCTTTACTGTTAATGACTATCGGCCTTCTTACATCGACTTAGGTAAGGTATACGGTATATCCCAGGTCTTTGTGAACGGAAAAGATGCCGGTGTCCGGTGGTATGGCCGACATGCGTACACGATAAATTCCTTACTGACAAAAGGTGAAAATCAATTGGAGATACGGGTAATTACGACCATGGGCAATTATATGAAATCACTTCAGGATAATCCAGTGGCACAGTACTGGACCAATGGCAAACGTGTACCACAACCCAATATCTCCATGGGGCTAATCGGGCCCGTCACCCTTTTTTAAACCTTAAGAACATGATGAAACACTATATTTTATACCTGCTTTGTAGCTTCCTAAGCCTGCGCTTTTGCTTAGGCGCTGATTATAAAGTAACCGATTTTGGTGCAAAACCAGACGGCATATCGGTAAACACAGCCATCATTCAATACGCTATCGACTTTATTCATCACAAGGGCGGAGGCCGATTAATCTTCGATGCGGGAAGCTATGTCAGCGGTACGGTTTATCTAAAATCAAATGTAACCTTACATTTAGAAAAAAATGCCATCTTATTGGGCTCTACTCAACCCTTTGATTACATCAAAGACCCTGTGATTGGTTGGACTGCATTACTCTTCGCTTATAAGCAAGACCATATCGGCATCACGGGTGAGGGGATGATAGATGGTCGCGGCTTTACCGTAGCCAATCGGGTTATCGATTACGTCCATAGCGGATTAATTCATGATCCGCTAAAATACGATCGCGCGAATGAGACCATGCGCCCCCTGAACATTTACTTTAGGGAGTGTAACGACGTTACAATTCATGGCATTACACTCAAAGATCCCGGTAGCTGGAACCAAACCTATGATCAATGTGTCCGACTTAACGTTGACCATATTAAGGTCGATAGCAAGTCGTATTGGAACAATGACGGCATTGATGTGGTTGACTGTGATCAGGTAACGATCAAGAACTCCTATTTCGATGCAGCAGACGACGCCATCTGTTTCAAATCACATGATGCCAGTAAGATTTGCCAAAACGTTACCGTCGATAACTGCACCGCACGATCCAGCGCCAATGGACTCAAATTCGGAACGGTATCGCGTGGAGGTTTTCGCAATTTTAAAGTGAGTAACTTGACGGTATTTGATACCTATCGATCAGCTATTACCTTTGCGGCGGTAGATGGCGCCCTTATTGAAAATATTGTAGTCGACGGTGTTACCGTCAAAAACACCGGTAATGTCCTGTATTTACGTATCGGAAACCGTTGGAGCGGCGATAAGCACCCAAGCATGAAAGGCATTTACATTTCCAATGTGCATGCGGAAGTACCGGCAGACAAGCCCGATGCAGGTTATAATTACGAGGGCCCGGTGGAAGATCTTCCGCGAAATATTTCTCCGGCCAGCATTGTGGGCCTACCCGAATATCCCATTCAGGACGTTTACCTCAAAAATATAACCATTAGCTACCCGGGTGGTGGAAATCCTTTTTATGCCAAAGTTGGACTTACCGATGCCGACTTAGATAGCATCCCGCTGATGGCTGATAAGTATCCGGAATTTTCCCAATTTAAGGAGCTTCCCGCTTGGGCTTTTTATATCCGGTATGCGAAGGGTATCCATTTGGATAACGTACAATTGCATTGCCGCGAAAAAGATTATCGTCCAGCCGTCGTACTCGATCATGTTGATGGTGCCTCCTTTAATAAGGTAAACTACAAAGAGCCGGATGCCCAAGGAAAAAAACAACTATTCGTCCATCAATCAGAACATATCCAACAATAAAAACCCATACCCATGAAACCAGTACTAAGAACCATCGTGTTATTGGGGGTTATATGTCTACCCCTTCAGGTATTTTGCACAGACTATAAAGCCTCTATGTTTGGTATTAAATCCAACGGCACGACCTTGAACACCCGAGCAATCCAAAAGGCAATTGATTACATCAGCGAACAAGGTGGTGGGCGCTTGGTATTCTACGTTGGCCGATACCTTACGGGTAGTATCCAATTAAAATCAAATGTAAGCCTAAAATTGATGGAAGGTGCAATCTTAGTGGGTAGCACCTCTATTTATGATTATATGGTTGACGGTAAGCCACGAGCTTTAGTTTTCGCCAAGCATGAAAACAATATCGGTATTTCCGGTAAAGGCGTTATTGAGGGAAATGGAAAGGACCTGATCAAAAATCTTTTCGCACAAAAGAAGCAAGGATTGATTGACCAAGCACGGTCATCTCAACCGGCACTCCTACATTTTGATAGCTGCGAAGCAGTACAGGTAGATTCAGTACAGTTATGGAAAGCCGCCGGTGCCGTACAAATATATCGTCAATGCCAAAATATTAGCATCGATCGCGTGGGAGTGAAAAGTATAGACGATCAACTAAATACTGGTGCAATACTTGAAAAATGCAGCAACATTTTGATCAAAAACACCTATGTAGAAACAATAGGAAAAAGCTTGGTCGATGGGGGGCAAAACGAAAATATACTGATCGAAAATAGTATAGACGCGAAAGGTACCCCCCTTCATCTACAATAATTACGAAGCCCCGCCATTCCGTACCTTTGGGAAGTACCAGCGGGGCTATCAACCTAAACCTGGGGTAAAGATACGATTTAATAGCGATTTAACCATTTTTTAATGGAAGAACCTTTTTAGGTTACTTTCTTGTTTTTTGTTACGTGCCTCCCACTGCATGATGTAAATTTTGGAGGCGACCTTATTGGCATCAAGATACGTGTACACATTTAACACGCTGTTTGTCTGAGGTAGGATAATGCTGGCAAGATATTTGCTCGAGGGAGCTTAAATTACAGATTATTTAATGAACAAATTTACAAATGAAAAAATTATTTCTTTACATTTTAACCGTTTTTCTATTTACCGTAGCTACTCAACAGGTTCATGCACAATACAAGACAGCATTAGGTCTCGGTATTGACGTAGGTAACGGAGATACCTATGTGGGTCCTCAACTGAAACATTTTTTTAGCAGAAAGGACGCCGGCAATGTACAGGTATTATTTGCTGACCACGTCGTGGTATTAGGTGCAGATTATTCGTATAATGCACCCATCCAAGGTGCCCGCGGATTGGATTGGTACGTTGGTGTCGGGCCGCAATTAAGTTTTGTGGATCATCCATATGGTGGCGATAAAACCTATGTGGCTATCCGTCCTGCACTAGGTTTGGAATATAAAATCCCTTCTGCACCGCTAGCCTTTCATTTTGATTGGAAACCATGGTGGAATTTAACCAATCACTCCGATTTTGAAGGTGGACGTTTCAGTATTGGCTTTAAATATACATTCAACTAGTGTTAAGTAAAAAGACCACTTAAAAAATTCAATTAAAAAAGGAATTTAAAACACTATTTCATCTAAAGCAACGTTAACAAATTACATGAATACGAAAAGAGGCTGGTTATTTGCTCCATTAGCACTATGTTTAGTGCTACTATTGGGTGCAGCTAGGGTAGACGATAAGGAGACCGAACGCATCGAAAAAGCGACTGCTGTTTTTGAAGATTTCGGCAAGATGAAGGAAAGTATCCCCTTAAGCCTGATGGAGCAAGCGGAAGGTATTGTGATCATTCCTAAGATGATCAATGCGGGTTTTGGCATTGGAGGGAAACGAGGTAAAGGCTTGGCCATGGTTAAATTGGCCTCAGGTAAATGGAGTGATCCTGTATTTGTAACGCTGACGGGTGGAAGCATTGGTTTTCAGATTGGGGTACAGGCCGTTGATCTGGTTTTATTATTTAAACATAAAACAGCACTTACTGAGGCGAAAAGCGGCGACTTCACCATTGGTGGCGACTTGGCAGCAGCGGCAGGCCCCGTAGGTAGAAGTACAAGTGCCCATACGGATTACAAGCTAGAAGCAGAAGTTTATTCTTATTCTCGCAGTAAGGGCTTATTTGCAGGAATAAGCATTAATGGCTCGAATATTGCTTTTGATCAAACGGCTAACCGTAATTTTTACGGTGGTGAAGTAGACACCAAAGAGCTATTTTCAAGCGACAATGCCGGTTCTGCACCAGTTAATGCGTTAAAAAATGCATTAACCGTCAAATAATAAAGGAAAAAGCTTGGTAACAATTTAAAAAAGAATTAGTTTAGCAATTCATTAACTCAATATTTTTTATAAACCCATTAAAATAGAACATTATGTCATCAAAATTCTCTGAACTAAAAGAATTGATCGCTTCGGCTGAAAAGGATGCTGTTGCATTTTACGAAAAAGGAAACAAAGCTGCCGGCACTAGATTAAGAGGTGCTTTGCAAAAAACCAAAGCTTTAGCTCAAGATATCCGTAATGAAGTTACGGCGAAGAAAAATGCTAAATAAGAAAAGCTTCTTGGATTAAAGAAGCCTAGCTTAGTCATTAAGTTAGGCTTTTTTGTTGGGGAGCATTTTACGCAAATCTGTTGGGATTAAATAGGCTAATGGCTGTTAACGGCTGCCGCTCGCCGAGAAGATCGCTTACCACTTTCCCAAACGCCGGACCTAAACTCAGTCCCATCATTCCTCCTCCCCCAGCAATAACTAAATTTTTCAATCGTCTACTATAGCCCAGATAAGGTAAACCATCGGGCGAACAAGGTCTAAAACCAAACCATACATTCTTTTTCTCCGGCATGGGCACCCTTAACTCTGGATAATATCGTGGAATAGCGTCTACAATACCCTGTACGCGGTTCATATGGATGACCTTGTTCAACGCGGCCAGCTCCATGGTTCCACCAAAGCGTATATGCCCATTCATGGGTGTTACAGCCACTCGGGCTTCCAATAATAATGAAGGGTGCATTAGGGTGTGCTCTCCTGGTTTATACATAAAAGAATAACCTTTTCCCGGCATCAAAGGTATGTTAAGTCCTGCCTTTTTCGCAATTTCAGGCAGCCAAGCGCCTCCAGTTAGCACAAATTTGTCTGCTGCGAATTTTTTGCTTCCTGCAAGAACAGCTCGCAAACTACCCTGACTGGATTCAAAACCGGTTACCGCAGTGTGTTCGTGGATAAAAACACCCTTTTGTCGCACATAGGCGATTAACTGCGTCATGAGCGCCTGAGGATACAAATGACCATCGCAACGATAATGCACTGCGCCCAGTACATCCAGCCGAGCATGGGGTTCCAGTTGTTGCACTTGCTCCTTTGACAAAGCTGCTACGTCCAGGCCTAATGATTTCGCCGTTTCGGCTAAATGGATTTCCTCTTCAGCCATTTTCTCGGTTTTGTACAGCATCAGAATTCCTTTATGCTGCAATTCGAAGGCAAAATCATCCCTTTTCACCATTTCGTCATACAGCGCACTACTCAGCAGGTTAAGGTCACGAATGCTTGGTGCAGACAGTTGAACATGGCTAGCATTAGCGTGCTTCATGAATTTTAATCCCCACGAGACCAGTTTAGTACTCAAACTTGGTTTTACGTAAAATGGACTCCTGCTGTTAAACATCCACTTGATCCCCTGTGCTACTATACCGGGTGCTGCAAGCGGGGTAAAATGACTGGGCACTAACATCCCCGCATTACCATACGAGCAGTTATCTTTTAAATCACCGCGATCCAAAAGCGTCACCTTCCAGCCATCGTTTACTAAATAATAAGCTGAACACAGCCCTGCAATACCGCCGCCTATAATCAGTACGCTTCCTTTATTTTCTTGATTCATATGCTAGTAAGTAGTTATTCGTTATTGGTTGTTCGTATCGGTAAAGCTTATTATTTTTAAGTATCAAGACATCAGTAGCATGTATTAAGATATTTCTAGGAGCCCTTCTTTGTGCTTTTCGCTTTTTTTCACTAAAAATTAGTCTTGTGTCTTGCTACTTGTATCTTATGTCCTTTTGCTTTTCACTTTCTGCTTTTAAATCCGCATTACGCTCTAAGCCTATTGCCTATTGCCTTCAAACCACCTGAAAACCAAACGCATAAGGGTCTTCATCGTCGATAATGATATGGTTATATCCCGTAATTAATGCCCATCCTTCTATTCCGGGTATGATAGCCGGTTTTCCATTAACGGTTGTTTCTTCCTCGATAGTTCCGATAAAGGTAGAACCGATATAACTTTCCTGTATAAACTGATCGTCTCTTTTTAGCTTACCTTTAGCATACCATTGCGCCATCCGAGCGGAAGTGCCCGTACCACAGGGTGATCTATCCAATGCGTTCTCGCCTACGAGCACCGCATTACGCCCACTTGAGGCAGGATTTAAAGGACTGCCTGTCCATTGAATATGACTTAGACCGAAAATATGCTCATTTTCGGGATGAATAAAGGAATAGTTATCATTTAACAATTTCCGGATGAGCTTACCATAATGGATCAGTTGGCTTGCTGAAAACCGGCTGATATCTTCAAAATTTTCCTGCGGATCTATAATCCCATAGAAATTGCCACCAAAGGAAACATCTACGTACATACGTCCTAAATCAGGACATACCACTTCCAACCCTTCAGCATATAAAAAAGACTTTACATTGGTTAGCTTCACTGCCTTAACCCGTTTGCCTTCCTGCTTATAATCAATTAAAACGAGGCCTGCCGGTGTTTCGAGACGTAGTTTACCAGGTACTTTCGGCTCTACCAATCCTTCTTCAATGGCGATGGTTACCGTACCGATAGTGCCATGCCCGCACATCGGTAAGCAACCGCTGGTTTCGATATATAGCACCCCTATATCATTTGCTGGGTCGCATGGTGGATAAAGAATACTCCCACTCATCATATCATGCCCTCGCGGTTCAAACATCAGTCCTTTTCGAATCCAGTCGTATTCCTTCATGAAATGCAAACGCCGTTCCATCATGGAGTTCCCTTCCAATAGTGGTCCGCCACCCGCCACGAGTCGTACCGGGCAACCACAGGTATGGGCATCTATACAGAAAAAAGTTTTTCTCATCGTCGCTAATCGTTTTTTAAGCTTATCGCCTATTGCTTATAGCCTACAGCTTACTGCCTACAGCCTCCTTAGTCAACACATTATTCACCGTGCGGTAGATACCAAGTGGATTAGCATCCTTTAAGGCATCGGGCAATAGCGCATCGGGCCAATTTTGGAACGACAGGGGGCGTAAGAAACGTTGTATAGCATCTGCTCCCACAGATGTAAATCGTGCATCGGTAGTTGCCGGAAAGGGGCCACCATGTTGCATGGCGAGGCAGACTTCTACGCCTGTGGGCATTCCATTAAATAATAAACGGCCACACTTATCTTGTAATAAACCTATTAACTCGGTATGTTTAGCCGCATCGGCATCAGTGGAAGCAATCGTGATGCTTAGCTGTCCTTTCAGCTGGCGAGCAAGCATTAGCATCTCGTCTTCGTTTTCACAAGTGACGATTAAACCGAAAGGGCCGAATACCTCTTCCAATAAATGCTCATTCGCCAATATACTTTTTGCCTCCGCTTCAGCCAGTAAAGCCATACCTTGGCCTTCTGTAGCAGATTGATCTGCTTTTCCCAGGAGACGAACAGCTGGTTGGGACAATACCTTTTTGCTCATCGTATGGTAAGCCTTCGCTATACCATCGTGAAGCATCGTTGCAGGAGGGCAACTGGCAACTTCATTTTGCAAGGCTGCTTTGAACACGGCTAGATCTTTTCCCTTAATGGCTATAAACACCCCTGGATTGGTACAGAACTGTCCGACGCCAAGCGTCAGCGAAGCGAAATATTGACTTGCCAGCCCTCGTGGATCGGCTGCTAGCTTATCCGGCAGTGCGAAAATTGGATTGATACTGCCCATTTCAGCGAATACCGGTATTGGCTCCTTGCGCTTATCGGCTAAATCAAACAATGCTTTACCCCCTCCATAGGATCCGGTAAAAGCGACCGATTTGACGAGCGGATGTTGAACCAAATAGGCTCCCGACTCATTTGAATGACCATAAACATGCGAAAAAACACCTTCGTGCCAACCTTCCTCTTGGATTGCCTCCGCAATAGCCTGCGCCATGAGGGTCGATGTCTTTGGATGTCCTGGATGCGCTTTCACGATCACCGAACAACCTGCGGCTAGCGCACTGGCCGTATCGCCACCGGCCGTTGAAAAAGCAAAAGGGAAATTACTGGCACCAAAAACAACCACCGGACCAAGCCCTACCTTAATTTTTCGCAAATCAGGTTTAGGTGGGGTTTTGTCTGGAATCGCTGTATCGATTCTTGCCTCAAAACAAATGCCATTCCTGATATGATCAGCATAACTTCTCCATTGAAAAATGGTCCGGGCTTTTTCGCCAACCAGACGTGCTTCCGGAAGATGGCTCTCTTCCATGGCTGTTGCAATCAATTCCCTTCCCAGCCCCTCTATTTTGGCAGCAATTGCATCCATGAGGGCCGCTCGATCTGCAATACTCCTTTTTTTTAGCTGTTGAATAGCTTGCTCTGCCTTAAGCAGTAAACCTTCAACTTGTTCTCTTGATGTTTCTGTATACATGATTTATGTTATCAACCTAATCACTATGCATTCACTTCCAAATTTGGTCTGCTCACCTCGCTATCGGCAATAATTTTCAGGATACGTTCGCGCTCTTCACCCACTAAAGGCAGACGCGGCGCCCGCACATATTCATTACTGATTCCCTCCTTTGTGGCGGCCAATTTAATATACTGAACCAGTTTAGGACGGATATCCAATTCCAACAAGGGTAAAAACCAACGGAATATTTCCAAGGCTTTCTCCACTTCCCCCGCTTTTATATAGTCGTATATCGCAACCGTTTCTCTTGGATAAGCATCCACTAAGCCCGCAACGATACCATCGGCTCCCATCAATAAAGCTTCAGTGGTAATCGTGTCAACACCACCTAAAATTTTGAAACGGTTGCCAAAACGATTGATCATTCGGGTAATATTCGTCAAATCACGTGTGGATTCTTTAACAGCCTGAATATTGGGCACAGCGGCCAATTGTTCAAACATATCCAAGGTAACCAGATTGCCATAATCGACCGGATTATTATAAACCATAATTGGGAGTTGAACACTATTGGCTATGGTGGTGAAAAAAACCACCGTTTCCCGATCATCGGCTTTATACCGCATGGGAGGTAAAATCATGAGTCCATTTGCACCTAAGGTCTCGGCCTTTTGAGCAATCTTTATAGCCTCAGCAGTAGCTTGTTCAGCGATTCCTAAAATCACCGGAATATCCTTACCTGAAACAAATTTAACGGTGTAGCTTAACAGATCATACTTCTCTTGGGTAGTCAATGTACTGGCTTCGCCCAAAGAACCGGCCAAGATTAAACCGTGTACACCGCCCTCAAGCTGTGCGCTCAGATTTTTGCTGAACATGTCAAAATCAATGTCCCCATTTTCCTTAAATGGGGTTAATAATGCAGGATAAATTCCTTTCCAAAGTTCTTTACTCATTACAATTGTTTTTTCTTCAAAAGTAAAGCGAACATGTTAAGGTAACCTGCCATGTATTAATCAATGATAGGCGTATTTTAACCCAGATGCAGCGTTTAACCTCATCTATTAGGCAATGTTTCGTTTAAAGTTTACCATATACTCCTTTGGTGAATTTCCCATTACACTTTTAAAAACACGATTGAAATTGGTGATGCTGTTGAACCCACAGGTATAGGCAACGCTCGATATGCTCTCACATTTTTTTTGCGTTAATTTTTTACACGCCTCATGTACACGCATCTCGTTTAAAAAAGCAACAAACGTATTTCGGGTGTGTTTTTTAAAATATCGACAAAACGCTTGCGGCGTTAGATTAGCTTGATTGGCAACCTCATCCAAGGTAATGGGTTTCATGAAATTCTGCGCAATATAATGATAGATTGATCCTATTCTTATTCCTTCATTTTCTGAGATTGATGAGCTCTTTCCTCCAGAAAGCGCAGTTGCTTGTTCGGATATTAAGGATAAGGTTCGTAACAGAAAAAAGAAATGCATCAGTTGATCCAGCTGACTAGCTTCCTTCAAACGTAAAATCCGCCTAGACACCTCTCTAAAATGTTCATTAGGCACCTTAAACCCGCTCTCGTAATCCTTTACAAAACGCTGCAATAGATAAAGTTCAGGTAAATCGAATAGCGATGCAAGCTTTCCTTTTGGATCAAAGAAAACGGAAATGGAGCGTACCTGCTTCACATTCGCCTCATCAAAGTATTCCGCATTGCTTTTGAAAACATGCGACTGGTTTGACCCTATGAGAAAAATATCATTCTCCTGAAAAGAATGCATGTTATTCTCCACGATTAGGGTTCCTTTTCCCTCTAAAATCCACATGAGTTGAGCCTCATGATGCCGGTGTAAATGGGGATAGAAATGCGGCATTCGATCTTCTTGGATAATGACGGTTCGATCGTGCGCTACCGGAATAGTGAACTGTAGTGTTTTCATAGTACAGTAAATTAGGTAATGTGAATTTGCTAATTTTAACCCACAAACACAACAGCTAAGATAAAATCGGTTAAAATACGGTTATTATCCGTTAATTGATTGCAATAATGTAACAATTTAGGTTAAACCTGTTTAGGCAATAGGCAATAAGCTGTAGGC
This sequence comes from Olivibacter ginsenosidimutans, assembly GCF_039542865.1. Classification (NCBI taxonomy): domain Bacteria; kingdom Pseudomonadati; phylum Bacteroidota; class Sphingobacteriia; order Sphingobacteriales; family Sphingobacteriaceae; genus Olivibacter; species Olivibacter ginsenosidimutans. The sequence goes on along the minus strand of NZ_BAABIQ010000043.1, from coordinate 353,312 downwards.
AATAGGCTTAGTGCTTACAGCAAAATTTAGGTTAAAATACGTACAACATCAGCAAAAAAAAGGAAAGTTATCGTTGAAATAATTGATGAATTTTACCGGAGATAGCTGCTATCAGCTCTATCGAATAGCGAACGATCCACCAAGATAGGCGGACAGGCTCATAACGAACAACGAATAACCGGATGTATACAAATTTATTTTTAACCCTTCTATTTTTTTGCATACCAAGCGCCACAATAGTTGCACAGACATTATTGCCACAGACAAGCGAGAAATTGACCAAGGTAGATGAAGCGACAGCCATTAAAGCGACAGTTTTTCCTTTGCAAGAGGTACAGCTATTGGAAAGTAGCTTTTACGCTGCTCAGGAAGGTGAACTCAAATTTCTTCGCTGGATTGAACCAGATCGCTTATTGGCTGGTTTTCGGCAAAATGCTGGATTGGAACCCAAAGCTAAACGATACGGTGGATGGGAATCGGAAGGCTTAGCCGGTCATTCGTTGGGTCATTACCTTTCTGCTATTTCACTGCATTATGCCTCCTCCCAAGACACTGCCTTCTTAAGCAAGATCAACTATGTGGTTGCCCAGCTGGCGGAAACCCAAAAAGCAAGAAAAACCGGTTATATTGGGGCCATACCGGAAGAAGACCGCATTTGGGCGGAAGTCGCGAAAGGGGATATTCGTACACACAGCTTCGATTTAAATGGTGGATGGGCTCCCTGGTATACCATCCATAAAATTATGGCGGGCTTACTGGATGCCTATATATACGCCGGAAATAAGCAGGCATTGGAGGTCAATTTAGGTCTAGCCAACTGGGCAGACAAGCTCCTAAAAAATCTAAATGAAGCACAAATTCAGGAAATGCTGAAATGTGAATATGGTGGGATGGCCGAAACACTAGCCAATACCTACGCGCTTACAGGTGATAAAAAATACCTCGAACTATCCTATAAATTTTATGATAAGCCCTTACTCGACGCATTAGCCCATCAACAAGATGTGCTGCCCGGTAAACATGCCAATACCATCATTCCCAAAGCAATTGCCAGCGCTAGACGATACGAGCTGACAGGTGATAATCGTGATTTAGCGATTGCTGATTTCTTTTGGAAAACGGTGGTCAACCATCATTCCTATGCTACAGGAGGCAACAGTAATTATGAGTACTTTGGCCCAGCGGATCAATTGAACAATACCTTAACGGATAATACCACTGAAACCTGCAATTCATATAATATGCTCAAGTTAACGCAGCATCTATTTATGATCAAACCTTCGGCTGCTTTAATGGATTATTACGAAAGAGATTTACTTAACCACATTCTAGCTTCACAAAATCCAAACGATGGTACCGTAACGTATTACACTTCACTGCGCATGGGTGGGAGAAAGGAATTTAGTGACTATGAACATGCATTCACTTGTTGCGTAGGAACCGGCATGGAAAACCATGTGAAGTACAACCAAACGATCTACTTTAAAGGAAGCGATGGAAGCTTATTTGTGAATCTATTTATTCCTGCTGTCTTAACATGGAAAGACGAAGGGTTGACCCTACGGCAAGAAACCCGTTTACCAGCTTCTGACAAGGTCTATTTCACTATTGAATCAGCGCCCACCCATCCGCTGCCAATACGCATTCGTAAACCACACTGGGCACAAGAATATAGTCTATCGATAAATGGTAAAGCGGTCCATCCATCGATAGATGAATTTGGCTATATATACCTTGATCAGCAATGGAAGGCCGATGATCAATTGGTGCTTACGTTAAAAAGCTCGCTTTATACCGAATCTATGCCCGATAACCCGGATCGGCAGGCCATCTTCTACGGTCCCGTATTGCTGGCGGCCAAATTGGGCATGGAAGAACCCGATCCGCTAAAAGGTACGCCCGTTTTGGTGAGTGATCAAGCAGCACCTGAGCATTGGATTCAAGCGGAAAACAAGCATGAGTTGCGTTTCAGCACAAGGCCAAATGTTGCTTACCCCCAACGTGTAGAATTGATGCCTTTCAATCATTTTGTGAACGAGCATTATACGGTGTACTGGGATATTTTTACCCCGGAAAAATGGAAGGAACAACAACAGGTATATGAAGCGGAGAACATAAAACAACGCGCCCTGGAAGCCCGAACACTTTCCCTCTTCCGCCCGGGCGAAATGCAACCCGAACGTGATCATAAATTGCAAGGTGAAAAATTGACAACCGGAGAAGATCATCAACGGAAATGGCGAGCTACGCAAAATGGAGGTTACCTAACATTTGAAATGGCTGTCGATCCCCAAATGGCTAATAGCCTCATCTTAAGTTACTGGGGCATGGATAATCGCGGGCGTATCTTTGACATCTTGATCGATGGAGAAAAAATCGCTCAGGAAGATTTAAACAACTATAAAGAAAGTCGTTTTTACGATATTACCTATGCTATACCCAGAACGATCACGAAGGGCAAAAAGCAAGTAATCGTTACCCTAAAACCAACCGATGAACAAAACATGGCAGGACCTTTTTATGGAGCCAGATCTGTAAGCAATGAAAAATAATGAATTTTTAGACCCCTTTATTTTTTCAATTAAACAAAAAAGATAAGACCTTTGATCAACGCAACACATACAAATATGTTCGACAAATCGATTTATATTGAGCGAAGGAACCAACTAAAAAAACAATTTTCAAATGGCTTGCTGCTATTTCTCGGAAACGATGAGCAACCCATGAATTTCGCAGACAACACCTTCCCATTCCGACAAGACAGCTCTTTTCTCTATTACTTTGGTATTCAGGGGCCTAAACTTGCAGCCCTTATTGATCTGGATGAAAACAAGGAACTCCTATTTGGCGATGAGCTCAGCATGGACGAAATAGTATGGATGGGACGACAGGCAACCTTAGCAGAAAAATGCGAAAAAAGCGGTATCCGCCTAGTTTGCTCCAGCAAGGATCTGCCGGATTATATACAACAGGCGTTGAAGCAAAATCGTACCATTCGCTACCTCCCTCCCTATCAACCTGCCAATAGCATAAAATTATTCCATTTATTAGGCATCCCCCCTCTGGAGCAGCAGAAAAAGGCATCAATACCTTTTATTAAAGCCGTTGTTGCACAACGATCCATCAAAAGCGAAGAAGAAATCGCCGAGATAGAACACGCCATAAATATTTCCGTTGATATGCATCTGTATGCTATGAAGACGGCTAAAGAAGGGTTAACCGAACTGCAACTAGCTAATGCCATACAAGAGCTTGCGCAAAATGGTGGCGGTAAACTGGCTTATCCTACCATTCTATCTATCCATGGAGAAATCTTACACAATCACAAACAACTCCATACATTCAAGAAAGGACAATTGATACTAAATGATGCTGGGGCAGAAACCGCTATGGGTTATGCAGGAGATCTAACACGTACGTTTCCTGTTGATAGGCACTTCAGTACCAAACAAAAAGAAATTTACACCATTGTATGGCAAGCATTTGAACAAGCTTCAGCTATGGTGGCGCCCCAAGTACCATATCTTGACGTGCATCTGCAAGCTTGCTCGGTATTATATGATGGATTAAAGGCACTCGGTCTGGTAAAAGGTGATACCGCAGAAGCAATAGAAAAAGGGGCACATACCCTTTTTTTTCAATGTGGTACAGGACATATGATGGGATTGGATGTACACGATATGGAAGATTTAGGTGAGCAATACGTGGGCTACACCGAAACCTTGAAAAAAGATACCACCACATTTGGTTTAAAATCCTTACGTTTGGCCAAAGCATTGGAAGCGGGATATGTATTAACCGTTGAGCCCGGCATCTACTTTATACCGGAATTGTTCGCCCGCTGGAAAGCAGAAAATAAATTGGCTGATTTCATTAACTATACAGCGGTAGCGCGATACCTCGATTTTGGTGGCATACGTATTGAAGATGACTATCTCGTGACGAGATCGGGAAACCGCCGTTTAGGTAAGCATCTAGCCAAAACGATTGAGGAAGTGGAAGCACTCCGAAACGATTAAGAAAAGCAAAAAACGCTTTTGAGTTATACGTTTTAAGTGGTACGTTTTTAAAGGACATAAGATACAAGCAGCAAAACATAAGACTAAAAGCGAAAAGCATAAAGCCAGAAGCTCCTAGAAATGTCTTGATACTTGATACTAAATTTACCATCACGAACAACAAACAACGAATAACGAACAAAATAATAACATACATGAAAACCATTAACCGATTTTTCTTCGTTTACATCATCAGCAATTTCATTGTTGTACATTTTTTATTGGCGCAACCAGGGATTAAAACCCAATGGACGGAAGATGGCAACGGATATTATGACGTATCTGAAGAACAGCTAGTGGAAGTAAAATTGCTGGATCCAAACCATCCTTCCACCTTTTTAGACCGCGCAGCCCTCACGCCTCAGGATAGCAGTGCCCCATTACACGTGAAACAATTTGTCCTTTCCGCCGATCGCCAAAAGGTATTATTATTTACGAATACAAAACGGGTTTGGCGCTATGAAACGCGTGGTGATTACTGGATTTATGATCGTAACAAAAAGGAGCTTACGCAATTGGGCAAGAGCCTCCCAAGCTCTTCTTTGATGTTCGCTAAATTATCACCCGATGGCACTAGCGTTGCTTATGTAAGTAAACATAACATATACGTAGAAGACTTAGCTGCACATCATATTAGCCAATTAACAACAGATGGTACCGATCGCATCATCAATGGAACCTTTGATTGGGTTTATGAAGAAGAATTTGGCTGTAGGGATGGCTTTCGCTGGTCGAGCGACGGCAAGCATATTGCCTATTGGAAAATCGATGCCAGAAGTATCCGCAACTACCTGATGTTAAATACCACTGACTCTACCTATTCCTTTACAATCCCGGTAGAATACCCTAAAGCTGGTCAAAACCCAAGCGCCTGTTTTATTTATGTGGTAGATGTAAAAACAAAAGAAAATAAGAAAATGGCTATTCCGGGAGATCCTGTGCAACATTATATTCCCAGAATGGAATGGACGCCTGATGGCCAATCGCTCATTATCCAGCAACTAAACCGCAGGCAGCAGGAAAGCAACATTATGCTGTGTCAAGCGACAAATGGTGAAGCCAAAACCATCTATCATGAGCAAGATCAGGCTTGGATCGACATCAAAGCCCGTTGGAATGATGATGACCCCAGTGGTTGGGAATGGATCGATAACGGTAAGGCTTTTCTATGGATCAGCGAGAAAGATGGTTGGCGCCATATCTATAAGATCGATTTAACCGGTAAAGAAACATTACTGACCAAGGGTAACTATGATATCATTGGCTTAGATTTAATCGACGTATCCAATCAACGCATTTATTTCAGTGCTTCACCCGATAATGCCACGCAAAAGTATCTGTATCAGGTATCGCTAAAAGGAGGAAATGCCCATCGATTAACGCCTGCCAATCAGGCGGGAACCCACAGTTATCAAATTTCGCCTAACGGAAAGCTGGCTGAACATGAATTCAGCAGCAGTTCGGCCTACTCTGCAGGGGAAGTCGTTAGTCTACCCAACCATCAACAAAGACTACCTGCCACGGTTCAACGCGATCTTCCCGCGGGTATTCCTAAACCTGAGTTCTTTAAAATAACCACCGTAGATGGCGTGGAAATGGACGGATGGATGGTCAAACCCAACGCATTTGATCCGACCAAAAAATACCCTGTCGTTTTCTATGTATACGGCGAACCTGCTGGGCAAACCGTGACGGACACGTATGGTACAGGTTTCAATCGTTTATATGAAGGGAATATGGCCGATGATGGCTACATCTATATCTCCGTCGAAAACCGCGGAGCACCTGCGCCAAAAGGTAGCGCTTGGAGAAAGGCTATTTATCGTAATATCGGCACGATTAACATCCGCGATCAGGCGATGGCTGCAAAAGAGATTCTGAAATGGAATTTCGTTGATGCCGAACGTATTGCTGTTTGGGGATGGAGTGGTGGCGGCTCATCCACCTTAAACTTATTATTTCAATACCCGGAAATTTATAAAACAGGCATAGCGGTCGCTGCCGTTGGCAATCAGCTGATGTACGACAACATTTACCAAGAACGTTACATGGGTGTCCCTCCTGAAAGTGAGCAAGATTATATTAAGGGATCCCCCATTACCTATGCAAAAAATCTACAGGGGAACCTGCTTTATATTCACGGTACAGGTGATGATAATGTACATTACCAGAATGCCGAAATGTTGATCAATGCATTAGTTAAATACAATAAACAGTTTCAGCTGATGTCTTATCCTAATCGAAGTCACTCGATAACGGAAGGTGAAGGAACATCCGCCCACCTATCGCGTTTGTATACGAACTATTTGAAACAGCATTGCCCTCCGGGAGGAAAATAATGCTTTACTTTTTGTCTTCAGCCACAAAAGCTATCTATTTTCTTTAATGGCTAATAAAAACATTTTAACATGAATAGCACAACCTATAAAAAAATACTGTCTGCCCTATCAATAGCGGTATTACCAATGGTAGGCGCAGCACAGTTGCTGGTGAAAGATGAACCGGTATTTACAAAAGCAGATTCCTTAAGAGGTACCTTAACGCCTTTACGTACCTGCTATGACCTTAAGTATTACCACTTGGATGTAAAAATAGATATCGATCGTAAATTTATCAGCGGAAGCAACCTTTTTAAATTTGAGGCTACGACGGATTTCGACAAACTGCAGTTTGATTTGTTTGCCAACCTGAAGGTCGATAAAGTGGTGTATCACGGTAAGGAACTACCCTTTACCCGTGAATTTAATGCGGTGTTTGTCGACTTCCCTACAAGCATCAAACAAGGCATAATAGACTCCATGCAGGTCTTTTATTCCGGTAATCCTCAGGTTGCCAAGCGTGCCCCTTGGGATGGAGGTTTTGTCTTTACGAAAGATAGCCAAGGCAAACCCTGGGTAGCAACGGCCTGCCAAGGTTTGGGGGCTAGTGTATGGTGGCCGAATAAAGATCACCAGTCGGACGAGGTAGACAGCATGCTGATCAGCATTAGCGTTCCTAAAGGTTTGACTGATGTATCCAATGGCCGATTGATTAAGCGTACAGACCGTAAGGATGGCTATACCCAGTTCGATTGGCTAGTACGCAATCCCATTAACAATTATAGTGTCTCAGCCAATATTGGCGATTATGTTCATTTCAAGGACGTATATCAAGGGGAGAAAGGCAAGCTTGATTTGAGCTATTGGGTACTCCGGGAAAATGAAGCCAAAGCCAAAAAGTTCTTCCCGATTAATGTTATTCCTATGCTGAAGACTTTTGAGCACTGGTTTGGTCCTTATCCTTTTTACGAAGACAGTTATAAACTCGTAGACGCTCCTTACACCGGTATGGAACACCAAAGCGCCGTTACCTACGGAAATGGCTATGCTAATGGTTATCGTGGTCGGGATGCTTCGGATACGGGCTGGGGCATGAAATGGGATTTCATTATTGTGCATGAAAGTGGCCACGAATGGTTTGGAAACAACATCACGTCTAAGGACTTGGCCGATATGTGGATACATGAGAGCTTCACCAATTATTCGGAATCACTTTTTATCGACTACAATTATGGAAAGGAAGCCGGACAAGCTTATGTGCACGGTATCCGAAGTGGTATTCAGAACGATAGCCCGGTGCAAGGCCCTTATGGTGTGAACACAGAAGGATCTGGCGATATGTATCCTAAGGGTGGCGTCTTACTGAACATGATTCGCACCATTATTAATGACGACGAGCAATGGCGGCAAATATTGAGAGGCTTGAATAAAACCTTTTATCACCAAACGGTAAATTACGAAGACGTGGTTAATTACATCAGTAAACATGCCCAGCGTAACTTAAACCCTGTTTTTGAACAGTATATAAAACATACCAATATCCCTACCCTAGAATTCCGTTTCAAAGATGGCAAAACGTATGCGCGTTGGATTGCCGATGTAGCGGATTTTAGCATGCCGGTAAAAGTTCGGGTAAATGATGGCGACGACCAGTTTATAGAACCGGATAGAAGCTGGAAAGAAGTTAATTTGCCGGGTGCAAGCAAAGACAATCTGGAAGTGGATACCTATAATTATTATATAGGCGTGTTAATAGAGTAAGCCAGCCAGTAGACCACCATAGATACACCAACATTTTTATATCAAAAAGATCATGTTTTCCATACAGCACTCTTTAGAAAATGAGCATGTACGCTTAAACCCCTTAACCGTAAACGATTTTGACGCATTATACAAGCTTGCGTCGGATAAAAAGGTATGGGAACAGCATCCCAATAAAGACCGTTGGCAACGGGCTGTTTTTAAAACATTTTTTGATGGAGCGATGCAAAGCAAGGGTGCTTTTAAAATTATGGACAAGCGAACCGGACGGGTAGCCGGAAGCACCCGCTTCTATGATTATAACGAACAGGATAACAGCATTCATATCGGTTATACCTTCTTTGGGACCTCGTATTGGGGCACCGGTTTAAACGCTGCTGTAAAGCGCCTCATGTTAGACTATGTTTTTCAGTTTGTAGACCGGGTGCATTTTCAGGTTGGCGCTACGAATTACCGCTCACAGATAGCGGTAAACAGACTTGGTGCGATCAAAACTGGAGAACAGGAAGTTGCTTATATAGGTGAACAACCAAAACTCAATTTTCTGTATGAACTAAAAAAAGAGGATTGGCATTCCCGTACCTCAATATGACCATAGGCGCTTCTAAGCAAACGGACACTACCAGGCAGGAGGTTCAACACCCAGCAAATGTTTCACGAAATAATCCCTTCGCTTATGTTCTCCAAAATCGCCTCCTGAGGAATGCCCCATACCGGTAACCATCAGGAAATCAAAGTCTTTATTCGCTTTGATCAAAGCGTTAACGACCTGTAACGTTGAAGAAGGGTCTACATTATCATCCAGTTCACCCACAATAAGCATCAGCTTTCCTTGAAGCCGGTAAGCATTCTCGACATTCGATGATTCGGCATACTGTGGACCAATGGGATATCCCATCCATTGTTCATTCCACCACATTTTATCCATCCGGTTATCATGACAGCCACAGGACGATACAGCAACCTTATAAAATTCTGGATGAAAGAGCAGCGCTCCCGCAGCACTCTGTCCACCAGCTGATGTACCATAAATTCCCACGCGAGTCAAGTCCATGTAGGGATATTTTTGAGCAGCGGCTTTCATCCAGGCAATCCGGTCTGGAAAGCCAGCATCTTTCAGATTCTTCCAACAGACATCGTGAAAAGCCTTTGATCGATTAGAAGTTCCCATTCCGTCTATTTGAACCACAATAAAGCCTAACTCTGCCAGTTCCTGTGCACCATAAGGAACAAGAGTCTGAAAATTTTTAGGAACAAAAGAGCTGTGTGGCCCCGCATAAATATATTCGATTACGGGATACGTTTGCTTAGGATTGAAGTTTGTTGGCCGCACGATAATTCCCCAGATGTCTGTCTGTCCGTCCCTTCCTTTAGCACGAAAAACTTCCGGCATCTTCCATCCGGTAGCACGTAAGGGATCGATAGCTGCTTCTTCCAGCTTCATCAACACTTCCCCTGTAGTTGCACTTCGTAGGCAGGTAACTGGCGGTAAATCAATTCGGGAATATTGATCCAGAAACACACGGCAATCGGGCGAAAAACTGCCCTCATGATGAGCATTTTCCTTGGTTAAAGCCTTTAAGTCGCTACCATCGAAATTAATGCGGTAATATTGAACGAGATAAGGATCTTGACCTTTTTCCCGACCACTAGCAGCAAAAAGGATTTGTCGGTTTTTTTCATCGACTTGCACCACATTCCGGACGACCCACTCGCCTTTGGTAATTTGATTTTTAACCTTTCCTGTTTGTCCATCGTATAGATACAGGTGATTCCAACCATCTCGTTCTGATGCCCAGATGAGCTCTTTACCATCCTCCACATCGTAACGATATTTTTTTCCACTATAATCAATAAAGGTCTTGCTTTGTTCATCAATCAGCACCTTACAGGCGCCGGTTTGTGCATCCATTTCAATCACCTGATAACGCTGATGGCCACGCTGATTGTACTCAACCGTAAATGAGCGACTATCTTTATGCCAATTGGGGAAAGATAAATCGTATTGATTTTCAATCAAACTAGTGGGCATAGCCCTCATTTTCTGTTCATCCACGAGAAACAATGTCGGCCTGCGCTGCGGCAAAGCATCGCCCGGTTTCAGGTAATCCCGGGTTTGCAATTTGGGTTGTAACTGATCTTCCGGAGAAGATTCGATCAAATAAAGGGTATGATCTTCGTTCTTTCTTACTTTCGAAGCCGCCAGTTTTTTACTATCGGGCGACCAGAATAGCCAGTCGTCATAGTATTCACCGGCAGAACCATCGAAACTCAGCTGGATCTCCTTCTTATTTGATTGCTTTTGTATATATACATTATAATTTTTGACATAAGCAACCCATTGGCTGTCGGGCGAAACGGTTTTCCTTGTCTGTTCATCCCGTTGCCGCGCTCCCCAGTAGCTATTTCCACGCTTCAAGCGGTCGGTTAACGCCTTATTTTCCTCAAGCTTGTTGGTGCTTAGGTTTAGGTCCCACCCTTTGTCATAAGCGGTAAAGCTTAATCGTCTCCGTTCCATGGAATAAGCCAACTGTGCAAGCGGTAAATCCGCTTCGTTTACCCCTATGCCCGTGCTCTTCGATAACTGCTGTGCGATAAGGTGATGATCAAAAGCTGGTTTTTTGGAGCCATCTTGCTGGTTGGCTACTATAAATTGCTTCCCAGTGGCGGTGCTTACACTATAAAATACCTGATTCGTGGAATCGATCCACAATGCATTGGCCGTTATACCTGATGCTTTACCTTTTATCAATTGTCGTAAATGAGTTGCGCGATCGTAATCTGCTTTGGTACCCTGCGCAAACGCCAGTTGTACAGTAAGTAATAGCAGCAATGAGATCGATCCACATATATTTTTTTCCATTCTTTTGATCGTATACAAATTGAGGAGATACCTTCTATTCACGTTGTTATTTGCTTTTTTGCGATCACATAATAGACAGGGATACCGGCCAAGGTAATCATCAACCCGGGCCACGTATATTGCGGCTTATAGATCATCAATAACACACAAAAACTGATTCCCATGACGATATATATAATGGGTAATACCGGATAGCCGAAGGCTTTGTAAGGTCTTGGTATGGTCGGTCGCTTTTTCCGTAAAATGAATATACCGATAATGGTCAGCATATAAAACAGTACCACTACGAAAGAAATCATATCCAAAAGATCGCCATATCGACCGCTTAGACACCATAGGGAGGCAATGATTGCCTGCAACCAAAGTGCTACGGCTGGCACAGCCTGCTGATTTAAGGTGCCTACTTTTTTAAAAAAGACGCCCTCTTTGGCCATTGAATAATAAACACGTGCCCCAGCCATAATGAGGCCGTTATTACAGCCAAAGGTAGACACCATGATCATTAAAGCAATGATAGCGGTACCTGCATGGCCAAAAATAACATGGGATGCCGTCACCGCAACCCGGTCCTTTTCGGCGGCAGCCATTTCCGGAAGGGTCAGTACACCGGTATACATAAGGTTCGTCAGTAAGTATAATAAAGTCACCAGTATCGTTCCAAGAGCCAGACTTAGGCCAACATTGCGCTGCGGATTTTTCACTTCACCGGCAATAAATGCAACACTGTGCCAAGAGTCGCTACTAAAAATAGATCCCACCATTGCTGCCGCTATAGCGCCAAATGCAGCCATATGGGTATAGGTTTCTACCGAGCCATCTACGTTTAAGTGTTGTAAATTCCAGGTGGCGCCCCCTAACCAATTGGCCTGCCAAATAGCTGGTTTAAGCGATGCCAGACCAAAAACGATGAGCAATGTAAGGGAGAGTATTTTAGCTAAGGTAATGATGGTCTGTACCCACTTTGCATGACTTACACCTCGTGTATTAATATAAGTAAGCAGTACGATAACGGCAATACTCAATAGCTGTGCTGGAGAAATCTGCACGAATCCTATATCGACTATCACCAGGTCTTCACTAAATGAAGGAAACAAATAGGCCGTAAATTTTGCAAATGCTACTCCTACGGCGGCGATGGTGGCGGTCTGGATAACGGTAAAAAAGCTCCAGCCATACAAAAAACTGATCAGCGGATTATAGGCTTCTTTCAGGTAGATATACTGCCCTCCAGCTTTTGGGAACATCGCACTTAGCTCGCCATAGCTCAACGCTGCGGTAAGGGTCATAAAACCTGTGATGAACCAAACAAAAAGTAGCCAACCGGCACTCCCGGTCTGACGGGTGATATCGGCACTCACAATAAAGATCCCTGAACCAATCATACTACCTGCTACCAGCATCGTAGCATCGATGAGCCGCAAAGAAGGTTTAAAGTTTGTTTGAGCGGTCGAAATCATAGAACTTCCAGTTTGTTTTAAAATCTTTAGACAGTTTTTGGTTCGTGAGAATTGCTCGCATGAGCTCAATAGGTAACTGATTTTCTTTCATGAAAGCATCGTGAAAGGCTTTCAGCGTCATTTTCCCACTATCTACCAGCTCGCGTTTTAGTCCCATAATTTGGAGACCACCGAGGAGATACGCGGCTTGATAGAGCGGTGGATAATCGCCTTGGAACGAACGCCTTACCTCTCCTTCAGCATTTGCACGTTCGAAGCCCACACGATCTACCAGAAAATCAATACACGTTTGGGGCGACCACTTACCAAGGTGATAATTAAGCGAAAAAATGATGCGTGCACAGCGATGCATACGCCAAAACAACATGCCGATACGTTCTTCAGGTGTTTTAGCAAAGCCATTTTCATAGAGTAATAATTCCCAGTACAATGCCCAACCTTCGATGTAAAAAGGTGTCCCAAAGGCTTGTCTATAGGGTTTATACCGGCTATTCATAAAATACTGTAAATGATGTCCAGGGATAAGTTCATGTTGCACGGTAGCCCTAGAGAAGTAGGGGTTATTTCCACGCATGCTCATCATTTTGTCCTCATAAGACATGTCGGCCGTTGGATAGGAGATGCTGATTTCTCTTCCGCCGGTGAAGAACGGATTTACCAACTGCCTTTCGGGTGTCATCATAATCATTCCCCACGTTTCATCGGCTAGCGCCGGCCATGTAATCCAATCTCTTTCAGTAATAAATGCTTTCGCATCGTTATACAGTTTAACAATCAGCTCCGGTTGTTTTCCTACCGGAACATAACTATTCTTCACTTGCTCTTGTGCTTTCTTCCAGTCGTTGCCAAAACCCATCTCCTGCGAAGCCTTTAACAATTCTTTATCACACCAGGCAAATTCTTGATTCGCAATGGCAATCAGTTCTTGAGGGCTATACGGTATATATGCTCTGGCTAACAATTTATTCAATGTCTCCTCACCCAATGGACTGCCTTTGATCCCGCTTTTGTCTAGTTTTTGATTGGTGCAGACTTCGCCCATTTCCGCCAATCTTGCCGCATATTTTCCCAGCAAGGAGTCTAATTTCTCGTAGGTTTTTGGTACCCACCAACTAAACATCGGATCATAACCGTTATAAAAATTGAACACATTTTGCAGTCTCGTCTGCAGGGCATAAACCGCTTTTTCAGCAAAATCAGCTTGCTTTTTGTCTATTTTGGCTTGTTTGGGTAGCTCTTCCAAACGGACTGCTATATCATTGGAAAATCCATTAAATGCTTTTGCAAGCTGTTCACTATCGATGGAGCCACCGCGAAACCGCACTTTTTCCAGGTTGTAGATGGAATCGGCAAAGGGAATAAACGCGCTTATAGCGGCATAATTGGCTTCTTCTTCCTTTAATTCTTCCTGATATTCTTCGATTTGATTTTTGAATAGCAGGTAATCCACCTGACCGTTGACTTGCAATTGGTCGAATACGAATGTAGACAGCTCATCCAAGTACTGAAGGTTTAGTTCTTGCAGTCGTTTTCGTTGCGTAGGAGAGTTGAGAACAGGTTGATACGAAAATCCATCTGCTGCTCGTGGAGAATAAAAATCCAAGAGCGCATGTTTATCCTGATCATATTGGATAATGGTGGGTGCTATTTCACTAGTTTGCCGATAAAAATCGGGCGATTGTGCTCCTGCTTGGCTATATTGCAACATCCATAAAATTTGTAAAACTATATATCTACGTACCATCACTTACTGCTCATTAAGTTGGTGGAATATCCATATACCATTTCCCTGGGTAAAATGAGGGTTTATATTGTATGGGTAGCGAGAGCAAATATAATTTTATCATGAGGTAATAAACGGCAACATATTAACCTTTTATTACCTTATTTTAAAAGAACATATTTTGAATACAATCGTTCTTATGTTGAATGGAAGCATTTATCCAGCAAGCGCACTCATTTTAATTTAACTTTAAATAGGTAAAAGGAATAGGGTTGTAAATCAGCTACGATCGTTTTATCTTTAACAGCAATCTTCGTGGTTTGGGGGTGAATATGCTCGGGATCGTCAAAGGAATTTACCGCCTTTAGATCGGTTGCTGTCAGTAAGATTTGGTCGGCCTCTTTAGTCGGCTTTTTACCGGTTTCCAACTTAAACATTCCTCGCACAGGTTTATGGTTATAGTTGACTACCTTGATCAGGAGTTCACCGTTTGGCTGATCTATTGTGGAAGACGCATATAGCCCCTCTTGCCCGCTCACAGCTTGTCCATCTGCCAACATAGGCACAACCGCAGTGCCTTTGTTCGTGGCATACAATTGTTGCACATAATAACTTGGTGTACCATAGGTGCGAAGGTTATCTACCCAAATAAGGTCTGGTGCCCACTGCCAGCCATCAATATGGGCAAATAATGGCGCATAAGAAGCCATTTGTACGACATCAGCGTTGCGTTCTAGGCCTGTCAAAAAAGCTGCTTCTGCAATGGCCGCACCCCAATTATTTTCTAACGGTCCGTCGGTAACCTGAGGTGGATGTCCGGCATATTCCCCAGCAAAAACTTTAGGCCCCATGCGATCGTAGTTATCATACCGGTTCGCGTGACTAAGGAACCATTCAGGACTTCTATAATAATGTTCATCGATAAAACCGACCTGCAATTCCCTTAGTTTCCGATTTAAGAAATCGAATCGTTCCCCATCTGGATCGGTACCTGAGCTGGCAACAATTTTAATGTCAGGATGTTGAGCATCGATAACTTTTTTAAAAAGCTCCAGCCGTTCTATGTACTGTGGACCCCAATTTTCATTGCCAACACCCAACATTTTTAAATGAAAAGGTGCTGGATGACCCATTTGAGCACGAAGCTTTCCCCACTGTGTATGGATATCGCCATTGGCGAATTCAATTAAATCCAGCACATCCTGTACATAGGTATTCAGCTCATCAAGTGGAGCCTGTTCGGCCGAATTAAATTGACAAGCCATACCACAATTCAATATAGGCAAAGGTTCCGCACCGATATCTTCGGCCAACTGAAAATACTCAAAAAAGCCTAAACCGAAACTTTGGTAATAATCCGGAGCAGGACGATGTTGAAACTCCGTATTCCACCGATTAATAATCAGCTGCCGATCTTCAACAGGTCCAACTGTTTTTTTCCATTGAAAACGGGAAGCCAATTCACGCCCTTCAACAATACATCCCCCAGGGAAACGAATGAAACCCGGCTTCATGTCGGCCAACCGTTGTACCATATCTGCACGTAGACCTCCGGGTCTGCGTTTCCACGTGTCTTCCGGAAAAAGGGAGAGCATGTCCAGATCGATTTTTCCCTGTCCTTCAAACCAGACGTTGAGCTTTGCTTTAGGACATGTTTGTGTGGCGTGAAAACTGGTTTGTGCACGTTGCCATTGATTGCCAATCGCCTCGGGTTCTAAAAATCCTTCACCAATGGTATTACCGGCACTATCAACAAGCTCCAGATGCAACCGAAGTCCTGGTTTTAGTTGACGATACCACACGCTGAAATCATAACGTAACCCCCGTTTAATGCCCATACCCCGGAACCCCTCATTTTGGAGACCGATTTTATTTTGGGGGTCATTGCTATCGACTTGTAAAAATCGGGGATTATTTGGTTTTTCCTGAGAACGATTTAAAATTGCTAAAGATCCTTCGGGGATGTTGTCACCAAGCTTCTGCCAACCCATTAAGGGCTGAGCGAATTCAAATGAGCGGTTTTTCACCAGTTCTGCATAGATCCCACCATCAGCGCCTAAGTTAATGTCTTCAAAGAAAACACCCCACATAGTTGGCGCTATTTTGGCAGTAAGATGATCGGCCTGTATGGTAAATGTTTTGGTTACCTGCGCTTGTAAGTGATGGTTGAAAACCAATAATATCGCAGCAATTAGGTGCTTGCCCTTCATATCTTTTTTAGTCTTGTGTGGTATCATGTTATTTGAATAACGCTGTTACGCGCTCTATTTACTCCAATGTTAGCACGACGACTGAAAACGGTGGCAAATTTAAGCTCAGCTGATTCCCTTTTAATTGTGCTTCATTAAATTCCCTAGGTTTTATATACGCTGGTTTTTCGAAAGAATTGAAGTCCCTCAATTTTTTTGACGTCAGTAAACGACCATGCACTGTACCATATCTTTTATCGGCCAAATCTATGGTAATTTTCTGTTCCTTTTTGGGGTCAATATTAACCAGTGAAACATGCGTTTTACCATTGGTTGTAATCGAGGCAGCAGCAGAAACAGCCGGTATCTTTTCTTGGCCAAACGTCAAATCATTACTGGTTAATTGAATAGGAATGAGTTTAGCGTCCTGATGTATTTTGTACATTTCCAACACGTGATAGGTTGGCGTCATCAGCATTTTGTCGCCTTCGGTAAGAATAACGGCCTGTAGCACATTTACGGTTTGCGCCAGATTAGCCATACGAACACGATCAGCATGATTATTAAAAATATTCAAGGTCATACCGGCAAGCACCGCATCACGCATCGTATTTTGCTGATATAAAAAGCCAGGGTTCGTTCCCGGTTCCACATCATACCAACCACCCCATTCATCCACCACCAAGGCAATCTTTTTTTCCGGATCATATTTATCCATGATTGCGGCATGTTTTTCTACCAGTTCATTCATAAACCAGGCCGACTGCATGGTTTTAAAATACTCTTCATCGGTATACATAGTTGATGATCCCTTTTTTCCCCAGTTGATTACGGCATAATGATGTAGTGCGATCCCTTGTATCAGTCCGTGTGGAATCTTTTTCATTAACGTTTCGGTCCAGTTATAATCGGCGCTATTAGCCCCCGAAGCGATACGAAATAAGCCAACCCCATTATCAGCCATAAACGTAGCGTACCGACGATAAACATCCGCATAATAATCAGGCGTCATGTTTCCTCCGCATCCCCATGCTTCGTTACCTACTCCCCAGAATTTTACTTTCCATGGTTTTTCTCTCCCATTAGTGCGACGCAGATCGGACATTGGACTTTTGCCATCAAAATTGACATACTGCACCCAATCGGCCAGTTCTTGTACTTCACCACTGCCAACATTACCGGCCAAATAAGGCTCCGCCCCTAAGCGTTCGCAGAGATTTAAAAAATCATGGGTGCCAAAACTATTGTTTTCGGTAACACCACCCCACCACGTATTTACGATACTTGGTCTTTTATCTTTTGGTCCGATACCATCTTTCCAATGATAGGTATCTGCAAAACATCCTCCCGGCCAACGCAGATTAGGAATATGTAAATTTTTTAAAGCAGCAATAACGTCATTTCTAACACCATCGGTGTTGGCTAAGGTCTTATTGTCTTCTCCCACATATAGACCGTCGTAAATACATCGGCCAAGATGTTCTGCAAAATGACCATAAATATGTTTATTAATGACAATGGTATCTGGACCTGCTGTGAATTTAACGACATTCTGTGCCCAAGCGCTTAATGCGAAAACGGATAAAATAAATGCTGTCGCAATTGATTTTGTGTACATCTCCTAACGTGTTGGTATCTATTTTAATAATTGGTGTTATCGGAGGTAAAGATATCAAATATTATAAATAAATGTAAAAAATACATTTAAAATATTTTAAGCTTTGCCGTCACCCGCAACCACTTCTTCACTAAAACCGACATTGCCTTTCGTGAAAGCAAGCCCAAGTAGATGAATAGGTTTACCTTGGCGGAGATATGGTTGCACATAATGGTTACTCCTGATCTGGCGAAGCGCTTGAGACGCGGTTTCGACCAATCCGTCTGCTGCTACGGAATGCTTGATTTCAATAATATAGGTTCGGTCAGGAAAGCGGATCACCGCATCAATGCGTCCGATATCTGTACGGCTTTCAATGAGGATATCCATACCAGCAAATTTGCAGAATACTTCAAACAAGTTATGATAATATCCTTCATTGTTGATACCTTGATGGTAGGCCGCGTTGCTGTAAAGTATTTTTAGATACTCCACAGCAAGAGCAGTATCTCCCTTTTCAAATGCCGTTTTCAGATTCGCCGCCAACCGGTATAAGTTATCATTTTCTGTATGGCGAATAAAATCGTTGACCAAAGATTCCATCAGGGCCTTACGTACCTCTTCATTTGGGATCTGCAATTCCAGCTTACTCTCCAATATATAATCATTTTTTACCGTCAGGTATCCCGTTTGAAACATCAGTGGCACTAGTTTCAGATTCTCTAGGGTCTGCTGACTTTCAAACCCGTAGTCCACATAGATTTTATCCGCCAGCACTGCAGAGTAGTCGTCTATCTTACTCAGCAATTTGAGCAAAAAGGTGGGTGTTCCTGTGGCAAACCAGTACCCTTTAAAACGCTTTTGGTCAAACAGGTTTAATACAGAAAAAGGATTATAAACGAAGGTCTTGCCGTCCCAGCTATATCCGTCATACCAATGCTTAATCTGCTCATAGGTTTTCTCTGGTGTATATCCATAAACCGCAGCCAAAGGTGCGATGTAGCCATTAAAATACTGTTCCAGCTCAGGCTGGGTATACCCACAGATACCGGCAAATTCCGTGTTCAGCGTGAGGTCGCTCAACTGGTTCAATCCCGAAAAAATAGATAGCTGATTGATCTTAGACACGCCCGTGAGCATTAGGAAGCGGATTTTGTCTGACGAAGACTTCAACACAACGTAAAAATCCTGTAGTACCTTACGTATCTCAGCAGCCAATGCAGTATTTTCGATAACATCGAGAATCGGTTTGTCGTACTCATCTACAAGCACAACCAATTGCTTACCCGTGCGGTCTGACACCAATCGGATAAGTCTTTCCAGCATCGTCGACGGAGATTCTTCATGGTAATCCACCTGCACACCAAACTCCTCGGCAAACGACTTTATCGAACTTGCCAATGCGATACGCAATGATCTAGCACTGCCAGCATCTTTGGTCATATCCAGTTTGATCACAGGATGGGGCTGCCAATCGATCCTGTTTTCAATATAAAGTCCTTTAAATAGTTCCCTCTTTCCTTCAAAAATTGCTTTAATAGTACTTAACAGCAAGCTCTTCCCAAAGCGTCGCGGACGGCTGAGAAAAAAAGTCTTCACACCTGACGACAACATTTTGTGGATATAAGCTGTTTTATCCACATAAATACTGTTCAGCTTAAAAAAATCCTCAAATGTATCCAGTCCGATGGGTAAATTCTTCATCTTATCACAAAGGTAATTTATTTTATTAAAATAAAGGTGAGGGGGTATACAGCGGGTACAACAAACAGTGGGACGGAAATCTTCGTGCACCTAGCTGGGGGAATTATTATACCCTTCTCCAGTTTCTTTTATATAAAGAAAGTAAAATAAATATAAAAAGAAATAATTTAGAACTTATATAGATATTCAATTTTACCGTTTTTTAACCGTAAATTCACCGTAAACTTACCGTAAATAATACGGTATTTTTACGGTTAAAAATCGATATAAAGACGTATATTATGAAAATTCATATTTATTCTTTATTGATTTTATCTTATTTTCTTTCTAGCTTTTATAAGAAGATAGGCATAAGAGAGGGTTAACTTGGATAGGAAGAATTGACAAAGCAGATAGAATTTAATTATATTTATTGCCCAATGACCAACGCATGCGAAACGCTAAAAAAATAGCTTTATGACGAAGTATTCCAAACAAACGCGCTTACTTGTAGCCGTAGATTGCATTATTTTTGGATTTGATGGGGAAAGTATCAAATTGCTATTGATTCAAAGAGGTTTTGAACCGGAGAAAAACAAATGGAGTTTGATGGGAGGTTTTGTAGAGCCGGATGAAACACCCGAAGCGGCAGCGGCACGCGTTTTAAAACAGTTAACAGGTCTGGAAGACGTTTATATGGAACAAATGGAAGTCTTTGGTGAACCAAACCGCGACCCCATCGAACGGACTATCAGCATCGCATATTACGCGCTAATTGATATTAGAAAGTATAAAGATCAACTCAGTCAGGAATACCGCGCAGAATGGGTATCACTTAAAGAACTACCTAAACTCATTTTTGATCATAATAGCATGGTCGAACATGCTAAGAAAAAGCTGCGTTACAAGGCTGCCTTACATCCCATCCTCTTTGAACTCCTCCCAGAAAAATTCACTATACCTCAGATCCTTACCTTATATGAAGGGGTATACGATATTATCTTAGACAAGCGGAATTTTAACCGGAAATTACTGTCCACGGGATTATTACAACGCCAGAAAGATAAGGATAAAGAAAATTCGAAAAAAGGTGCCTTCTACTATAAGCTCAACAAAGAAACCTATAAAGACAAAATAAGCTCCTTCTTAAATTTTATACCTAACCCTTAATTTTTAAGCCATTATCGAATCAACCATTTCAACGTATTAATACGTCATTTCGACGCTTCGTATACTGTCTTATTGTATGGAGATATTCTTCTGATTCAGCAGTACTGGGAAGAAATCTTCAAACCGCGATACCGAGCATAGAACAGGCGTTATCGCTCAAAAATGGATTGGTGAAGAAGCGTGTTTAAAGTCTCAAAAAAAAATATGCTTAATCCGTCGTCTGCCTATCCCCTTAATTTTGACAGAATAAAAGGTTTTGTCTGGATGAGCCTTCGCAAATTTGCCAAGTCTTGTTCAGGTACCCCTCTCCCCCCTCTCCTGTTTAGGCAAACTTCTTGATAATCATTTTTTTTTCAATAATATTTTTTTATCCAAAAAAATAAATGTTATTTTGACACGAAACAATAAATAAGAATTCATAGACTGACCAATTCGCAGCAAGATAATCGGAATTTATGCTGCGTTATATAGGAAAAATGCACTTTAGTATATGGACGATGCATATGTTATAGGAGTAGACTACGGAACAGATTCGGTACGTTCTATACTTGTAAATGTCTATAATGGACAAGAGATAGCCTCTGCGACCTATTATTATCCTCGTTGGAAAAAGGGTTTATATTGTAATCCCTCCTTGAATCAATTTAGGCAACACCCGGTGGATTATATCGAAGGGTTGGAAGAAAGTATTAAAGATTGCTTAAAACAAAGTGGCAAACAAGTCGCTTCAAAGGTACGGGCCATATCCGTTGATACGACAGGTTCTACCCCTATTGCTGTAGACAAAACAGGCACACCATTGGCCCTGCTCCCCCAATTTCAAGAAAATCCAAATGCGATGTTTGTTCTTTGGAAGGATCATACAGCGGTTGAAGAAGCAAATGAAATCAATCAAGCAGCCAAAAAATTTACGAGCAACTATCTACAATATGTGGGTGGTATTTATTCTTCTGAATGGTTCTGGGCGAAATTGCTACACATTCTACGTACGGATCAACAGGTAGCTGATCATATCTTTACGTGGGTGGAACATTGCGATTGGATTCCGTTCTTATTGACCGGAGGCAAAGATGCCTTGGCCATCAAGAGGGGTGTATGTTCAGCCGGTCATAAATCGCTTTGGAATGCCTCATTTGGCGGCTATCCCCCCCAAGCATTTTTTCAAGCAATCGATCCCTTACTAGCGGATTTTACCAGTACCATAGCCAAGGAAACGTACACGGCAGATCAACGGGCCGGCTTTTTATCAGCAGAGTGGGCACAACGACTTGGCTTGCATTCTTCCGTTATTGTAGGAATAGGGGCTTTCGATGCCCATATGGGAGCTGTTGGCGGACAAATTGAACCGTACCACCTCAGCAAAGTGATGGGTACTTCAACCTGTGACATGTTGGTTGCTCCAACGCACGAAGTGGAAGGTATTTTAGTACAAGGCATTTGCGGCCAGGTGGATGGTTCCGTTATACCGGGAATGTTGGGTATGGAAGCCGGTCAATCTGCATTTGGTGATGCTTATGCCTGGTTTAAAAACCTATTGATGTGGCCATTGAAAAACCTATTACTAACTGCAGAAACACCTAGTTTAGTAGACCTAAACCATCAAATCGAACAGCAGATCATACCCCAATTAAGCAAGTGTGCTGAAAAAATAGAACCCCATATACAACAAGAATTGGCCATTGATTGGCTCAATGGCCGAAGGACACCTGATGCCAACCAAGCGCTTAAAGGTGCTTTTTTTGATCTAAATTTAGGTACCGATGCCGTACAGCTTTTTAGGGCATTAGTAGAAGCAACTTGCTTTGGGGCTAAGAAGATTGTGGATCGCTTTAATGAACAAGGTATTCCGGTTAAAGGACTTATCGGTTTAGGTGGTGTAGCCAGAAAAGCGCCTTTTATTATGCAAATGATGGCTGATGTACTGAACATGTCCATCAAAATTCACCGCTCGGAACAAACGTGCGCGCTTGGCGCAGCAATGTTTGCAGCAACTGCTGCGGGTATTTACACGAAGGTAGAAGATGCGATGAATGCCATGGGCCAAGGTTTTGATACCGTATACTATCCAAATCCGCAACGCGTGCCTATTTATCAACAACGGTATGAAAAGTACACGCAAATGGGTAATCTATTAGAAAAAACGTAATTATGGCTAATTTTCAAGACATCAAACAGGCTGCATATGAAAACAATATGCAGCTACCAAAATTAGGTTTAGTACTATTTACTTTCGGTAATGTTAGTGTAGCCGATCATGCTAAAGGCGTTTTTGCTATTAAACCGAGCGGGGTTCCATACGACAACCTACATCCGGATCATATGGTCGTTGTTGATTTTGAAGGAAATATCGTCGAAGGAGATTTAAGACCCTCATCTGACACCAAGACCCATGCTGTTCTCTATAAACACTGGGAAAATATTGGTGGCATTGTGCATACCCATTCTACGTATGCTACCGCATGGGCACAAAGTCAACGGGATATTCCCCTATACGGTACTACACATGCTGATCATTTGACAAGCGATATTCCTTGTGCGCCACCCATGGCAGATGATATGATTAAGGGGAATTACGAACAGGAGACAGGCTTCCAAATTCTTAATTATTTTAAGGAAAAAGCATTGGATTACCAAGAAGTGGAGATGATACTGGTTGGAAACCACGCGCCCTTTACTTGGGGAAAAACTGCTGAAAAAGCGGTATACAATAGCGCTGTGCTGGAAACAATAGCCCATATGGCCTTATTAACTGAACAGATCAATCCGAATGCGCCGCGATTGAAAGACGCCTTAATTAAAAAGCATTTTGAGCGCAAACACGGACCTGATGCTTATTATGGACAGTAGTTTTAAGCGGAAAGCAGTAAACGAAAAACTTATTATAGACATAAGATACAAGTAGCAAGATACGAGACTGAAAGCGAAAAGCTTAAAGCCAAGAGCGGCTACGAATATCTTGATACTTGATACTTGATACTTGATACTTGATACTTATTACAAAATAACAAATATGTTAAATTTAAAATCTTTTGATGTCTGGTTTATTACGGGAAGCCAAGACTTATATGGACCGGAAACGCTTGCGCAAGCTGCAGCACATGCTCAAGAAATTGCTGATTATTTACATCAACATCAACAAATTCCTGTTAATATCCGGTATAAACCTATCGTCAAAAATACGGAAGAAATTTATCAGACCATTTCAGCTGCGAACCAAGACGCGAACTGTATCGGTATCATCACTTGGATGCATACGTTCTCACCGGCTAAAATGTGGATTAGAGGATTAAATGTATTGAAAAAACCGCTTCTACATCTACATACGCAATATAACCGTGATATTCCATGGGATAATATGGATATGGACTTTATGAACCTCAATCAAAGCGCGCACGGCGATCGTGAATTTGGCTTCATTGTATCGCGTATGCGCATCAATCGGAAAGTAGTTACCGGTTTTTGGCAAGATGAGGATGTAGTGGCTAAGATTAATATTTGGACGAGGGCTGCGGCTGCATGGCATGACTGGCAGGGTGCAAAATTTGTCCGTTTTGGTGACAACATGCGCTACGTGGCCGTTACCGATGGCGATAAGGTGGAGGCAGAAATGAAATTTGGTTTTTCGGTGAATACTTACCCTATCGGTGATCTGGTTGCAGTAGTAAACAACGTAAGCGATGAGGAACTAATAGCCCTTGTAAACCTATACGAAGAAGAATATACCCTTGCAGACAATGCCAAAGCGGGAGGAGCGCAGCGACAGCATGTATTAGACGCAGCTAAGATCGAAATCGGTTTAAAGAAATTTCTGGAAGCCGGAGCGTATAAAGGATTCACCGATACGTTTGAAGATTTACATGGTATGGCACAACTTCCTGGTATTGCTGTACAACGGCTGATGCAACAGGGCTACGGTTTTGCTGGAGAAGGCGATTGGAAAACGCCAGCTCTGGTACGTGCCTGCAAAGTGATGGCCTCAGGTATGGCAGGGGCAAATGCCTTTATGGAAGACTACACCTACCATTTTGATCCAGCTAACGAAATGGTACTTGGATCACATATGTTGGAAGTAGATGCCTCCTTAGCGAAGGATAAACCACGCTTAGAAGTCCACCCCCTCGGCATTGGCGGAAAAGCAGATCCTGCACGATTGGTATTTAATGCCGCTGGTGGACCTGCGTTAAATGCATCGCTAATTGATATGGGGAACCGTTTTCGCCTCATCGTAAATGCTGTTGAAGGTGTTGATATAAAAAATGAACTTCCTAAATTACCCGTTGCACGCGTATTATGGAAGCCGCTTCCAGACATGAAAACGGCATGTACGGCCTGGATATATGCCGGAGGCGCACACCATACGGTTTACAGCCAAAACCTCACCTCCGAACATTTAGAAGATTTTGCTCGTATAGCCGGTATTGAATTTATAAAGATTGATCAAAACACTCGACTGGAGCATATTGAAAAAGAACTACGTTGGAGTGAAGTATACTACCAATTGCATTCCTAAGCGCTAATCGAAAAACCTTAAATTATGGAAAAATTTTCGTTCGTTGACTATCTTATATTCTTAGTCTATTTTATCGTAGTAGCCACTTATGGTTATTGGATTTATCGCCGAAAGAATAACGCAAATGCCACTAGCAATGACTATTTTTTAGCAGAAGGGTCATTAACGTGGTGGGCAATAGGTGCTTCCTTGATCGCTTCTAATATTTCTGCCGAGCAGTTTATTGGAATGAGTGGTAATGGTTTTACGGTAGGTATCGCTGTTGCTGCCTATGAATGGATTGCAGCATTAGCCTTGATCATCGTTGCGGTATGGTTTATTCCGGTATACTTGAAAAACAAGATCTTTACCATGCCTCAATTCTTGAATAACCGTTA
Organism: Olivibacter ginsenosidimutans; assembly: GCF_039542865.1. NCBI lineage: Bacteria > Pseudomonadati > Bacteroidota > Sphingobacteriia > Sphingobacteriales > Sphingobacteriaceae > Olivibacter > Olivibacter ginsenosidimutans. The sequence goes on along the minus strand of NZ_BAABIQ010000043.1, from coordinate 327,606 downwards.
CAATGAAACGACAAGCCTTATTATGGCTGTATTTTGGCTATTCTTGTACATATTTGTCAATCTAACTTCTATTTTATTTTTAGGCGCACTAGCGATTAACAACTTAGCTGGAGGTGGTAGTTTTCATGTTATTGTTTTAGCTTTATCGGTTTTTGCGGTAATTATCACCCTTGGAGGCATGCGTGTCATCGGTTTTACGGATGTCATCCAGGTATTGGTGTTGATCATTGGAGGAGTGGCTACCACTTATGTGGCCTTAACATTGGTCAGTACCCACTTCGGTCTCGGTAAAGATGTCATAGCAGGTTTTAACCAACTATTGAAAGACTCGCCAGAGCATTTTAGGATGATTATCCATAAACCTGCCGCTGATGCTCCACAAGAAGAAATTAATAAATACCTCATGCTGCCGGGTTTAGGTATGTATTTAGCCGGTATATGGATCGTCAACTTAAACTATTGGGGTTGTAATCAGTACATTACTCAACGCGCATTAGGAGCCGATTTGAAGACTGCTCGTACAGGAATTCTTTTTGCTGGCTTTTTGAAGCTGTTTATGCCGGTTATTGTTATGCTTCCGGGTATTGCGGCTTATGTACTTTACAAAAATGGTGCCTTGCAGCAAGAAATGGCTCCGGGTGGACATTTCAATCCAGATAATGCTTATTCTGCAATCTTAGGCTTTTTGCCTGATGGAATGAAGGGCTTATCGTTGGCCGCCTTAACGGCTGCTATTGTCGCTTCGCTGGCGGGAAAGGCAAATAGTATAGCAACCATTTTTACCATGGACATCTATAAAAAATACGTAAAAAAAGATGCTTCTGAAAAAACCTTAGTTACCGTTGGGAAGATTACGGTCATCGTGGCCATTGCCACATCCATTCTCTTTACATGGGATGATATGCTTGGTATTGGCGGAGAAGGAGGCTTCACTTTCATTCAAAAATATACAGGCTTTATTAGTCCGGGTGTATTAGCCATGTTTTTACTGGGCATGTTCTGGAAGCGAACAACAGGAAGTGCGGCCATTGTCGGACTGATCATGGGCTTTGTTTTGTCGGTTGTTTTTAATAACTATGCGCCTTCCTGGTTTGGCCACGATACATTACTGTATACCGCTTATCCAAACGGACGTGGCGGTTATGAAATCCCCTTTCAAATTTGCATGGGCTTATCCTTCTTATTCACCGTCATCACGATGATCGGTATCAGTTTAGCCGGTCCGAAGATTAACCCTAAAGCGTTCGTTCTCGATACCAACATGTTTAAGGTAGAACCTTCAGTGATGGTCATGATCGTGTTAACCTTGTTACTGGTTAGCGCACTTTACGTGCGATTCTGGTAACCATGGGGAGGGAGCTCATGAATACTTTTAAAACGGTCGTTTCTGCTCTCCCAAGTGCTCGTGCTCGGGAGGGAAGAAATGCCAAAAAGTAGATCGTTGAAGGCTGTGCTTGCTTTAGAGAATCCCAATGATGATCTAAAAGTACTATCATAATGAAAATGGAGCAGCACGACTGATAAAATATTATCAATTTTATACAATAAATATTGCATAAACCAAATTTTATTTTATACATTTGCAAACATTATTCTAAAAAAGAAGATTTTCAATAAGATGAATACTTCAAGTCTTTATATCAACATTACCAAGCAAACCTTTTCAGGCAATGCAATGGTTATGCCATGCGTTAAGGCTTTGAGTAATAAGCTTGTTTTGAGAGTCCGACGACCCATTATGCCCCGGGCTTGATTTCGAGGGCATACCCACTTCACCAAAAATGCAGTAGCGAGTCCGGTTACTGTATCCACCAAAACAGTTAACAAAAACGTAATCAAAATCAAACGATAGAACAAAGTACGTTTTATAGTTTTGTTCTCTCGGGGAATGCTCATTCAATGAACACTTCAAATTTTGTTATTATTCCCGCAAATGAATCGCATATCGGATATGCGGAGCAAATATGTGATGAAATGGCTGAGTCTGCCAAAGCGCGCGGTACGGGTATTGCACGTAGGAAGCCAGAATACATTGCCAATAAAATGCTTGAGGGGAAAGCCGTAATCGCCCTTCATAAAGATGGCACTTGGGCAGGTTTTTGTTATATTGAAACGTGGAGCCATGGGGAATACGTTGCTAATTCAGGTCTTATCGTCAATCCCCTATTTAGAAAAGAAGGCTTGGCCAAGGCGATCAAAAAACGGGTTTTCGACCTTTCCAGAGAGAAGTATCCAAAGGCCAAAATATTTGGCTTGACCACAGGTTTCGCCGTCATGAAGATCAATTCTGAATTAGGTTATGAACCTGTTCCCTATTCTGAACTAACACAGGATGAAGAATTTTGGAAAGGCTGCCAAAGTTGTGTAAATTACGATATTTTAATGAGTAAAGACCGTAAAAATTGCATGTGCACGGCGATGCTTTGGGATCCGGCAGAAAAAGAGAAAGAGTTACGGCAGAAAATAGCGCAAAAAGCAAAAGCGAAAGAACGTTTAAAACAAATGCAAAAGAAACATTCATTGTTAAAACGCATAGAACTAAGTTTAAGACGGAGAAGTAAGATTATTGCAACCCTATTTCTGGCCTTTGATTAACATATAATTTTAACCTGTTTTGATAGCATCTCATAGCGACTATCACAGCTCAATAGATATGAAGAAGAAAGTAGTATTAGCATTTAGCGGAGGATTAGATACTTCGTTTTGTGCGATTTATCTCGCGCAAGATATGGGACTGGAAGTCCATTCAGTTTTGGTAAACACCGGCGGTTTTTCGGAAGAAGAACTGGAACAGGTAGCATCGCGAGCGTATGCGTTGGGTGTAACTTCCCATGCCACGATTGACGAAACGGAAAATTACTATAACGCCAGTATTAGGTACCTCATATTTGGCAATGTGCTCAAAAACGCTACCTACCCCCTATCAGTAAGTGCTGAACGCGTAAGCCAAGCGACGGCAATTGCCAACTACGTCAAAAAGATCGGTGCAAACTTCGTTGCCCATGGAAGCACTGGTGCCGGTAACGATCAAGTTCGATTTGATATGATTTTTAATATCTTAATTCCGGACGTAGAGATTATTACTCCTATTAGGGATCTAAAATTGAGCCGTGAATCTGAAATTGATTATTTACATAACCACGGTGTGGAATACAATGCGGAAAAGGCAAAATATTCTATTAATAAGGGAATTTGGGGGACATCTGTTGGCGGCAAGGAAACCCTGACTTCGCATGATACCCTCCCCGAAGAAGCTTGGCCAACACCTGTAACGGCAACAGCACCTAAACGAATAACGTTAACCTTTGAAAAGGGTGAACCCGTTGCACTAGATGGTGAACGTTTAGGCCCTGTAAAAGTTATCCAGCAACTACAAGCTATTGCTCAACCTTATGGAATAGGGCGAGATATTCATATCGGAGATACCATTATCGGCATCAAAGGTCGTGTAGGCTTTGAGGCGGCTGCACCGGTCATTATCATTAAAGCACATCACACACTAGAGAAACATACCCTCACTAAATGGCAACTGAGCTGGAAAGACCAATTAGCATCTTTCTATGGTAACTGGATGCATGAAGGCCAATTCCATGATCCTGTAATGCGTGATATCGAGGCCTTTCTGCAACGTTCTCAGGAAACCGTGAGCGGTGACGTTTTTGTTGAATTGAACCCTTATCGTTTTCAGGTGATCGGCGTGGAATCGGAACATGATTTAATGTCCAGCGCCTTTGGAAGCTATGGAGAGATGAATAATGCTTGGACAGGTGAAGATGTAAAAGGGTTTTCGAAGATATTCGGAAATCAGGTGATGATCTGGCATAAGGTTAATAAGGTTTGAGGTGTAAGGTTAAAGGTTCTAATGCCAAAGAGGACATAAGACACCAGTAGCAAGACATGAGACCACTTTTTAGCGAAAAGCATAAAGCCAAAAGTGAAAAGTAGAACGTGTGAAAGCTTTTAGGAATAACTTGATACTTGATACTTGATACAAATAACATGAATAAAATAAAAGTAGGTATTGTTGGTGGGGCAGGTTATACCGGCGGAGAGCTGTTGCGGATTCTCCTCAATCACCCTAACGTTGAAATTATTTTTGTAAACAGCAACAGTAACGCCGGAAAACCTGTTTATGCTGTTCATACCGATTTATTTGGCGATACAGTACTGCAATTTACCCATGAACTTTCCCAGAACATTGACGTATTATTCCTTTGTGTTGGGCATGGTGCTGCACGGAAGTTTTTAGAGGCGAATTCCATTCCTGAATCTATTCGTATAATCGATTTAAGTCAAGACTATCGGTTGAAGGCCAAGGCAGAGGCTTTTGTTTATGGTTTACCAGAGCTGCAACGGGATAAAATAAAAACAGCGCAACATCTAGCAAACCCTGGTTGTTTTGCTACCGCGATTCAATTGGGATTGCTTCCCTTAGCTGCACAGGGATTACTTCGTTCAGAAATACACATCAATGCTACAACGGGGTCTACCGGCGCAGGTCAAAGTCTATCACCAACGTCCCATTTTAGCTGGAGAAACAATAACCTTTCGGTTTATAAAGCATTCGAACACCAACATTTGCATGAAATTGGAGAAAGCCTTATTCAGCTGCAATCTTCATTTGATCAGACGATAAACTTTGTGCCTCAACGTGGCGCATTTACACGGGGCATCTTAGCCTGTACGTACCTTGAGTCAACATTATCCCTTGAAGAGGCTTACCAATTGTACCTCAGCTATTATGCAAGCCATCCCTTTACACATGTAAGTTTGGAGAATATTGACTTAAAACAGGTGGTGAACACGAATAAAGCGCTTATTCATTTAGAAAAACACGGTAATAAATTGATGATTGTATCCATTATTGATAATCTCCTGAAGGGAGCAAGTGGACAAGCAGTACAGAATATGAATCTGTTGTTTGGCCTGGAGGAGCAAACCGGTCTACGATTAAAGGCTACTGCTTTTTGAGTTATAGGTTTTAAGTGATACGTTATAAGTTTAACCTAAATGCAAAATTATAAAGAATTGATTGTATGGGCAAAGTCACATCAAACTACCCTGAATATCTATAAAATTAGCGCAGTATTTCCAAAAGAAGAACAATATGGTTTGACCAGTCAATTACGTAGATCTAAGGCTTCTATCCCTGCAAATATAGCAGAAGGATGTGGTAGACCTTCTCAAAAAGATTTCATTCACTTTTTAAGCATTTCGTTAGGATCTGCAAACGAAGCAGAATATTTCTTATTATTAGCAAATGATTTGGGATATGTATCACAAAAAACATATGAAGCGCTAAAGGATGAAATCAATCAGATTAAGGCAATGCTCATTTCGCTCATAACAAAAATACGGAGCACAATAAATACTTAAAACGTAAAACTTAACACGTACAACCCAATGAAACTATTCGATGTTTACCCCATAAATCCGATTGAAATTGTAAAGGGAAATGGCTCCTATGTTTACGATGCCAATGGACAGGAATATTTAGACTTATATGGTGGTCATGCTGTTATTTCCATCGGCCATAGTCATCCGCACTATATTCAACGGATAACTGATCAATTGAATACGTTGGGCTTTTATTCCAATTCCGTTGAAATACCCTTACAACAACAGTTGGCTGAATTATTAGGTAATATATCCGGCAAAAAAGATTATCAACTTTTTTTATGCAATTCGGGTGCCGAGGCTAATGAGAATGCACTCAAATTAGCCTCTTTTTATAATGGACGTAAAAAAGTGATCGCCTTTAAAGGTGCTTTCCATGGGCGAACGTCACTGGCGGTTTCTGCTACGGATAATCCCAAGATTATCGCACCGGTAAACGAGACCGATCATGTTATTTTTCTTCCTTTTAATGATGAAGAAGCTCTTGAGCAAGCTTTCGCTGAACAAGGTGAAACGATCTCATCTGTTATTATTGAAGGTATCCAAGGAGTTGGAGGTATAAGGGTAGCGAATCACCGTTTTTTACAGAAAATACGGGATTTAACCACAGCATACGATGTCATTTTTATTGCCGATTCGGTACAATGCGGATATGGCCGTTCGGGCAAATTCTATTCGCATGATCATGCCGGCATTCAGGCAGATATTTACAGTATGGCGAAAGGTATGGGTAATGGTTTCCCGATTGGCGCGATTTCCATTTCACCTAAGATTAAGCCGTGGTTTGGCGAATTAGGCACTACTTTTGGCGGCAATCACTTAGCTTGTGCGGCAGCTTTGGCTGTTCTGGAAACGATGGAAAAAGAACAGCTAATCGAAAATGCTGCTCAAATGGGCGACTATTTAATACAAGAACTTAAAGGCTTCGATCATATTAAGGAAATAAGAGGTGAAGGGTTAATGATCGGTATAGAGCTCCCAGAGGAATTAAATCAGGTCAAGAAAGAGCTTCTTTTTAAAAATCATATCTTTACCGGAGAGGCCAAACCCAATGTCATCCGTTTACTTCCTGCACTAAACGTAGGAAAGAAAGAAGCGGATAGATTTTTGGAAGCACTAGAAGAAAGGATAAAAGGTTTTTAAGTATTACGTTGTACATTGTAGGTTTTAAAAGGTATGAGAGGTGTAAGATGTAAAACTAATACCTGTAAAGTCTCAACGTTCTAAGTGTGTAATGGGTAGAGCGTACTTAAAACTTACCACTTATCACTTAAAACTATAAGAGACTTATCACCATAAAATAATGTTAGATGAAGAATTTTTTCTCCGTTGCTGATGTAGACAACTTATCCACCATCGTTCAGGAGGCCTTGGAGCTGAAGGCGAATCCAAATGCTTTTAGAAGCTTGGGACAGTACAAAATGCTTGGTTTAGTATTCTTAAATCCGAGCTTACGTACCCGTTTGAGCACGCAAAAAGCGGCGCTGAATTTAGGAATGGACGTTATGGTGATGAATATGGATAAAGATGGTTGGGCGCTAGAGACTAGAGACGGCGTTGTAATGGATGGTACGACCGTTGAACATATTCGGGAGGCGGCGGCTGTTATGGGCGAATATTGTGCTATATTGGGCTTACGCTCTTTCCCTAGTCTAAAAGACCGTAAAGAAGATTACAGTGAAGATTTGTTTAACAAGTTCTCCAGCTATTGTAAAAAGCCACTCATAAGCTTAGAAAGTGCAACACGTCATCCGCTTCAAAGCTTAACCGATTTAATTACTATTCTGGAAAACACACCCTCTACTCAAGAAGTAGATGGTCAATCCGTCTCCGTCCGTGCAAAACCAAAGGTTGTCCTTACTTGGGCTCCTCATGTTAAAGCGCTGCCGCAAGCGGTTCCCAATTCATTTGCTGAATGGATGTGTAAAGCACAGGAGCAAGGGCTTTTAGATTTCACCATTACTCATCCTGCAGGCTATGAACTGGATGAACAATTTACACAAGGAGCAACGATTACGGGTAACCAAAACGAGGCACTCAGCAATGCCGATTTCGTTTATGTCAAAAATTGGTCGAGTTATCAAGAGTATGGCAAAATATTAGTGACGGGACGAGAATGGATGCCCACACCGGAAAAGCTTAAGGTTACGAACCGGGCAAAAATCATGCACTGCCTGCCGGTAAGAAGAGATTTGGAATTATCCTCTGCCCTATTGGATGGACCAGATTCATTGGTCATCCAGGAAGCCAGTAATCGGGTATGGGCCGCTCAGGTTGTCTTGAAAAGAATACTGGAAAATCTTTAAATGACCTTGCCATAGATGAAGGATATGGAAAAACTAAGTATCGTCAAAATTGGGGGAAACATTGTAGAACAGGAGGAAGCCTTAAACCGCTTCACAAAATCTTTTGCCCATTTAGAAGGCAGAAAAATCTTAGTGCATGGTGGAGGGAAAATTGCCAGTAAATTGGCTGGCGATCTAGGCATTGAAGCCAAGATGGTCAATGGCAGGCGGATAACCGACCTGGAAACGCTTAAAGTTGTCACCATGGTATATGCCGGATTAGCCAACAAAAACATTGTCGCACTACTGCAAGCAAACCACTGTGATGCTATTGGATTAAGCGGAGCCGATGGCGATACTATCCGTACGGTTAAACGCCCAGTCAAAACGATTGACTATGGATTTGCAGGTGATATGACCCCAACGTCTATCCACACCAAACGCATCCAAAGCCTACTTGAGCTTAATTTATTTCCAGTATTCTCTGCAATCACCCATAATGGCGAAGGACAGCTTTTAAACACCAATGCGGATACCATCGCATCGGCATTAGCCATTGGCTTGGCATCAAGCTATGCCGTATCGCTTATTTATTGTTTTGAAAAGAAGGGGGTATTAAGCGATATTGCCGACGATCATTCCGTTATTACTGAAATAGATCAAACCAAATATACTGCGTTAAGGGAACAGGGGATTATTGCCGATGGCATGATTCCAAAATTGGACAATGCATTCGATGCCATTGCCCAAGGTGTCAAGAAAGTCATCATTAAACATGCCGATGATTTGGCAGACGAACACGCAGGAACAACGATTTTTTAAGCATCATGATCATTAAATAATACACACGTTATGCCTAAAATTACGATTATAGGAAGTGGTAATATCGGGCTCTCCTTAGCAAAGGGCTTATTGGCTAAAGCCTATTGCCAGGCAGAAGATATCACCCTTACTCGAAGAAATATTAAACAGATGAACAGCGAAGCCGAACGTGGCTTTAAGCTTTCTGACAATAACAGGGAAGCCATTCTGCGAGCAGACATCATTGTACTCGCAGTCCTTCCCCAACAGCTAAATCAGGTATTGGAACAAATCAACGGAGCAATCATTGCCGAGCAACAGCTCGTTGTTTCTGTCATTTCAGGCGTGAGCTGTAAGGATATCCGACTGCAATTAGGAGATGATATTCAAGTTGTCCGAGCCATGCCGAATACCGCTATTGCTATCGGACAATCGATGACCTGTATCGCTTCAGATCATGCCACTGACCATCATATGGCGGAGGTGACCCGTTTATTTGAAACCGTGGGTGCTGTTGTGACGATTAATGAAGACTTAATGACGTCTGCCACCGCCCTTTGTGCCTGCGGAATTGCCTTTTTTTTAAGAAGCATACGAGCAGCCTCCCAAGGTGGGGTAGAAATCGGTTTTCACGCACACGACGCACTAAAAATGGCTGTACAAACGGCCAAAGGTGCGGCAGACCTTTTACTCCAAATGCAGAGCCATCCGGAAAGCGAAATTGATAAAGTTACTTCGCCTAAGGGCTGTACCATTGCTGGTCTAAACGAGATGGAACATAATGGCTTCAGTTCTGCCTTTATTAAAGGTATCAAACTTTCTGCAGAACGTGCGGGTGGCTTATACAAAGATTAATCTTTCCGATGATGAGTGATTTAATAGCAGCAAGCATTAACCTATTAAAAGAACTGATTCAGATTCCATCCTTTAGCAAAGAAGAAGCTGGAACGGCTGATCGAATCGAACGATTTTTTAACGAGCAAGGGATACGCTGCTATAGGCAATTAAATAACATTTGGGTTTTCAACAAACATGTTGACAAAAATAAACCCACTATCTTATTAAATTCCCATCATGACACGGTGAAGCCTAATACCGGTTATACACGCGATCCTTTTAAGGCCGAAATAGCCGATGGAAAGCTGTACGGCCTAGGGAGTAATGATGCTGGCGGACCGCTGGTATCTCTCCTGGCCGCCTTTTTGCATTTTTACCCGAAGTCGAACCTAACGTACAATCTCTGTTTTGCGGCAACTGCCGAAGAAGAAATTTCCGGCAGAAACGGAATCGAATTGATCTTGCCCTTGATTGGACCCTTGGATTTTGCGATCGTCGGCGAACCAACGGAAATGCAACTGGCCATTGCCGAAAAAGGCTTAATGGTACTCGATTGTACTGCTCATGGAACATCAGGCCATGCCGCAAGGGAAGAAGGAGACAACGCTATCTATAAAGCTCTTGTGGATATCGAATGGTTTCGCACCTTTAAATTTCCAAAAGAATCGGCGGTTTTCGGACCGGTAAAAATGAGTGTCACGATGATCCAGGCGGGCGCTCAGCATAATGTGGTACCGGCTACCTGTAGCTTTGTTGTTGATGTAAGAACAACCGATGCCTATACCAACGAAGAAGTACTAGCCATTATCCGTCAACATGTCAGCAGTGATGTACAAGCTAGATCGACCCGATTAAATCCGTCGTCCATAGCGGTAGAACATCCTTTTGTACAAGGAGGACTGGCTTTAGGTAGAAAAACCTATGGTTCGCCAACCATGAGCGATCAAGCGCTCATCCCGGTGGCATCCCTAAAAATAGGGCCTGGCGATTCGGCACGATCCCATAGTGCGGATGAATTTATTTATATTAGCGAAATTGAAGAAGGAATTAAGTTGTATATCGCGCTCTTGGAGCGGTATAAAGTCAATCGCTTATAATAGGGCGTTGAGTTTTGCCTTTTAAGAGCGGAAAGCTTATTCTTAGACATAAGACACAAGAAGTAAGCCATAAGAGTTGAAGGGCTAAAAGCTTAAAATGAACAAATGTCATTCCGACCGAAGTGGAGGAATCTCATGCTAAACAGCTCTCTCCGCTACGGTCGAGATGACGGGGCTTCTAAAAATATCTTGATACTTGATACTTGATACTTGATACTTGATACTTGATACTTAAAAAAGAAAATGAAACTTTGGCAAAAAGAAACAGCAGTAGAACAATCCGTTGAGCAATTCACCGTAGGTAATGATCGAGAGCTGGATATACAATTGGCTCCATTTGATGTACTCGGATCACTTGCCCATACCCAAATGCTCGAAAGTATTGGTTTGTTGACAAAAGAAGAGCTAATTAAGATTCAACAAGAGCTTAAGCAAATTTATCGTGAAATCGAGTCAGGTAATTTTTCCATCGATGAACACGTTGAGGATATCCATTCTCAAATAGAATTGCTGCTAACCCAGCGGATTGGCGATGCGGGGAAAAAGATACACAGTGGTAGATCAAGGAACGACCAGGTTTTGGTTGATCTTAAGCTTTATTTTAGGCATGAAATACAAGAACTGGTCAGGAATACGGAGCGGGTATTCAAACTGCTGATTGAGCTCAGCAATCAATATAAAGAGGTATTAATGCCCGGTTATACCCACTTGCAAATCGCTATGCCTTCTTCTTTTGGCTTATGGTTCGGCGCCTATGCAGAGAGCTTAGTAGATGATCTGGAATTGCTGTTGGCCTCCTGGAAAGTATGCAATAAAAACCCTTTAGGTTCGGCGGCCGGCTACGGCTCTTCTTTTCCCTTAAATAGAAAATTAACGACCGAACTCCTTGGTTTTGAAGCTTTAAATTATAATGTAGTGTACGCACAAATGGGTAGAGGGAAGACCGAACGCATATTAGCGCAAGGGATGAGTGCTATTGCCGCGACCTTAGCAAAAATGGCCATGGATGCTTGTTTGTATATGAACCAGAATTTTGGCTTTATCAGTTTCCCTGACGAGCTTACCACCGGTTCGAGCATCATGCCCCATAAAAAAAATCCGGATGTTTTTGAGCTGATCCGTGCGCGGTGCAATAAGATACAAGCACTACCGAACGAAATTGCACTGATGACAACAAATTTACCGGTAGGCTATCACCGCGATCTGCAATTACTGAAAGAGAATCTATTTCCGGCTTTCCGTTCCTTAAAGGAATGCTTACAGATGACCGAGTTGATGTTGCGTAATATACGGATCAATCAACACATCCTGGATGATGCAAAATACGACTACCTTTTCAGCGTAGAAGTTGTAAATAATGAAGTATTAAAAGGCGTGCCTTTTAGAGAAGCTTATAAAAATATTGGCCTTGCCATAGAAAAAGGAACGTTTGAACCGAGTAAAGAAGTTCGCCATACCCATGAAGGTAGTATAGGAAACTTGCAGAATGACGAAATTCAAGCTCTTTTCGATAAAGTAATTTCCAATTTTGGCTTCGATAGCGTAGATCAAGCCCTGAACAGACTTTTGCAATAGCATATAGCAACAAGCCCGTTATAAATGGCCAGTAGAACCAATTAAGATAAATTAACTCGCATCGCGCTTAAGCAATACGTATTTGCCGATTTTATAGCCTTACGGGTTATGCAAATTGCGTAAAGCATATCGCTTATTGCCTATCGCTGAATTATAAAATATCCTAATAAACCCGGCATGATTAAAATCATCACAGGCGCCATCTGCTAAATAAAAGCAAAACAATAAACAGATGAAAAAAAGTATTATTTTTTGGTTATTGCTGCTTATCACCAGTATTCAAGCGAAAGAAAAAAGCTTATACCTGTATCAAGTTGATCCCTTAGAAAAAGTGTTAAAAGACCGGATATATTTTCAGGACCAACAAGACACGTTGCCCGTCGCACGGGGAGAAACGGCCTCCGTTCAGCTGGTATTGAAAAGCAATGACGAGATAAAAAATGTTTCGGCAAGCATAGCAACCATTAGTAATGGCAAGGCACAACTTCAGGGACAAACAGGATGGATTGGCTATGTAAGAGCCGGCAGAAAATATGAATCGCCCTCCAAAGACCTGCTGCGATCGGTTTCCGACTTTTTCCCTGATCCCATATTGACCGATACGACTGTCAATCTTGAACAGGGGGAAGTCGAACCATTATGGATTACCATACCTATCCCTATAGATGCCGAACCTGGATTATACAAAGGTCGGGTTAACCTACAAGGAACCATAAAGAGGAAAAAGAAAAAATTTGAGAAAGAATTTTATATCCGGGTTTATCCTGTTCAAGTAAACAAAACTTCCCTACTTATCTCTAATTGGTCTGCCCATACCAGTCCGCAAACCCTTAGTGCGTTAAATAATGGGGAAAATGTACCGCTCTTTAGTTCCCTTTACTGGGATCTTGTCAAGGTGCATGCAACGATGATGGCTTCCCATGGACAAAATGTACAACGCGTATTTCCTGTATGGATGACCACTTACACACTTAATGGTAATCAATATAGCTTTGACTTCAGCAATTTCGATAAAGAAATCACACTATTTGAACAGGCAGGGCCATTAGACCGGATTGAAGGAGGCCATTTGGCCTGGCGATCAGGTGCTTGGGACGAGCCCTATTACGTAGAGGTACCTGTACCGGCCACTCCAGCAAATGCTGATTTACCTAAGAGTCCGGCCCCATTAGACGTTGTGAATAACATCCGTTTAGTTAAGCTTCCACTCGAGGATGCCCGCACCCAAAATTTCCTCAACCAATTTCTACCGGCCCTCCGGGCACATCTAGAAGAAAAGGGTTGGTTATCCAAATACATGCAGCATATAGGCGACGAGCCGGTGGCTAAAAATGCAGCATCCTATCAGGCTATCAGCAGCTACGTAAGGAAATACCTACCGGGAGTAAAAATTATTGACGCAGTACTTACGTCCAAAGAGTTACGTAACGGAATAGACGTTTGGGTACCTATTCTAGATGTCTTACATAAAGATTATAGCTTTTACCAAGAACTCCAAAAAGAAGGTAAAAAGATATGGTATTATACCTGCGTTGGTCCAAGAGGCAACTACGCTAATCGCTTCATAGAATTGCCCTTAATTCAAACCCGGTATTTACACTGGATCAATTACAAATACGGCCTGACGGGGTATCTTCATTGGGGGCTCAATTTTTGGAGTGGACAAGACATCTTGCATCAAGATGCTTCGCGAGACCGGGGAAAGTTACCTGCAGGTGATGCCTATATTGTTTATCCAGGATATCATAAGCTTTACAGCTCTATTCGATTCGAAACCATGCGGGATGGCATTTATGATTATGAGCTGCTCAAGATGCTGGAAAAGAAGAATTCCGAGAAAGCGAAATCCTTAAGCAATGAGCTTATCTTAAATTTTGACGACTATGATGGGAGCATAGCTTACTTTAGAAAGATAAGAAAGGAACTGCTGGAATGCCTATCACAACAATAGCTACTGAGGCGTAGGGTATAAGGTTTAGGGTGTAAGGTATAGGGTTTAGAACTGGCCTCCCACCTTATACCTTCCTTCTTTTATCTTATACCTCCTACCTTATACCTTCTTTTACCGTATACCGCTCTCTTAGTCTTTTACTAAGGTACCGATAGCCTCTCCCTTAGCTAAGCGGGAAAGATTGCCGCTTTTATTCATGTCGAATACAATGATTGGCAGTTTATTTTCCTGACATAAGGTAAATGCGGTCATATCCATCACATTTAGTCCTTGGTTATAAACATCTTGGAAAGTAATTTGATCAAACTTAGTAGCATAAGGATCTTTCTCGGGATCAGCCGTGTAGATACCATCTACCCGTGTACCTTTTAATACGACATCGGCATTGATTTCAATAGCGCGGAGCGAAGCAGCAGTATCGGTAGTAAAATAAGGGTTTCCAGTACCGGCACCAAAAATAACGATGCGCCCTTTTTCCAAGTGTCTTACGGCCCTTCGACGAATAAATGGTTCACAGATCTGTTCCATTTTTATCGCAGTCAGTAATCTCGTTTTCATACCGGCTTTCTCGAGCGCATCTTGTAAAGCCATACTGTTAATTACCGTTGCGAGCATACCCATGTAATCTGCCTGTACACGGTCCATACCTGCCTTTTCTGCGCTTAGTCCTCTGTATATATTACCTCCGCCAATCACGATGGCAATCTCCACCCCTTGATCATAGACCGATTTGATGTCTTGGGCATATTGCGCAACACGATCGATATCAATTCCGTATTGTTTACTGCCCATTAAGGCCTCTCCGCTAAGTTTAAGTAGGATACGTTTATATTTCATGTGTAACTAATTATTCGTCTATTTATTTTACTATTGGCACTCATGAACCTCAAAGTGGCTTTTAATCCATCGGTTAGCAGGAGCTTACTATGTTCAAAAGTTACCTGCTCTTGTGTAGTAAATCTGTTAGCCAGCGGATTAACCATGGACGATTCATATGTATTTAATTTGACTTTCAAAGGCCAGCCGGCGGGTTCACATGTCGATGTATTTAGGAAATACGGATATTTCATGCGTAATAAAAGTTTTAACGTACTAAAATGACATTTAGCAAGCGGAGAATGCTTTGATTTTAGAACCGCCGGCCAAAGATATTAAAAAAACGTCAAACTTAGATAAATCGCTTTAGACGACTTACTTTTTATAACAGAAAGATTTCTTCCTGTTGTCATTAGAGAGGCCCTGAAATCGTCAACGGTAGGCTAGCCCATAATATTCCACTACAAAAAGCCAGTTTTGTAACAAAAGAATAAAAGAAAAAAAATACGATAAAAAGGGTATGATTGTTGTGAGCTTTTATAAAAATTTTGCCACTAACCTCGTAACATATATGGCCTTTTATCATTCACATTCCGCTATTCGGAGACTACTTCTCTTATCTTTATCCATTTTTGGATGCATATTTATACAACTTGGTTTTCCGGCCGTCTCTTTTGGTCAAGAACAGCAAACGGAAAAAAAATTGGATGTCCCTTATGTCGCAAGCAAGCCGGAGGTAGTACAAGCCATGCTCAACATTGCTCATGTGAACAAGAATGATCTAATTTATGACTTAGGTTGTGGTGATGGTAGAATTGTCATTACTGCAGCAAAAGAGTATGGCGCTACCGGCGTTGGTGTGGATATTGACCCTAAACGAATCGAAGAGGCGAATGAAAACGCGGTGAAGGAAGGTGTTACGGATAAAGTGAAATTTTTAGAGCAAGATCTTTTTGATGTAGACTTCAGCAATGCATCGGTTGTAACGCTATACCTACTTCCCTATATTAATTTAAAATTACGTCCTAAACTGCTTAAATTATTAAAACCAGGGACACGTATTGTTTCCAATGAATTTGATATGGGCGATTGGAAACCGGAAAAGCAGCTAAAAGTTGGTGAATCAACTATTTATTTTTGGACTGTCCCAAAAAAATAAGAGTCCACACGTTCAAGAATCATCTTCTGGAAAGAATCATCTTCTGGAAAGAATTATTCGTCAGATAAGCTTAACTTTGCCTACATGGCGGGCATCTACTTTCATATCCCTTTTTGTAAACAAGCGTGTCACTATTGTGATTTTCACTTCAGTACTTCCCTTCAATACAAAACGGATCTATTAGAAGCGATGAAGCAGGAGTTAAAACTCCAAGCAAATTACCTACAAGATGCACAGATCGAGACCATCTACTTTGGTGGGGGCACGCCCTCTATCTTGACTCCATCTGAAATCAAACAGTTGATTGAGGAGCTTGCCCATTACTACAGGATATCCCCAACACCCGAGATCACCTTAGAAGCGAACCCTGATGATTTGGACACCAAAAAAGTAACCGAACTACGGAATACTCCTATTAATCGCTTTAGCATCGGCATTCAATCTTTTTTTGATGAGGATCTAAAATGGATGAATCGGGCCCATACTGCACAAGAAGCAACCGCGTCCATCAAGCGGGTACAGGATGCCGGCTTCGAGAACATTACAGCTGATTTAATTTATGGGTTTCCCCTGCTATCTCAGGAAAAATGGATCAGCAATATATCCCAACTGTTAACTTTTCACATACCGCACATTTCGGCTTATAGTCTTACTGTTGAACCACGAACGGCATTAGCCCATGCCATTCACACCGGGAAACAACCGCATATTGATGATGAGCAAAGTGCCCAACAATTCTTATGGTTAATCGATATGATGCGTGAAGCGGCTTATGAACACTATGAAATTTCCAATTTTGCCTTACCTCATCATTATGCCCAACACAATACCAATTACTGGAAAGCTATACCTTATTTAGGTATTGGTCCATCAGCCCATTCCTATAATGGATTCGAAAGACAATGGAACGTCAGTAATAACAACCAGTACATGAAGGCTATCTTCAGCCAACACATACCCGCAGAAATGGAATCGTTATCCCTCACTGACAGGCTAAATGAATACATTATGACCGCTTTGCGTACCATGTGGGGGATAGATTTGAATTTTATTGGCCAAACATTTGGGTATCCCTGCTTACGCGATCTCCTGAAAAGAGCGGAAATATTTAAAACACATCATCAACTCATTGAGGAGGATACCCATCTTAAACTAACAACGACTGGTAAGCTAATCGCCGATACCATCGCGGCAGCGCTTTTCGAAGAAAATGTTTACGCCATAGCAGATAAATATGAAAAAGAAAGTCAACATCCCCATTAATCACCAAGTTATCTGGATTATCGGCGCCTCTTCTGGAATTGGAGAAGGTTTGGCCTACCACTACGCGGCTTTAGGCGCCAAGCTGATTTTATCTGCAAGATCGAAAGATCGATTATATCGGGTCAAAACAGCCTGTAAGGGCAGTCCTATGCATGTTCATGTCTTACCATTAGATCTGGAAAATTTAGCTGACCTTGAGGCTAGAACCCACGAAGCATTACGTATTTTCGGGAGGATTGACCTATTGATCCACTCGGCAGGTATCACGCAACGGGCACTTGCCCTAGACACGCAGCTAAACGTAGCCCAAAAGATCATGAATATCAATTATTGGGGTCCTGTTGCCGCGACACAAGCTGTATTGCCTAGCATGTTGCAACGGGGTAGCGGACATATTGTTGTCATCAGCAGTTTAATGGGTAAAATAGGAACACGTTTCCGATCTTCTTATGCGGCTTCCAAACACGCCTTGCACGGCTATTTTGAATCCTTACGTCCAGAAATTTACGACAACAATATCGCCATTAGTATGGTTTGTCCGGGATTTGTAAACACTTCATTAGGAGAAAAAGCCCTTACCGGTGATGGGGAGATTTATCAGAAGAAAGACGCGGTTCATGCCCAAGCAATGTCAGTCGAACAGCTTGTAAAACGATTGGTGCCTTATATACAGAAGCAAAAAGAAGAAATATTTATTGCCGGAAAGGAAATCAAAGTCATTTGGGCCAGTAAATATTTACCCGGTAAGCTTTTTCGGAAAAAAATCCGGGAAGCAAGGGTGCTTACGCTTTAGGCTGTATGCTTTAGGCTTATTGCTTATTGCCTATTGCCTATTGCTTAAAGCCTATTGCCTATTGCTTAAAGCCTATTGCCTATTGCTTATTGCCTTATACCTTAAATAATCCATAATCCTACCGGTAGCTCCGGCCTGCTGCTGTACGTATTGATAGGCCTGGTTTCCTGCTTCTTTTCTAAATTCAGGCACTTGTAACTTTTCAAAAACTTTGATAAGATCTTGCTGTTGTTGAATGCTAAATGCAGCTCCAATTGTAATAAGGTCTTTTGCTTCTTGAAATTTGTCGTATTTTGGCCCAAAAATTACCGGAACGCCATAGGTAGCTGCTTCTAGGGTATTATGAATCCCTGTCCCAAAACCACCACCGATATACGCAATATCGGCATAGCCATAAAGGTAGGACAACATCCCTATATTATCAATAATCAATACCTGATGAATCAACTGATCTGGATAGCGAGCTATATCCAATTGGGAGAATCGTACGCTATTTGTAAATTTCGCGTCTAATGCCTGCAGGTGATCTTCGTTGATGATATGCGGTGCCATAATGAGTTTCCAATCCGGATAGTTTTGCAACAGTTCGGCAATCCGTTCCTCATCTGGCAACCATGTACTTCCCGCCACCAAAACAGGATGTTGTTGAACAAATGGCGTAATGGCTGGTATTTCTTTTTTTTGCAAAGGCAGATGGGCTACCCGATCAAAACGGGTATCGCCTGTTAAAGAAGCGTTATTCAAACCAATGTACTGTAATAGTTGAATACTCTCCTGATTTTGTGTAAAATAATGGCTTACATACCGAAGGGTAGAACGAAAAGGTTTTCCATACCATTTAAAATACAGCTGATTTTTTCTAAAAATAGCGGAGACCAGATATAACGGAATCTGGCGCTGATGCAGTTCTTTGAAATAGTTATGCCAAAATTCGTATTTTATCACAAAAACCTCTTCGGGATGAATTAAATTGACAAATTGTCGGGCATTTTTTATGGTATCAGCCGGTAGATAAAACACATAATCTGCCTTTTCATAATTTGCTCTCACCTCATATCCAGAAGGAGAAAAAAAAGTAATAACGATTTTTTTCTTGGGAAAGTTTTCCCGATAAGCTTCCAAAACAGATCGTCCTTGTTCGAACTCCCCTAATGACGCAAAATGAAACCATGTATGTAGCTCCGATGAATCAACGGTGGAAGCTATCCGATCGAGCAGTCCTTCCCTACCCCTTTTCCATTGTTTTACCCGGGTATTAAACGGTGCGAGAATAAACACCATAAACTGTCCTAAAAGAATACCAAGATTATATAAAAACCACATATCACGCGCAGGTTTTGTGCATTTAAGAAACGGCAATTATATTCAATTTGTTTATCTTCGCCAAAGATATTCTAAACAATTGTTTAAGAGCATGGCAAGACAACGTATACTCATCACCGGAGCAGCAGGTTTCTTAGGATCACATCTTTGCGATCGCTTTATTAAAGAAGATTTTCACGTTATCGGAATGGACAACCTCATTACAGGTGATCTTCGAAACATCGAACATTTATTCAAACTGGAAAACTTTGAGTTCTATAACCACGATGTATCTACCTTTGTTCATGTTCCTGGACGTTTGGACTATATTCTCCATTTTGCATCGCCAGCAAGTCCTATTGATTACTTAAAAATTCCCATCCAAACCCTTAAGGTGGGATCTTTGGGTACGCATCATTTGTTGGGGCTGGCACGGGCTAAAAGATCGCGTATTTTAGTTGCCTCCACATCGGAAGTTTACGGTGATCCCAGTGTAAGTCCGCAACCCGAAGAATACTGGGGCAATGTCAATCCTGTGGGACCTCGCGGAGTCTATGATGAGGCCAAACGTTTTCAGGAAGCGATTACGATGGCTTATCATACATTTCATGGTTTAGAGACCCGTATCGTTCGTATTTTTAACACCTATGGACCACGCATGCGCTTAAACGACGGGAGGGTATTACCTGCTTTTATTGGTCAGGCCTTGCGAGGCGAAGACCTTACTGTGTTCGGTGATGGGTCACAAACGCGCTCATTCTGTTACGTTGATGATCAAGTAGATGGCATTTTTAGATTATTGATGAGCGATTATGCACAACCTATTAATATTGGAAATCCCGATGAAATCACCATTAAACAATTTGGTGAGGAAATTATCCGATTAACCGGAACCAAACAACGCTTAGTGTATAAGGATTTACCAGTAGACGACCCTAAACAACGGAGACCAGATATTACGAAGGCTAAAGAAATTCTGGGATGGTTGCCGAAAGTTGATCGCGCAGTGGGATTGGAGAAAACCTACGCTTATTTTAAATCCTTGCCTGAGCAAGAAATAAAACATAAAGATTTCACGTACTATAATAAACATTAAATTCAAGATGAGCAAAATACTAGTTACCGGCGGTACAGGTTATATCGGATCACACACTGTAGTCGCCCTACAAGAAGCAGGGTATACTCCCGTTATCATCGACAATCTTTCCAATTCAAACAAAGGTGTGCTCAAGCAGATTGCCGCCATAACGGGCAATGTGCCTGAATTCCATGAATTTGATCTTTGTGATGAACAACGTGTACTGCAATTTGTTAAAGAAAATCCTGATATAACCGGCGTCATTCATTTTGCGGCAAGTAAAGCCGTTGGCGAATCAGTAGAACAGCCGATCAAATACTATCGAAATAATTTTTTCTCATTGATTAACCTATTGACTGCCTATAAAGATCAAGTCGTTAACTTTGTATTTTCCTCCAGTTGTACGGTATATGGCCAACCAAAAGAGTTGCCCGTTACTGAAAATGCACCTGTTCAAAAAGCGGAGTCTCCTTATGGAAACACGAAACAAGTTGCAGAAGAAATCCTGAACGATACGGCAAAGGCATTTGATAACTACCACATTATTGCGCTGCGCTATTTTAATCCTGTTGGTGCGCATAAAAGCGCGCTAATTGGCGAATTACCATTAGGTGTGCCTCAAAATTTAGTCCCTTTTATTACCCAAACGGCTATCGGTAAACGGGAAAAAATTACGGTATTCGGAAACGATTACAACACGCCCGATGGATCGGCTATTCGGGATTACATTCATGTAGTTGATCTTGCTAAAGCACATGTTGCTGCTATAAAACGTTTAGAAGACGGAAAAGCCTCCGGAAATTATGAGGTCTTTAATATCGGCACCGGCAAAGGGTTATCGGTATTAGAAATCATTCGAGCTTTTGAGGATTCTACAGGTGTCAAATTAAATTATCAAATTGGCCCAAGAAGGGCAGGCGATATTGAGAAGGTATGGGGTGATGTTTCTAAATCAACCGCTGAGCTAGGCTGGAAAGCCGAATTAGGTGTTGAAGAAATGATGCGCTCAGCTTGGGCATGGGAGGTTTATCTCCAAGAACAACATCCGTTTGATTAAGTAAATATAATACAACCGAAGGTATTTAAAAAGTCTTCTATTGTCCTCTAGCGTGCAGCATAGCAACGTTGAGTACGCGGTTTACGGTCGAAATGACGACTTCTTCAATCCCTTATAAAAAAACGATTCAAATGAAATCTGCATAAATTGCCATAAACAAAATGATATGAATAATTTATGCAAGCTTCATTGCCATTAAAAAAACAATTATTCAAATGAAAATCATTATCACCGGAGGAGCAGGATTCATTGGTTCGCATGTGGTGAGGCGTTTTGTAAACACGTATCCCCAGTATCAGATCATTAACCTGGACAAGCTCACCTATGCGGGCAATTTAGCCAATTTAAAAGATATTGAAGACCGTCCGAATTATACCTTTGTCAAGGGGGATATTACGGATGGTCCGTTCATTGAAACTCTTTTTGAGCGCGAGCAGCCGGACGCGGTCATCCATCTGGCAGCCGAGTCGCATGTCGACCGTTCCATTAGCAACCCACTGGATTTTGTACTGACAAACGTTGTAGGCACGGTTAACCTGCTCAATGCAGCCCGCAGCCATTGGAAAGGTGAGGGGAGCAAGCGTTTCTACCATGTGAGTACAGACGAAGTATACGGAGCCCTAGGTGAAACCGGTATGTTCACCGAGGAAACCAAATATGATCCGCATTCGCCCTACTCTGCCTCCAAGGCGGGATCCGATCATTTTGTTCGGGCCTACCATGACACGTATGGGCTGAATACGGTTATCTCCAACTGCTCCAATAATTACGGCTCGCACCATTTTCCGGAGAAACTCATTCCATTAGCCATCCACAACATCAAAAACAATAAGCCTGTACCGGTATATGGAAAGGGTGAAAATATACGCGACTGGCTTTGGGTGGAAGATCATGCCCGTGCTATCGATATCATCTTTCATCAGGCAAAAGCTGGAGATACTTATAATATCGGCGGGCATAATGAATGGAAGAACATCGACCTGATTAACCTGTTGTGCAGCATCATGGACCGGAAACTGGGCCGTGCGGAAGGAGAATCGGCCAAGCTGATTACTTTTGTGAAAGATCGTGCTGGCCATGATTTACGCTATGCCATTGATTCGACCAAGCTACAGCAAGAACTCGGATGGGTACCGAGTTTACAGTTTGAAGAAGGTCTGGAAAAAACAGTGGATTGGTACTTAACCAATGAAGATTGGCTCGAAAATGTAACCTCTGGAGCTTATCAGGACTACTATAAAAAGCAGTATAGCTATAGGCGGTAAGCTATAAGCAGTAGGCTATAGGCCATAGTTTATATGAAATGAGAGATTTTAAAAAATATGATGTCTGGCAGTTGGGGCATAATTTAGCAATTAAAGTATATAAAAATACGATTGATTTACCTGTAGAGGAAAAATACGGCATTACGGCCCAGATGCGAAGAGCTGCATACTCCATACCTTCTAACTTTGCAGAAGGGTGTGGAAGAAGCGGAGACAAAGAATTTAATAGATTTATACAAATAAGTTTAGGTTCTGCACATGAACTTGAATACTTCATTCTTCTTTCCAGAGATTTATTCTTATTGACAAACGATATTTGTCAAGAATTGGAACAGGATATCAATCTTATTAAAAAGAAGCTTTATTCATTAACGCTAAAATTGAAAAAAGATGCCTAAGGCGTAAAGCTTATGGCATAAAGCAGTTATGATTGCCTTATACAACCCTTTCCAAAAATTTCTTTTTGACAATAACACTTGTTTTTTAAGTGGTACGCCCTTGCTATCGGCTGAAGAGAAAATTCACGTATTTCCCGTATGGTTAATGCAGGCTTATCAACTGGAGGATAAACCTTTTAAATTACTGGATGAAAGTATAACCACCTATAAAAAACTCCAGTTACCCTGTTCTACAGCCGTTGCTAACCGCATTGCCTTACTGGAAGAAGAGGTGGAAGCCGCTTTTAACCAAGGGGTGGAAGGTGTGAAGCAATTAGATAAGCTGATCCTTTTCCAGTGGATAGGTAAATTAATTTATGGCATTATTTTTAACGAGATACAAGTTGGATTACGCCAACAACAAATGAGTGGGGAACCCATGAACTTTTCGCAGGTCCTAGGCAAAAAGTTCACTAACCTTCATCTGATGCTCCAGTCGATCATTAGGCCAATGCTTTTTGAAGTTAGTGCTCCCTACAGTATCAACGTATTTGAGCTTGCTACTGATCAGAACGGTTTCAGTTACCGGGATGAGATCAACACCTTGGTTTTCTCCTTACGCATTAACAATATCGGTATCGTTGCCTGCTTACAGGACAATGGTGCTAACGATAAATACCATGAAGAGCAATTGACGCAAGTGAGTAATGAGCAGCTTCATCCCATTCAGTTTGAAGAAATTTGTGGCTTATACTTTTATTCTGCTTACCTGTTTAATCGATTACCAGAATATACCGTACTCACCACAGAAGATTGCATTTATATAGAACCTATGCCTTTGAGGGGAATGGATAGTCGGCCTATTTTTGACAATTTTCAAGTAAAGACCTATGGACAGGTCCTGGAAAATTTTTGGAAACCTTGGGGGTATACGCTATTTGAGATTATTAAAGACCCGGAACATCCTATGAGCTTTTTGTGGGATGCACAAGGGAATTTCCGTCAGGCGGCCAGCATTCCTTTAGCGGATAAATATCTGGATTAAACATGCGGTGTTTCCGATACTGCTTCGTTCAAGAACATTCGATCGTTCGGTATTAAAAGCTATCCAAAAAGCTGACCTACTGCGCTAAAGAAGTGTCCAATAACTTGGGGGTAAAGCAATATAGTGATTGCAATCCCAACTACTGCTCCGTAAAAATGAGCATCATGATTCACGCTACCTTGGCCTGATCTGGCTGCCCACATACAATATAGTAGAAACAGCGGTCCGAACACCACTGCAGGAATTGGAATAGGAATGAAAAACAGGTACATGGATGTTGCAGGCTGGAATAAGATAAAACTAAAAAGCACAGCGCAAATTGCACCAGAAGCACCCAGACTGTAATAATTAAAATTATTCTTCTGTTTAGCGATTGTTCCTGCATCACTCAGCACCAGCCCAAAAAAATAAAGTATAGCAAACTGAACATGCCCCCAACTGCTAATAGACGCCAAGATACTTTCCAACGGGAATCCGAAAAAATAAAACGTACACATATTAAACAAGAGGTGCATCCAATCCCGATGGATTAAGCCGCTGGTAATTAAGGTATATATACGCGATCCCCGACTAATACTATAAGGATGCAACATAAATTTTCCAAAAATTTCGGGATTGGAAAATGCATAGACGCTTGTAATTATGGTAAAAAGAAATATTAGGCTTGAAACCGGAGTTTCCAGTATATAATGCTCCATCGCTATTTATTAATCGGGGTGAAAATACCAAAAATACTGCTATTATTTATAGCTACTGAATATAATTTCGCGGATCATTTATCCTATTTTGTCATTACCGTGTTAATTGGCCTTTTAAAGTAAAGGTTGAACATCAACATGTTTTGATCATCCAGCTAATCCATGCAGCTAAAACAAATCCAATTGCCTACCATTTTTTGGTGTAAAGCGATCTGTACGGAGCGGCGTAAGCTGATTTGCACCCATAAAGCGCGTTACTGCAAGTTTAAATAGTTGATGAATACTTTCAGCCAGTACGCCATCCCCTTTCATTCTTCTACCAAACTGACTATCATTTAGTTTACCACCATGGCAGGCGGCGATGCCATGCAACACTTTCTCTGCCCGATCGGGATAAGCTTTGTAAATCCAGTCTTTAAATAATCCACTGATTGCCCCATTCAATCGGACTAACGTAAACGATGCGGCTGTGGCACCATGCTTCGCCGCCTGTTCAATCAGCGCAGGCATTTCGTCGCTGTTTAAGCCCGGAATAATAGGGGCGCACATCAGCATAACCGGTATCCCGGCTTCACTCAATTGCCGGATTACTTTTAACCGACCTGTGGCCGTAACCGTCCGAGGTTCCATCTTTTGTCTTAATTCCTCGTTCAGGGAGTTAATGGTAACCGCCACCTGCACCAATTGATCCTTAGCCAATTGACGTAATAAATCCAGATCTCTAAGGATTAAATTATTCTTGCTGATGATCGATACGGGGTGTCTATACTTCACGAATACCTTTAGGAGTGATTGCGTTAGCCGTAATTTCCGTTCTAGAGGTTGGTAGCAATCCGTATTACCTGATAACATGATGGGTGCAGGAACATAGTTTTTATGATTAAATGCCTCTTCTAACAAGGTAGCGCATTCCCTTTTGACAATGATTTTTCGTTCAAAATCAAGTCCAGCGCTATAGCCCCAGTATTCATGCGCATTTCTTGCATAGCAATAAATACAGCCATGTTCACATCCTTGATAGGGATTAATAGAACGCAGATAACGTAAATCCGGGCTATCACTTTCACTGATAATATGCTTCGGATGGGTTTCGATAATTTGTGTAGCGCTGTTTTCTAAAAAAGCCTCGTCTAGGCCTTCTATATGTTCACAAACGTATTTGTTCTTAAAGAACTTATTATGCGTATTGATTTGCGCTCCCCTACCTTTGAAATATTCTCCGTTTTGTATGGTATCCATAAAAACAAATATACTAATTATATTAGTATATAAAACTAATAATATTAGTATATTTGTGTTGGTTTTGCTTGGTTAACTTTCTGCTTTATTTTATTGTAGGATCAAGGTTCATTCGTAACTAATCGATAACACGTAATCAGTAACGAGTGATGCGTAACGAATGTCTTTCCGTTTACTACTTACTGTTAACTAATTACGCTTCACTCGTTACTATTCTTTCCCTTGAAGGGTATCATCTAAAAGAAGCAGGTATACTTGTTTAGGTCCGTGTGCTCCCAAAACCAGGGTCTTTTCGATATCCGCCGTCCTACTGGGGCCTGTAATGGTGCTAATCATAGAAGGGAGGCTAGTATACTTTTTCTTAAGAACTTCAAACCCATCTTTTAAGTCCATTACAATTTGCGAGGTATAAGCAATAACGACATGGATAGGGGGATAAATACTTAATCGACGTCCAGCTGCGCTTCCATTGGTAACCATTATACTTCCCGTACGGGCGATTAAAGCTTCACAGGTAGTTATACCGATTTCGGCATTTTTAAAATCGATGTCTGTCTTATAATACGGAAATTCATAGCGATCTAGTATTTCTTGCACAGCTTGTTCCCAAGCATAAATTTTTTTCACCTGTTCATGTTCGGTAATAGCCAGTATATTTTCGATCAGTTGTATTTCATCTTCGCAGAAAACAAAATTACCTGCAACTTCGGTGAATCGCTGAGCAAATAAGATTTCCAAGGGCTCATCGATTTCTTTATACAAAGGCACTTCCTCTAAATTGGGATAAGGGTTGTCCCGCTTTACCAGCAATGCTTTCCTTATTTTCTTTAACAACCGTTCTTTTGCTGTAGCCTCTTGCATAATGAATTGAAAGGTTGAGGGAAGATAGACTCCTCTTACTATTTCCTTTTTATGTCAATAAATTTAGTTGCAGGTGTTGTATTTTCATCCGCGGATGAGTTCTTTTCAAAAGTTCCTGAACGATCTCCTACTCCCTCGTGCATCAACCCTTCTGCTGCTGGGCGTTGATCTGATGATCCTTCATCGCCGTTAACAAACTCATCATATGTTGTACGATGATCAAAAGGACGTTTACCCAGAATTTCTTCCAAATCCGATTGGAACAAAATTTCTCTCTCCAGTAATTTTTCTGCTAGTTCCTTTAATCCTGCTGATTTCTCCGTTAAGAGGGCGCTTGTTTTAGCATACACTTCACTAATCAACTGACGTACTTCTTCGTCAATAAGTTCGGCAGTTTTTTCCGAATACGGTTTTTGAAATTGGGATTCCTGGCTGTCATTAAAAGATACGTTACCAACTTTACCATTCATACCGTACACAGCTACCATGGCATAGGCCAATTTAGTGATACGTTCTAAGTCATTCTGTGCTCCAGTAGAAATTTTGCCAAAAGTAAGGTCTTCCGCAACTCGTCCTCCCATCGTCATACACATCCCATCGATTAGTTGTTCTGTAGTATATAGGAATTGCTCTTTAGGTAAATATTGCGCATAACCAAGAGCGGCAACCCCTCGCGGAACAATGGAAACCTTAACTAAGGGATCAGCATGTTCTAAGAACCAGCCTGCAATGGCATGGCCGGCCTCATGATAGGCGACGATCCGCTTTTCTTCGGGAGAAATAATTTTATTTTTCTTTTCCAATCCACCGATAACCCGATCAATTGCATCTTGGAAATCCTGCATATCAACAGACTCTTTATTTTTCCGAGCGGCGATCAGGGCGGCCTCATTACATACATTGGCAATTTCCGCACCCGCAAATCCTGGGGTCTGGGCAGATAATTTCTTAGCCTCAACATCCGCTGCCAATTTAATCGGCTTTAAATGAACCTTAAATATCTGTTCTCTCCCTACTAAATCAGGTTTATCTATTGAGATTTGTCTATCAAAGCGCCCAGGTCTCAACAAAGCAGAATCCAACACATCTGGCCGGTTAGTAGCGGCCAATATTATGATACCCGAATCTGTTCCGAAGCCGTCCATTTCTACCAATAGCTGATTAAGGGTATTTTCCCGCTCGTCATTTCCGCCAACGATATTATTCTTTCCGCGTGCCCGACCAATTGCATCAATCTCGTCAATAAAGATAATACAAGGAGCTTTATCTTTTGCTTGCTTGAATAAATCTCTTACTCGTGATGCTCCCACACCGACAAACATTTCCACAAAGTCAGACCCTGATAAAGAGAAAAAGGGAACTTGTGCTTCACCGGCAACAGCCTTAGCAAGTAACGTTTTCCCTGTTCCAGGCGAACCAACCAAAAGTGCTCCTTTCGGAATTTTTCCACCCAAGTTGGTATATTTTTTAGGATTTCGAAGGAAATCCACAATTTCCATCACTTCTTGCTTTGCCTCTTCAAGGCCTGCAACATCATTGAAGGTGATGTTCACTTGTGATTCTTTATCAAACAGCTGTGCTTTAGATTTACCAATGTTAAATATTTGTCCGCCGGCACCCCCAGCACCGCCTCCCATTCTGCGCATGATAAATACCCAAAAAAGAATAACCAAGCCAAGCGGTAGAATGATCGATAGCAACCATCCCGTCCAAGGGCTGTTTCGTTCTTCTAATGTGACGCTCACCCGTTCATTTTCTGGCACTCCTTGCTGTGCTGCTGATAATTTACGTTCCAAGGCATCAAATGAGCCATCTTGGAAATAATACTGCGGCCCCGTGTTTCCTGAAGATAAATTTAATCCGTTATTTTTAGGTTTAACGTCTTTGTATTTTTCTTCGCTAAGCCGGTCTTTCTTGATATAAACTTCAACTGCAATCAGTTCATTCCGTTTGTAAGCCACTAATTTTTCTACATCACCCGTTTTAAGCATGGTAGATTCAAAGCGTTTATACGTAATCTCTTTGGCACTATCGCCAGTAAAGACATATTGTAACGCAATAAAGCCTAATATCATGGCTATCCAGAGCCACATGATATTAAACTTTGGGGGTTTGGGGCTTATCTTCTTCCCAGGAACTTTCTTTATTTTTCCAGGTTGATTTGACATATTATCCATTATAAATTGTTCTATCCTCTTGTTTAATCTAGTTTGGGATTATGCACTTTGAAAATACTTCAATTCGGCATCACCCCATAAATCTTCAATCGCATAAAATCTCCTTTTATCCGTCTTGAAAATATGCACGACAACATCTATGTAATCGAGCAAAATCCATTCAGCATGATCTAAACCTTCTTTACGCCAAGGATCTTGCTTTAATGTTTTATACACTTCTTCTTCTACGCTTCTTGCTATAGCCATTACCTGAGTGGTAGATTCGGCATGACATACGACAAAATAATCAGATACAGAGCTATGAACATTTTGCAGGTCTAATCTCACTATTTCGTTTCCCTTCTTCTCTTGGATACCGTGTATAATGACTTCTGAGAGATAAGTGGATTCTTTAACCTTTTTACCTTTTACCATTAAAAAATTTTAGTTTTGAACAGTTTTTTATTTAATGCCACAAAGACTTTGCAAAGTAACACTTTTTTAGGACTTATTGTTGGAGAAAATATTATTACTCTTCAACGGGTAAACTCGACCAATGATTACCTCAAAGATAACCTGTCAAATTCTACGCCATATAGGGAAGGAACTGTAATAATGGCAGAAGACCAATATGCGGGAAAGGGTCAAGTGGGTGGTATTTGGAAAAGCGAAGCAGGGAAAAATTTAACCATTAGTGTATTGTTTAATCCCGTTTTTTTAGCTCCCAAAGATCAGTTTCGACTAAATATAGCGATCAGTTTAGCCATAATGCAATTTTTGTTGCCCCATTTGGGAGACGGTCTTCGTATAAAATGGCCGAACGATATTTACTATGGTGAAAAAAAATTAGGGGGCATTCTCATTGAAAATAGTATTCGTGGCAAGTTATGGAAACATGCCATTGTTGGCATAGGTTTAAATATAAACCAAACCCATTTTGACATTTACCACTCCAAAGCATGCTCGCTCAAGCAATTGCTCAAGCAAACTTTTGATATAAAATTATTGCTTACCGAGCTTTGCCATGCCTTAAGTCATCAATATGCTTTATTAAAACAAGGAGCGATAGCGGAACAAAAAGCAGCATATAAACGTCATCTTTATCGGTTTCAGACCAATTCCCGATTTACCATTGACGGTCAAGTGGTTAATGGCAGCATTATTGATGTTACTGATGAAGGGCGTCTTGTGGTTGATTTCGGTGAAAATAGGGTCTCAGATTTTGGTATTAAAGAGCTCGTATTTAGCTAAGGTTAGACAAACATTGTGTAATCGCTGCATTTTCCCTAAATTTGCACACACGTAAGTAACACGATATACGTACATTAAAAAATTAAACCTTTTCAGAACCACCTGTCTAAAATAAAAAATAACACCATGAAAAAACTCAGTGCATTATTAATGACGATCTTGATGTTGAATGTGTTGGCCGTTTCGGCACAAATAAAAACACCAGTAAAATGGTCCTACGCAGCCAAAAAAATTAATGATAAAGAAGCCGTTGTGCTTATTAAGGCTAGCATAGAAAAAGGCTGGCACATTTATTCCCAAAATATAAAACCCGGTGGACCAGTGCCTACCAGTTTCACGTTTACGAAATCTGCAGATTATGCTCCCGTAGGGAAGACTGCCGAACCAAAAGGAATCAATCATTTTGAAAAGGTCTTCGATATGAACGTTGTATATTTCGAAAATGAAGCGGTCTTTCAACAAAAGGTGAGTCTGAATAAAGCGACGACTAACATCAAAGGTACCATCGAGTTTATGGTTTGTAATGACCATGAATGTTTACCTCCAGATGAGATTAGCTTTAACGTACCTATTAAATAAGAAAAGGCGGTTTAAACCGCCTTTTCTTATTTAATTCTGTATAACACCCTAATTTAGGATAGTTAATTTACATAAACGAGACCAAGCTTATTCAGTCCTCTCAATTATATTTACTAATTTCACGCCTTCAAAATAAAGGTAATGCATAAGAAGTTCATTTTTGTTGCTATAACAACCCTTTTTTTAAGTCTCTTTGCTAAAGAGCTTTTTGCTGTTTCGCTACAAACCGACACTATTTCTTTTGATGATATAGAGTTTACCGATATTACAGAAGATACTAGTACCAATACGGATACTACGCAAACGGATACTTCCAATAACGCTTCTACACAGAAGCAACCGGCTATGCCGGGTGCAATAAAAGCCGAAGCCAACGTTTCTTTGTGGCAAATCTTCATTAATGGTTTACTCTTTGGTTTTGCTGCCATTTTGATGCCCTGCATTTTCCCTATGCTTCCGCTAACCGTTAGCTTCTTTACAAAAAAGGCGGGTTCTAAAGCCAAAGCAATCGGACAGGCCATTGTATATGGTTTATCCATTATTGTAATTTATGTTGGCTTAGGCATGCTGATTACGATCTTTTTTGGTTCGGACGCCTTAAACGCACTCTCTACCAATGGCATCTTTAATTTTTTATTCTTCTTATTACTCGTTGTATTTGCGGCTTCCTTTCTAGGAGCTTTCGAGATTACCCTACCGAGCTCCTTTATAAATAAAGTAGACGCAAAATCTGATCAGGGTGGCCTTATCGGTATCTTCTTCATGGCTTTTAGCCTTGCTTTAGTTTCGTTCTCCTGTACTGGTCCGCTAATTGGCACCTTATTAGTAGATGCAGCTTCTAAGGGTGAACGTTTGGGGCCTGCTATTGGGATGTTCGGCTTTTCATTAGCCTTGGCCATTCCTTTTGCCTTATTTGCTTTATTTCCATCTTTATTGAAATCATTACCCAAATCTGGCGGCTGGCTGAACAGCGTAAAAGTTGTTTTGGGATTTATTGAATTGGCTTTTGCATTGAAATTTTTATCCAATGTAGATTTAGCCTATCATTGGAATTGGCTAGATAGAGAAGTCTTTTTAGCGCTGTGGATTGTCATATTCGGGCTGATGGGCCTATATTTACTAGGCAAGATAAAATTTGCACACGACAGTGACGTCCAACATTTATCGGTAATCCGTACGTTTTTTGCCTTAGTTGTGTTCGCTTTTGTTGTCTATCTTATCCCAGGCATGTGGGGCGCACCATTAAAATCAGTCAGTGCATTTTTACCACCAAGTGCAACACAAGACTTTGACCTTAGTACCGGTATATCCGTTTCTTCTATCCCCAATACCGCAGGATCTGCGCCAAAGAAATATGCAGAAATCTTTCATGAACGGGGAACGCCGAAAGGTTTTGATCCCTATTATGACTATGAACAAGCACTGGAAGTATCCAAACAAATAGGAAAGCCTGTTCTAATTGACTTTACAGGGTGGAATTGTGTCAATTGCCGGCAGATGGAGGCTAATGTTTGGACAGATCCTCGGGTAAAAAACCTGTTAAACAATGCATTTGTTATGGCTGAGTTGTTTGTGGATGATAAGACGACCTTACCCAAAGATGAACAATATGTTTCGACCTATAGCAAGAAAAAAATTACGACCATTGGTAAAAAATGGAGCGATTTTCAAGCATCTAAATTCAACAGCAATTCACAGCCACTCTATGTCATTGTAGATGGCGACGGAAATGTGCTTGTGCCACCGCAGGGAGCAAACTATGACCCCCAAAATTATTTAAATTTCCTGGAATCCGGTATCCAAGCATATCAAAATCGTCCGTAATCATTCGAACACAATTAAGCTATATTTATCCTATGAGTACTATAAAAAACATTGCAGTATTTACTTCAGGTGGAGATTCTCCCGGTATGAATGCCGCCATACGTGCGGTTGTACGTACCGGTTTATATTACCAATTAAACGTCTTCGGCATACAACGTGGGTATGATGGAATGGTAAATGGAGATATATTCCCAATGGATGCCAAATCTGTAGCTAATATCATCCAACGGGGAGGTACCATTTTAAAAACCGCACGCAGTCAAGAATTTAGGACTACTGAAGGGAGAAAAAAAGCCTATGAACAAATCAAGAAATTCAATATAGATGGCTTGGTTGCTATCGGTGGCGATGGCACATTTACCGGTGCAGCAAAATTTATTGAAGAGCACGACATCCCTGTGATGGGATTGCCAGGTACTATTGATAATGATTTAGCGGGTACCGACTTTACCATAGGCTATGACACGGCTATTAACACCGTTATTAATGCCGTGGATAAAATCCGGGATACAGCAGAATCGCATGATCGTTTGTTTATTATCGAAGTGATGGGGCGAGATTCAGGCTTAATTGCCCTTCGTAGCGGAATAGGAACGGGCGCTGAGGCCATATTAATCCCGGAAAGTTCTACAGACTCAAAAGCACTTTTAGAAAAATTGGCCCACGGAAGGAAAGACAAATCGTCGAAAATTGTTCTTGTAGCGGAAGGCGATGAAGAAGGAGGTGCTTTCGCGATTGCAGAATTAGTAAAAGAGAAGTTTCCGAATTATGACACGCGTGTTTCTGTACTAGGCCATATACAACGCGGAGGAAGTCCGACATGCATGGATAGGGTATTGGCTAGTCGCTTAGGCGTAGCTGCTGTAGAAGCTTTACTTGACAATCGAAGAGGCGAAATGATCGGACTCATTAACGGAGACATTGCTTTTACTCCTTTCAGTAAAGCTATTAAACACATTGACTCGCTTACGCCTGGACTGCTTAAAATTGTGAATATTCTTTCTTAGCGATACGAGGTTGTCCGAAAAGTCTATAACCGCCATATCGGGTGTAGCGTAACGAAATCGGGATATCTGTACTAAATAGTTACTAATAAAAGATTTAAATCGTTGAACCTTCGGGTTCTCCACTACGGTCGGAATGACGACTTTTCGGACAGCTTCTTTTGCACTCTTTGATTACACATTAACCTTGCCGGCCTCTTCCTCGGCCTTGCCCTTGCATCCTATTACGCTGTTCCTTTACTAACTCATCATAGGCTTTTTGTTGTTCATCGGTTAATATTCCTTTAATCTTTTGCTGCGTTTTCTCCCGAATAGATCGCATTTTTTCAAAATTTGCTTTTCTATCTCCGCCATTGTTACCTGCTTGGAATAAGGCTTGCTGCTCCTTTGCTTCGGCCAAGGAAAACTGATAGACCGAATCCTTTTGCTCCTGCGTCAGGGTTAATTTCTCATTCAATAGGTCGACACTGTGTTTCGCCCGATCCTCAGGTTTCATACGCATGCCACCCCTACCCTGTTGAGCCTTTGACATAGTCACCACGCACAGCATGGCCACTACCATAAAAAGAACTTTCTTCATAAATATAACTATTTGAATCGTTGTATTACCGTTAGATACAATTAAGGGCAAAGGGTTTAACCCGCATAATTTTTTTAGGCTAGTATCTACAAGAAGTAATTAAACTCAGCATCCACACTAATTGAGAACAACAATGAAATGCTCCAAAACAAGTATAAAAGCTAGTTTGCGGGAATCTATTCGATTCCTGGATTAATTTACCCGCAATACGATTTTTCCAAATTGTTCTGACTGCTCAAGCTTGCTAAGGGCTTCATCTGCGTGAGCCAACGGATAAATGGAATCAATTACAGGCTTTACTTGATGCTTATTTACGAAGGTAAGCATATTTTGAAAATCCTTAGGTGAGCCCATTGTACTTCCTAGAATATTCAACTGTTTCCAAAAGATCTTCCGGGCATTAAGGGGTGGGAGTTCTCCAGACGAAGTGCCTCCAAAAAAAACGATTCTTCCACCGGGTTTTGCTAAGTCTACATAGTTGCTAAACCCATCTCCCAAAGCACTATCTACGATCACATCAAATCCGCCATCCGGTTTTATTTTCTTCGCCCATTGCTTATCGGTATACAGTACCCCTGCCTTTGCACCTAAATCCAAAGCTCTTTTTATTTTCGCTCGTTTACTTGATGTAACGTAGACTTCAGCTCCAGCATACACCGCCCACTGTAATGCAAATGTGGCCACGCCTCCACCCACACCTGCCACTAAAATCTTATCGCCTTTTGCTAGTTTTGCTCGACTAAATAATGCCCGCCAGGCTGTTAAGCCTCCGAGAGGGATTGCGGCAGCTTCTTCCATTGTTAAATGTGGTGGAATAGTATGTAAGTTTTGCAGCGGTACTTTAACATATTCTGCAAATGTTCCATTTTCGGGGAGCCCTAAAATCTGAAAATCTGCGCCTTGAACGATTTCACTATCCCCCCAATAAAGTGCCGGATTAATGATTACCTCTCTACCTAACCAACCATTTGCTGATTCACTTCCTACTTTTTCTACCATCCCTGCACCATCTGACCCCAATACTATCGGGAATTTTAAACCAGCATATTGCCCTTTCTGAATCCAATAATCGCGACGGTTCAGGGCCGCTGCTTTAATGTTCACCAGCGCTTCATTTGCTTTCAGTGAAGGTTTCTCTATATTTTTTATGGTCAATGGTAAATGGATACCATCCAACACAACAGCCTTCATAAGTTTATTTTTTAGAACTTCTCCTTACCAAGTATAAAAAACAAGCAGTGCCTACTAAACGCAAACACTGCTTTATTTTTCATTTTATCATTGTTGTTAGGCCAAAAATCCGCCTAAAACCTATTTTTTTGCATTTGCGTAACGCTCGCCCACTGCTTTCCAGCAAATAACATTGAAAATGGCTTCTAAATACGCAGGGCGTTTATTTTGGTATTTTAAATAATAAGCATGTTCCCAAACGTCAATTCCAAGAATTGGCGTGCCCTGTACTTCAGCCACATCCATTAGCGGGTTATCTTGGTTGGGAGTAGAAGTTACTTGTAGTTTTCCGGAAGCATCGACGATCAGCCAAGACCATCCCGATCCGAAACGGGTAGCCCCTGCATCTTGCAGTTTCTTTTTTAACTCATCAAAAGATCCAAAAGTCTCGTTAATCGCAGTAGCCAATTCTCCACTAGGGCTTGTTTGCGCATCAGGCGATAGAATTGTCCAAAATAACGAATGATTATAATGCCCACCGCCATTATTGCGAACCGCCGCTGGATACTTGGATACACTTTTAACGATTTCTTCAATAGTAAGTGCCTCTGCATCTGTACCTGCAATAGCTTTATTTAAATTATCAACATATGCCTGATGATGCTTTCCATGGTGAATTTCCATGGTTTCTTTATCAATATGTGGTTCTAATGCATCGGAAGCGTAAGGTAACGCTGGAAGTGAAAAAGCCATAATTTTATGTTTTTTTAATTTTATGAATTGTTATACGACAAATATAACGATATATGCATGGAATTGTTTCCGTGATGTCCTAGTTTTTATAAGGAAATGACAAATCGGTTATTCGTTATTCGTTATTGGTTATTCGTAAGAGGTATCAAGATATTCGTATCAAGACTTTTAGTAGCAGTGGCAGCAGCAAATAGCACTATATGTACGCCAAACGGCTGCAATTGATGGCATACTCCTACTGTGTTTATCAATCACTAACCTTATGCCTCTTAAACTGTATAACTCTAGCCTATACCTTTTTACACCTTAAACCCTACGCCTTACACCTTATCTCTTACCTAAAGTCTTTTCGATTGAAAAAATTGTTGGATAAGGTCTCTACATTCTCTTTCCAAAATGCCACTGATGACGGTGGTTTTTGGATGAACAATCGTTGTTGAGACATTGGAATATCCCCTTTTTTCATCTCTTGTTCCAAAGACAATCCGATTAATCTGTGACCAATAAGAAGCCCCGGCACACATTACGCAAGGTTCGACGGTTACATACAGCGTGCATTCTTTCAAATATTTTCCTCCGATATAATGGGCGGCAGCGGTAAACGCTTGCATCTCCGCATGAGCGGTCACATCATTTAACGTTTCCGTTAAGTTATGTCCACGGGCAATAATCTTGTTATTATGAACAACCACAGCTCCAATAGGTACCTCATCGGCATCAAGAGCTTTTTTTGCCTCAAGTAACGCCTCTTTCATAAAGAATTCATCCGATACGGTATCCGTAGTATCTTCAAAATTGATATATCTCATCGGTAGATCTATTTATTGTTATCTTCCATCAAGCTTTAGGCTCTAGGCCTTAAGCAATAAGCATTTGCCGAGTTTATACTTTTGCATTATTGCAAATTGTTTAAAACATACCGCCTATTGTGCATTTGTTTTTATAGCAATTTTGCACCATTAGGAACCTGACCCGCCGTTGTGGCCAGAATGATTGCTCCATCTTTGTCTGCAAAACCCGTAACCAGACACTCCGACATAAAATTGGCGATTTGTTTTTTCGGGAAATTTACGACAGCTATAATTTGTTTACCAACAAGTTCCGCCTTGGTATAATGAACGGTTATTTGCGCACTACTTTTGCGAATTCCCAATTCTTCTCCAAAATCTATGGTTAATTGATAGGCTGGTTTTTTCGCCTTCGGAAAATCGGTAACGGCTTGGATAGTACCTACTCTTAATTCTACCTTTTCAAAATCTTCCCATGTAATTTCTTGCATGGAGGTAAACATAAGTAATTTTTGTTAATTCTTCCGTAGAAAGTAACCAAACCCGAGGAGCTTGCGATGAGCTTTATTCACTTTTGTTTGTTTTTGATGGAGTTCATGAGCTCACTACGTTCGGTTTTGTTTCTTTTTCGCGGAGAAAAAGAAAAACTATTCATAGCGTAACGCCTCAATAGGATCTAGTTTGGATGCTTTAGATGCAGGATAAAAACCTGAAATCATACCTACGAAGACACATACGGCAATTCCCATCATAATCCATACCCACGGTATGATAAAGCTTGTTCCTACGACCATTGCAACGATGTTACCAATTAATATACCCAATAGGATACCTCCCAAACCGCCAATTAAACAAATGACCACGGCTTCGGTTAAAAACTGTATCCGTATTACTCTTGGCGTTGCTCCGATAGCCTTGCGAACACCAATCTCGCGGGTTCTTTCGGTAACAGACACCAGCATGATATTCATCAATCCTATCGAAGCGCCTATTAAGGTAATAATACCAATAACAAATGCCCCAATAGCCACATAAGTTAGGCTACTTACCAAGATTTGAGCCACAGCATCACTTTTTGTAATTTCAAAATTATTTTCCTGTTTTATACCGAGCCCCCTAATATTTCTGAACACTGCTGTTGCTTCACCGATAGCAGATTCTATTCCTTGAGCGTTTCCACTCATCACCGTGATGGTATAAGAAGGTATTTCCCCTTGGACTACTGCCCTAGCACGCAGCAATGGAATAATACAGGTTCGGTCGCCCCCCATGCCTGCACTGGAACCCTTATCTTCTAATAGACCAATAACCAAATATTTCGAATTTCCAATAATTATGGATGCATTAAGTGGGTCTTTTCCATTCTTAAACAACTGTTTCCTGATCTCACTACCAATAATAGTCACATTTGCACCTGTTTCCAGTTCACGTTGGGTAAAATTCCGACCACTTTCTAACTTATATCCTCCCGTTTGCAAATAGTTATCATCAGCGCCTAATATGGAGATATTGGGATTGGATTGTTCACTTCTGTATTTTACCACGGCACCATTAGAAGCATAAGCGCTAACGGATACTATTGCTGGAAAATCGAACTTCTGTTGAAACTCAAGCGCTTCCCGATACGATATTTTCTTAAAAACTTTAGGCCTATTGCCGCCTCCTCCGATCTGGACATTCAGTCCTCTATTCCTGATATTGAAGGAATTTGCACCCATAGCGGAAAAAGAATCAGTTAACGAATGTTGAATAGCATCGATAGAAGTTAAAATGCCCACCAAAGCCGTAATGCCTATCGCAATAATA
The DNA here is from genome assembly GCF_039542865.1 of Olivibacter ginsenosidimutans. Lineage (NCBI taxonomy): Bacteria > Pseudomonadati > Bacteroidota > Sphingobacteriia > Sphingobacteriales > Sphingobacteriaceae > Olivibacter > Olivibacter ginsenosidimutans. The sequence goes on along the minus strand of NZ_BAABIQ010000043.1, from coordinate 288,799 downwards.
AGCGCCGTTAAAAACGTACGCAATTTATTACTTGCAATGGATTCTAGCGAAAGCCTAACATTTTCGCGATAAGGCATTTTTACCGACATAGCACGAGCTTTTTGCTATTAAGACTGGCAAACGGCCATTATGTTACAGCTATTTTGCTGGATCATGTACGAAGTGATGGTGCTTCTCCACGAAGTAATTCGAAAATAGTAATTTCAGGCAAAATACCAACACGCCCCGGATAACCCAAAAAACCATAACCTACGTTAACATATAATTGTTGTTTTCCTTCGGTATATAAGCCTGCCCACTCTTTATATACATACTGAATAGGGCTCCATTGATAATGTTTTCCGCGAACACCAAACTGCATACCGTGCGTATGACCGGCAAACATGACATCAATGTCTGGATTATCCAATACTTGTGCGCGCCAATGCGAAGGGTCGTGGGATAATAAAAGCTTCACGGGTAAATCATCCGTACGTTGCTTTGCTAAATCCAATCGCCCATATTTAGGAAAACGGCCCGTACCCCAGTTTTCTATTCCCAAAATACCGATCTCTTCATTGTCCACTTTTAATCGCCTATGCTCATTGAGTAACAAATCCCAGCCCATTACTTTATGGGTTTCTTTAACATGCTGCAGATTTTGTCTTTTCTCGGGGCTATCTTCTCTACCATAAAAATAATCACCATAGTCATGATTACCTAGTGTGGAAAAAACACCCAAAGGAGCCTTGACTTTCGTAAACAAGTCTTGGTAGTTCCGCATTTCATCGGCCTTGTTATTCACAAGATCTCCTGTAAAGAAAATGACGTCTGGTTTTTCGGCTAAGAGAAGTTCTACACCGCCTTGAACGGCTGTCTTATTATAAAAACTTCCAGAATGGATATCAGAGATTTGTCCAATGGTCATTCCATGAAATGCTTTCGGGAGGTTAGGAAGATAAAGTTTTTGCCGTCGTACCCGATATTCATAGCCACCAAATGCAATCCCCCAACTCAATGTAGCGAACGGCGCTGCGGCAACAACGATCCCTGCTCGGGTTAAAAATTGAGATCGGCTGATTCCTTCTTTTTTTTCTATGTCTTCTGTAGATGCTGCTTCAATAGGTGTCGATTTTCTTCTAAAAAGAAGTCTTTTTACCCATATACCCCCACGCCTAAGGTCGTCTATCAACAAAACAATCAAGTAAAAAGCTTTACTGGTAAAGGTCAGAAAGAACGCTACCAGTATGATCGAACGTAACATGAGCGGGATATTCAGGTAAATGCTAAGCGCAACACCAATGAATAGCAAAAAGCTATACACCCACCAACCTATCTTAAAAAAGCTTTTTTTTGCCCAACCAATTGTGCTTTTTTGTAATGCATAGTAGATATAATAATCTATCGGCAACAACACAAAAGCATTTATCAAAATCAATTTCATCCGTAAATAATTTTGCTATCCAGCAACTACCCCTTTTATACTTCCGCCTTCTTCGTGTAACGCTTGGTTAAAGCCGCGCCCACTTCTTCTTCAGCGATAACCATTTGCTTTAACGCCTCGATCCACTTCGGATGGTCGTTTAAGCTGGGTACCAACTCTACGTGTTCTCCCCCTAATTTTTTAAATTCCTGCCCATATTCTTCCGTTACCTCATAAAGTGTTTCCAAACAATCGGCCACAAAAGCTGGACATAAAACAAGTAATCGCTTAACACCTTTTCCTGCCAATTCAATTAATGTATCACTGGTATAAGGCTGAACCCAAGGATCCTTACCTAAACGTGATTGAAAACAAACAGTATATTTAGCTGTATTTAACCCTAGCTTAGCCGCTATTAGCCGTGCGGTTTCATGGCATTGCGCCGAATAACAAAATTTATTTTCAGCCGTTATTTGCGTACGGCAAAATGCTGTATCGCAATTGTGGGTACCCGTATTATCCACATCCTTTAATTGCCGCACGGGCAGCCCATGAAAACTAAACAAGACGTGATCGTAATTCTCCACCTGTTTTTTCCGTGCATTATCGGCAAATGTTTCGATCATCAATTCATTATCGTAGAATTGATTAACGATAGAAATTCTGGGAAAAGTATGCCAGCCGGCCACTAGCTTCATGACCTTTTCGATCACCGATCCTGTACTTGCAGAGGCATATTGAGGAAAAAGCGGTATTACCTGAATACTATCTACCATGGCTCGTTTAAGTCGTTGCAAAGCCTCTTCTATAGAGGGTTTTTGATAGCGCATGGCTAACTCCACTTGGTAGGATTCTCCAAGTTCTTTTCGCAAAAGTGCTACTTGTACTTCGCTGATGTGTAATAAAGGCGATCCCGTTTTTTGATCCCAAATGGCTTGATATAATTTTGCAGTTTTCGGACTTCTAAATGGCACAATTATTCCCCTAACGAGCAGGTTCCGCTGAAACGCTCCAATATCAATAACGCGACCATCCATTAAGAATTCATCAAGATATTTTCTAACATCAGCTACTTTTGGGCTATCAGGGGTTCCCAAGTTAATGAGCAATACGCCTTTTTTTGTTTTCATCTATTTATTTTATATTATGGCTGATGAGCACTCCATGTAAATAACCATTGCCCTGTATGCATATTTTTTACATTTCGGTTTCATTCAAACAATTGCTCTTCAAGGAGCTATGAAATCAATATTGAAACCCAGCCAACCACAAAATTACAAAATTGTGAGGGTTTTAGTTTTCGTCATGAATGAATGTGAAGTTTAGATGATACTTGATGCTCGATACTTTAAAAACTTTCCAGTTTCTCCTTCACTTGCTGCATAAGCCACATAGGGGTAGAAGTAGCGCCACATACACCAACACTTTCATCTTCCCGAAACATTTCCTTAGACAATTCAGCTACATCAGAAATAAAGTAACTTTGGGGGTTATGTTTCGCACAAACTTCATATAAAACCTTTCCGTTCGACGATTTTTTTCCGGATACAAAAACGATCCGATCAAACTTCTGAGCGAAAGTAGCCAAATCTTCATAACGATTTGATACCTGCCTACAAATGGTATCATTGGCCTTGACTTCATAGCCCCGTTTCAATAATTCTTCTTTTATATGATAAAATTTATCCGTGCTTTTAGTCGTCTGACTGTATAGGGTGAATTTTGCAGGCAATTCAACATGGTCCAATTCTTCCAAATCCTGGAAAACTAAGGCTTCATTATTGGTTTGCCCCTGTAATCCGATGACTTCTGCATGGCCATGTTTACCGAAGATCAAGATTTTTTCCTGATCATCATAAGATGTTTTAATTCTATTTTGTAGTTTCAGCACCACAGGGCATGAAGCGTCAATCAAGGTAATATTATTCTCTAAGGCTATTTTATACGTTTCCGGTGATTCTCCATGTGCGCGGATCAACACTTTTTCATTTTGCAATTGTGGCAAATCAGCATGCCCAATAATTCGCAAACCTTTCGCTTTTAATCGCGCCACTTCCTCATCGTTGTGCACGATATCACCCAAACAATATAGGTAACCTTCCTGCTCCAAAATTTCTTCTGCCATATCGATGGCATAGACCACTCCAAAGCAAAAACCAGAATCCTTATCAATTGTTACACCTAAGCGATAACTCATAATACAAAGGTAGCTTTTTTACTTGTAACACACTTAAAACTTACTACTTAAAACTTATAACTCAAAAATTTTCGCTGGTTACAACCCCATTGCAACTATTTTCGTATCTTTGCAATAACAATGCCTCCTTATTGCTTCCAACAAAAACCTGCTGCATTCATTTTTTTACAAAATCCGGCGTTCAAGTCCATGTGAAATCCACATCAAGTCCACCTTTTATCCACATTAGATCCACCTTCCCTTCTCCTGTCCTTTTACTATCCCTCGTGTTTCCCAGCTTTTCCTTAGTACGAAGTAGACTCGTGGTATGCCAGAATAGGACATGAATGGAGCAAGAACAGAAGACCTCTATTTTACTTCAATACATCCAATAACCTGAACATTTGTTGTCGCATACCGTTGGCGCTACCTTCATAATTATTGACTAATAAACTAAAAACCAATTCCGTTCCGTTAGCCGCTTTCTGATAGCCGGCATATCCCAGCACTCCTCCAATGGTACCACTCTTCATTTTCATTCCATTATAGGTGGGAATACTTTTATAATAACTAGCAAACCAAGGTTCCTTTTTAATAGACGACAAGATACGGGCCATCGCCATGGTTGTCACTCTATTTTCAGGAGATAAACCACTTCCATCGTAAATACGGAGTGTACCTTTTTCCAGCCCCAGCTTGTTTGTCCAAAAATCGCCTAAATAAGAAGCTGCCTCTATCGTTTCCGTATCCTTATGCTGTTTCAAAGCAATGCTTTTAAGCAAAGCTTCTCCGTATAAATTAATACTTTTCTGATTAAACCAATATACTAAATCACTAAGTTTTGGAGAAGTATGTGTCCAAATCAGCTTGGTATTATTGGGCATCGGTTTTTCTGATAAATGTAATAACTTTGCCGTTGTCGCTGGTTGCTGCACTGAAATTCCTTTTCCTTCCAAAGCCAGTTGCAACCGCAACGCAGCATCGTAAGCAGGGTCGGGCAAGGCCAATTGCACGGACTTTCTAAAATCTATTCCATACGTTCCGCGTAAGTAAATAAGTGAAGAATAAGGTGCCGCATATGGGTAAACCTTATCACCGGAACCTGCTGGACCAGTTGTTATTTCATTAACCAATTTTACGTATGCAATATTGGGCGCTGTATTTTGTATAACAGCGGCGGCGCCTACTTGGGCACCAGGTTTTAGGTGGAGGTCGACCAAATTTTCCCTCCAATTTAATCCAGAAGTTCCAGCACCATAGTAACTGCCTAAGTCTTGCCAAATCCACCTTGGACCAGCAGTATAGCCATTATACAATAAATCGTCTCCGATAATACTGCCATTGATCTTTTGGATACCCGCTTTAGCGATAGCATCACTCCACTGATTCAGCAATATAGACTCTTTGGTTGCATCAAAGCGATCACTTCCTAATGATGGATCTCCAGATCCCTTAATGACAATATTTCCATTCAATACACCATTTTGGATATCTCCTGTGTAAAATAATTCCGTTTGGTATACGTAATCCGCACCCAAAACATAATAAGCCGCAGCAGAAGTAATGGTTTTCAAAGTAGAGGCGGTGGCTAAACCAATATTACCTCCCTTACTAAATACTACGGCTCCAGTACGTGCGTCCAGGACTGTTAAAGAAGTTACTGCGTGCCGAAGGTTTGGATTATTTTCAAATTTTTGATATGCTGCACTTATTTTTTGTTGAAGGGATTGTGCAACGAGAAAAGACGAATGAAAAATTAAAAAAATGAAGATTAACGTAGGTGATATTTTCATTAGAATAAATTGTTTATTCATGATTTGTTTGCATACCTTCATGAAGGTTTTGGATCATGTCACTTCGTTTAAACGCCTAAGATGGAATCAGGGTTTAATGAAACAGGGAGATTCTCCAAGAACAAGGAAAGCAATAACCGCACCATAACGCTCAGAACCGTTCATCTCGATTGCGAAATGATGTTCTGGTATTTTAGATAAGCTTTTCTGAGCGTCAATAAAATGATAATAGTATCGGCAAGCCTCCACTGGCAGCCTGTAAAAAGGGAAGGCCACTGTACATGCTTTACAGTGGCCTTCCCTTTTTACAAGAATGTTTACCGGATTAAAGCAAGTTCTTTTCCACAAGATATTCCGCAATCTGCACGGCATTGGTTGCTGCTCCTTTACGTAAATTATCTGCCACAATCCATAAATTTAACGTTTTATCTTGGCTTTCATCCCTACGAATCCGACCCACAAAAACCTCATCCTTTCCATGTGCATCCTTTGGCATGGGGTATTTTAAATTAGCTGGATCATCTACTATAACTATTCCTTCCTGCGCGGCCAACAATTCCCTTACCTCTTGCAGATCAAATTCATTTTCGAAGGCTATATTCACCGCTTCTGAATGGCCTCCGATTACCGGAATCCGAACTGTCGTAGCCGTAACTTTAATACTGTCGTCTCCCATGATCTTATTCGTTTCCTTGATCATCTTCATTTCTTCCTTCGTATAGCCATTTTCCTGGAAAACGTCGATCTGCGGAATGACATTGAGGTCGATCGGATATGGATATGCTTTTTCACCTGATCTCCCCGCGCGTTCATCGTTTAACTGCTGCACTGCTTTCACGCCTGTTCCGGTAACCGACTGGTACGTTGAAACAACCACCCTTTTTATCCGATATTTTTCATGGAGTGGTTTCAATACTACAACCATCTGAATCGTGGAACAATTGGGATTGGCAATAATCTTATCCGATACCGTTAAATCCTCCGCATTTACTTCAGGCACCACTAATTTTTTCGTTGGGTCCATCCGCCAAGCCGAAGAATTATCAATAACGGTTATGCCCGCCTCAGCAAATTTCGGAGCATAGGTGGTAGAGGTACCTCCTCCTGCTGAAAATAAAGCCACTTGAGGTTTTAATAAAATTGCTTCGTCGGGAGTAACCACCTTATACTTCTTTCCCTTGAATTCAATTTCCTTACCCTTACTTTTTTCTGAGGCTACTGGAATTAATTCTGAAACCGGGAAATTGCGCTCTGCTAAAACTTTTAACATCTCCGAACCTACAAGGCCGGTAGCGCCAACGACTGCAACTTTCATTTGTTGATTTTTTATTTACTGTCTAATTTTTTTGGCGAAATTACGAATTTTTTTTCTGTTCATTTTATTCATTCTCTTTCATTTTGCATGAAGGATAAAAAAGAAATGCATTTTTGAGGTGGAGGGTATTTTGAGGTGGAGAGTATAAGGTGTCAGGAGGTGAGGAGTATGGCCGGTACGAACAACTAATAATTAACCACAACAAACTAATTATATGAAGCATTTTCTATTTTACCTATCCTTTTTATTTTTGCTAGCTTGTTCCAAGAAGGAGCAGCCAAATCTAAAAGGTAAGCTAAACGTATTGTCCACCGGACTACTGATCAATGAAATTCTTCCTAATCCAAAAACAGGAGGAGCAGAATTTATTGAACTATACAATCCAACGGAGCAAACCATTGATCTACATGACTTACAATTAGCCCGTATTCATGACGATACCCTATCGCCCCCAAAACCCATTACCAAACAATCGAGTTTGTTTCTTCCAAGAACATACAAAGTAATCACAAAAGACCCTTCGGCCATACTTTCGCAATACGCTAGTAAAAACCCACAAGATTTTATTGCAATGGATGCTTTTCCTGTATTACCCAATACACGTGGATCAATAGCCTTGTTACGTGGTGATAGCCTCGTCGATCGCCTCGATTATGATGAACGTATGCATAGTCCATTTATTAAAGATGCAAAAGGTGTCTCTTTAGAACGGCGATATATGACGGAAGAAACCAATGCTCCTGGGAATTTCACTTCCGCAGCGGCATCCTCAGGTTATGCTACGCCAGGTTATCAGAATTCTCAATATCAAGACATCATTAGCGATGATAAAGGAATTTGGCTAGCCAATAATACTTTCTCTCCGGATAGCCACAATTCTACAGATTTTTTACAGATACATTATCAATTTAAACAAGGAAGTAACATGATTACCCTACACATTTTTAATGACCAGGGCATACGGATTCGAAGGCTATACGACAACTACCTATTAGGAACTAGCGGTACACTGGATTGGAATGGGCTTGACGATGCACAACAACGTTTACCTGTTGGCATCTATTTGATTTATGCAGAAGTATATAACGCAATCGATGGCGTAAAGAAATATCGCAAAAGTTGCGTTCTGAGCAGAAAATAATAATCAAACTGAGGTTGGTATATAAACGCTATTTTATCTAAGTTTGTCTGCACATGAAAGAACGTATTATTATTATTGGATCTAATGGCCAAATCGGTACGGAGCTAGCCACAGCTTTACGATTAAAATATGGACAGGAGCATGTCGTAACATCTGATATTAAACCACCTGCTATTCCTTCTCCCGGCCCTTTTGAAATCATTAATGTGTTGGATAAAACGCTATTAAAAGCGATGTTTGAAAAATATCAACCAACACAGGTTTATCTGCTAGCAGCAGTATTGTCTGCCGTTGGCGAACAACACCCTAAGATGGCTTGGGACTTAAACATCAACGGACTATTGAACGTGCTTGACCTAGCCGTTGCGTTTAACGTGAGCAAGGTTTTCTGGCCAAGTTCCATTGCCGTATTTGGCCCACATTCGCCCAAAGAAAACACACCTCAATACTGCATCATGGATCCGAATACCGTTTACGGATTAAGTAAACAAGCAGGAGAACGGTGGTGCGAATACTACCATAACAAATATGGATTAGATGTCCGTAGTATTCGTTATCCAGGTTTAATCAGCTGGAAGACAGCTCCGGGAGGAGGTACAACGGATTATGCCATTCATATTTTTCACGAAGCCCTCAGCAAGGGCTCTTATACCTGTTTTTTATCGGCAGATACGAAACTTCCGATGCTGTATATGGAAGATGCCATTCAAGGAACACTGCAGTTAATGGAAGCGCCGGCGGATCATCTGCATATTAGAAGCAGTTATAACCTTACGGGCTTTAGCTTTACACCTGCAACACTGGCTGCGGAAATTAAAAATCATATCCCTACCTTTGTCCTAGATTACCTGGATGGCGATCCGCGTCAGGCAATTGCTGATAGTTGGCCTTCATCCATTGATGATCAGGATGCCCGGAAAGATTGGGGATGGAAACCAAGCTATGATTTGGCGCATATGGTGCAAGACATGTTAACCAACTTGAAACAATAGGTAACAAGCAACCAATAACAACACGATATAATTTATTATGGGAAGAGCATTTGAGTTTAGAAAAGAAAGGAAGTTTAAACGTTGGGCAAAGATGGCCGTGCAATTTACCCGTTTAGGGAAAGAAATTGCTATTGCTGTTAAAGAGGGTGGCCCACATCCAGAATCTAATTCACGTCTTCGTACAGCGATACAGAACGCTAAGGCTGTTAATATGCCTAAAGACCGTATAGAGGCGGCTATCAAACGTGCTTCAGAAAAAGATGCTAAGGGTTATGAAGAGCATGTATATGAAGGCTACGGCCCACATGGGGTACCTATTTTAATAGAAACCGCTACGGACAATACCAATAGAACGGTTGCTAACATTAGAAGTTATTTTACAAAAGCTGGCGGTTCTTTAGGGAAAACCGGATCATTGGATTTTATTTTTCAACGTAAATCTATTTTCCGCTTTGCTGCAACAGATGATTTGGAGCTGGAAGAACTGGAGCTGGAACTGATTGATGGCGGTTTAGAAGAGCTCTATGTAGAGGCTGATGAAGAAGGTAATGACATTGTTGTGGTACAAACATCCTTTGAAGATTTTGGCAATATGCAAAAGTTGCTGGAAGAAAAAGGAATTGATATCAAAAGTGCTAAGCTGGAACGCATCAATTTGTCTACGACAGAAGTTTCTGAAGAGGCGTCAGCAGATGTGCTCAAACTTATTGATAAGTTAGAAGAAGATGATGATGTACAGGCCGTATATCATAATATGGTTTAAGGTATTTATCTTAGTAGCAAGACATAAGACACAAGTAACAAGACAAACGTACTAAGTGATAAATGCAAAGTTTAAAGCAAAAGCAAAAAATGTGGGTGAAAAGCTACTAGCAATATCTTGATACTTGATACTTGATACTTGATACTTGATACTTGATACTTGATACTTGATACTTGATACTTGAATAATTTAAAGAATGACTTTCGAAGAATTTTTTATAAAAAAAAAGATTGATCTCCACCAACTACAGCTGGCAGAACCAAGTCTATATAAAGAATTTAAAAGTCATTTTGCATTGATGGGAGAAAAGAGTTTCGATCATACCAAAAAATATTGGTTTAATCGTTTACGAAAGAACTTCCACTTAGCCGAAGAAGGAACACAAACCACACCAGCCACTGCTGTACCTTTAGCCAATCAGCAACAAGAGATTCCGTCAAGCGATCCTTCTACCATAAATAAGCCAACGGGCTTTAGGCCTAGGTTTAAGGCGGTTACACCACAAGCTTCGGATAAAACGTCTGCAGAAAATCCAACTACGACAAAACCAGAAGAAGCGGCTGGGCAGAAACCGATGGGATTCAAACCGCGATTTAAACCTGGAAAAGCGGATTCGGATTCAGTAAAGGCAACGAAGAACGACAAGGAGCAACAAGAACCGACGATCAAACCTACTGGTTTTAAACCTCGGTTCAAGGCAGGTATGACCAATAAAGCGGCCGTAGAGGGTCAGGACAATACATCCCCATCAGACAGTGAAGCAAGCGCTTCGGATATAACCAAAGAAGAAAGCAATGCCGTATCTGCTACTCCATCGCCGTCAAAACCCATAGGCTTCAAACCCAGGTTTAAACCAGGAGTGACGGACAAGACTATTAATTCGGAGGAAAAAACAACACAGGAGACATCTAACGAACAAGATAGCACCTCGCCGCCTGCAAATACATCAAAACCGCTCGGCTTCAAACCTAGGTTTAAACCAGGAGTGACGGACAAGACTATTAATTCGGAGGAAAAAACAACACAGGAGACATCTAACGAACAAGATAGCACCTCGCCGCCTGCAAATACACCAAAACCGCTCGGCTTCAAACCTAGGTTTAAACCAGGAGTGACGAACACGGCCAATACCTTGAATAAAACGGAGATTAAAGAAGAAGAGCCCCTTTCTGAAAAGGCCGATGATGAATCCGTAAAGCCCAACGAGTCAAAACCCGATAAGCCGGGAGCTAGTGCTGACAATACACCGAAACCTTTAGGCTTTAAACCACGATTTAAGCCAAAAAATAAATCCAACGAAGGCGAAGGGAATGCTTAACTTAAGATTGGGATTAAGAGAACCAGATGACGTGAGGAAGAGCCGTAATGACGCGAAAGAAAATCGAAACGATATGGAGAACAGTCGAAATGACAAATTTTAGATGACGTCCTCCTTAATTTTCTTGTGCCTGAATGACCCGAAGCACATTCTCACCAAGTATTTTACGAATATCTTTCGGTGCATAACCACGATTTAGCAACGCTTCAGTCAATTTAGGATAATCCTGTACATCATCCAATCCAATAGGTGTTGATTCCATACCGTCGAAATCAGCTCCTATACCCACGTGATCTATACCCGCCATTTTGACCAAATAATCAATATGATCAATCACTAAAGCGAGGGGTGGTCTTAATGCCTGCTTTGCCTGTGCGGGCAGTTTATCAAATTTTTTATCGACACTTAATGGAATGGTATCTGCTTTACTGACATATTGCGCATACAAGCTAGCTATCTTTTTCCGATAATTAGGATCCAGAAAATCTGAATAAAAATTAACACCTATTACTCCCCCATTTTGGGCAACTGCCTTAATCTGTTGATCTTTTAAATTACGGTAGTGTGGGTTGAGCCCATAAGCATCACTATGGCTTACCAAAACAGGTTTTTTACAAATTTTCAAGACGTCGTAGAATGTCTGCTCGCCAACATGAGATAAATCAACTATCATCCCTAACTGATTCATGCGTTGAATGACTTGCCTTCCAAAATCGGATAATCCCTTCTGTTTTATTTTATGCCTACTTTCATCAGCAGCAGAAGAAGCCCAATGTGTACTATTGTTCCACGTAAGCGTTACGTATCGTACGCCTCGTCTATACAGACTGTCGATATTTGCCAAATTGTCTGCTAACATATGTCCTCCTTCAACACCAATCATCGCTACTAGCTTATGCTCAGCAATGCCACGCTTTATCTCTTCCACCGTAGTTGCCAATAGCATTTTATCCGAATTCTCCTTTATCAATTGGTACAACGCATCAATTTCTTGATTGGCATAAGCAAATGGATGCTTTTTCTTACCATCACACCATACCGAAAAGAACTGTACATCTACACCTCCACTTTTTAACCGAGGCAAATCTGTCCGCCCTCCGCGAATCGATTTAGCGATATTCTTCCCACGCATAACCGATTCAGATAAAACATCATTATGCAAATCAATAACGACAGCTTGCCTATGGAGTTCCAAAGCCTCTTGTGCAGAGACCATACCACAAAGAAATAGTAGTGGACAAGCGATATACCAAAGTTTAACTTTCATCGAAGGGCACATTAGCATCCCATTAGTATGTGCAAGGTATCACAAAAATTTGTATATTCCCTCTATTTAAAAACTTCTGATGGCAGAGGGAGACCGATAAAGGTTTTAGCCTTCATGAACCGAATGTAAGGAGCTCATGAATCCCGATACGGGTAAACGCTTCATGAATAATTTGTTTTATATATAACGCAATTATTTTGCATATAAAACCAAATTTATCTAAGTTTAAAGCTTTTTTAATGAGATCCGATGCTACGAATAGATCCACAGAAGCCGCATACATTAGTTTATTCGCTTTGCCAGCATGAGTTCTTGGGTTACTTAATCGAACCCCATATCGTACAGTTGAACCCGAATGGCGAGTTTTCCCTTACCTATCAACGTATTTTTAGCCATACCGCTCAGGAATATGCCTCTATATTAGATCAAGACGACTTAAAAATCATTAAATTGTTGGACGAGTTGGAGCAGCATGAGCTCATCAAAAAAATGCATAAAAAAATTATCCGTCCCAGGGAATTCTTCAGTAAAATTTTCGACAAAAAATTATACGATTACATCCGCCCTAAAATAGACAGGAAGCTGGTTCACGTATTAAAATTAATACATCAAAAACCACTTTATCTTATGAGCAAGGAGGGCTGGCCAGTGGAAGAACGACTAACGATCGCCCAAGAGCCAGCTTCAGTACTTTTCCATTTCCGAAGAAATGATGAAGAAACACGCTATTTCCCTACAATCAAGTTTCAAGGCATGCGTATTGATTTTATGTATAAAAACGCGCAGATTATTAGCAATGATCCAGCGTGGATGCTCTTGGAAGGAGTACTCTATTATTTTGATCAAGATCTGGATGGTAAGAAACTTTCTCCCTTTTTAAATAAGCGATACATTAGCATTCCGCGAAACACAGAATATAATTATTTTGATCGGTTTGTCCGCACATTAATTGCTAAACACCACGTTTATGCAGAAGGTTTTGCCATTAAAACTTATCAGCATGAGGCATCTCCGATTCTGAAATTTGTTCACACGGCCGACGGTGACGCGTTTGCGCAATTGCAATTTAAATATGGGCCTTATGTTTTTGACGCCGGAACCGAACATAAAGTCACCGTGCGTATGGATTATTCAGAGGCCGAAGATTTATATACGTTTCATCGCGTGAAGCGTTCTTTGCAATGGGAAGAAAAGTTATTGCAAGAACTCTTTGAACTTGGTTTATGTAAAGCCGATCCACTGTTCAATAACCTAAGCATAAAAACAAGCGCTGACACATCTTCCCCTTTAAATGCCCATTTATTGATTAATTGGATCAATGTTAACCACGACTTACTACTGCATAAAGGATATCACCTGGAACAGCAAACGGAAAATCAAAAGCGATACCTGCTAGGCAATACCAAGATTGATTTACAGATCAACGAAGGAAACGACTGGTTTGATATTCATGCCCTAGTACGTTTTGGTGCCTATGAAATTCCTTTTATAGCGCTTAGAGATCACATTCTGCATCAAAAAAGAGAGTTTACGTTACCATCTGGGGAGATTGCCTTAATTCCAGAAGCTTGGTTCACCCAGTTTCATAACCTGTTTTACTTTTCTCCTAGCAAAACGCAGATTCAACTGCAGAAACATCATATTGGTTTAATTGATGATCTCAGCGAACGTAACATGCAAGGATTAACTATTGAGCGTAAACTACAACGTCTGCATACTTTTGAACAAATACGTGAGGCTGTCCTTCCTATACATTTCAAAGGTGAATTGAGGAGTTATCAAAAGGCAGGTTACAACTGGTTTCATTTTTTAAAGGATTATCGCTTTGGTGGATGTTTAGCCGACGATATGGGCCTTGGTAAAACGGTTCAGACCCTTGCACTATTACAAAAAGAGCAAGAAGATTTTCAAGAACGGGGCCAAAAACCAACTTCTTTAATCATTATGCCTACGTCGCTCATCTATAACTGGCAAAGCGAAGCAGCAAAATTTGCTCCTCATTTAAAAATACTGATCCATACCGGTAGTAATAGATCCAAAGACACTCGCTTATTTGAACATTACGATCTTGTTATCACTACCTATGGCATTATCCGCATTGATGAAGAACTATTTCAACAATATTATTTTCATTACATCATTTTAGATGAAAGCCAAAACATTAAAAACCCGAGTTCCAAGTCCTTTAAGGCTGTACGGGCATTAAAGAGTCAGCATAAATTGATTTTAAGTGGTACCCCAGTAGAAAATTCTGTTAGTGACTTATGGTCGCAAATGTCTTTTTTAAATCCTGGTTTACTGGGAAGCCATGCCCATTTTCTGGCAGACTATGTGGTACCCATTGAAAAAAAGAAAGATGAAGAGAAGGCTCGGAAGCTACAGGCCATCATCAAACCCTTTATTCTTCGAAGAACAAAGGACCAAGTGGCTAAAGAGCTTCCACCTAAATCCGAGCAGATCTTTTTCTGCAAAATGAGTGATGAACAAGCTACATTATATGAAAAAGTCAAATCCGAATACCGGAATGTTTTATTAGAGCAGGCGATCGATGAATTGATGACCAAGTCCCAGATTCAGCTGCTACAGGGCTTAACGAAACTCCGACAGCTAGCGAATCACCCCTTGATGATCGATGAGGCTTACGAAGGTGATTCCGGGAAATTTGAAAATGTCGTGCATACCTTGGAAAACGTATTATCCAGGGGCCATAAAGTACTCATCTTCTCGCAGTTTGTTAAGCAACTGGATATCTTTAGAAAATATTTTGACCAACAAAAAATTAAATACGCCTATTTAGACGGGGCAACGCGAAATCGTGAAGATATGGTTAATCTGTTCCGGAAAAATCAGGATGTCAAGCTATTCTTAATCTCTATAAAAGCGGGAGGAGTTGGGCTTAATTTGATTGAAGCCGACTACGTATTTATTTTAGATCCTTGGTGGAATCCTGCTGTGGAGCAACAAGCTATCGACCGTTCACACCGCATTGGGCAAACCAAAAACGTATTCATCTACAAATTTATCACCAAGGATAGTGTGGAAGAAAAAATATTGGCTTTGCAGCAGAAAAAGAAAACCATTGCTAATCAGCTTATTACCACTGAAGAAAGTTTCGTCAAATCCTTATCAGCCGATGATATTAAAGAGCTGCTAGCGTAATGAAGTCGCGCGTTATGCGTTACGAGTATTTATTAAGGAAGAAATTCGCACTGGCAACGCACAGGGAACTGATAACTCATCATGTCAATACACCACAATTTCATCTGTG
Source organism: Olivibacter ginsenosidimutans (assembly GCF_039542865.1). Classification (NCBI taxonomy): domain Bacteria; kingdom Pseudomonadati; phylum Bacteroidota; class Sphingobacteriia; order Sphingobacteriales; family Sphingobacteriaceae; genus Olivibacter; species Olivibacter ginsenosidimutans. The sequence continues at coordinate 273,364 of NZ_BAABIQ010000043.1, read as the reverse complement.
AAAAGGAAACCCTTCATCCCATTTTCACCGATAATGCGGATATAACGAGCTAATCGCCCTTGTAAATCAAAACTAAAGGTTTTAAACCGTAAAGAAGTATCTGTAGTAGGTACATCATTCACGATCTTTTGCAATTCTCTAAAATGCTTTCCATCATCGGAAGCCAGTATCTTGACATTACTCGGAATATAAACACCTGGGCCTGAAAGTTGCATAAAACGTAACTTGATCTGATTCAGTTCTTCCCGGCGTTCAAAGTCCAAGGTTACGTCAAAATTTCCTAAAAACCCTTGCCATTCACCATCCCCATAGCTCACCCCACCATACTGTCCGTTTAACAGCGTGGTATCACCTTTAGCTGGATATCGATCATTCCACGGATTATTATAAGTGATTTTCTTACCGATACCTTTATGGATATCGGCAGTAAATTCTCCAACACCGCCCATTCGTATGGAATCTTTAAATATGGCTGCTTTAACAGTTGTTGTATTGACCAAAGAGAACGGTTCGACATATAAGGTAGATGTTGGCTTAGGATCACTTCCATCGGTTGTGTACCGTATTTCAGGATCGTATTGCTCTGAGCTAAGGGTAATCGTGTCCTGCTTCGCAACCTGATCATATTTACCCGAAATTTCCACCTCGTAAGAAGGTCTATAGTAATTTACACCCAATCGTTGCAACAACAGGTAATGTTTTTGGGTACGATGCCAAAAGTCGGCCCAATCTCTTTTTTCATGTGGTGTCCAAGCTACTTCCGCTAATGCCAAGAGTCTAGGAAATAGCATGTACTCCACCCGCTCTTGAGTCGGTATATATTCCGTCCACACGTTTGCTTGTACCCCCAATATATGGTGTTGCTTATCCGCTGCTATTTCTTTTGGAATCGGATTATAGGCATAAACCTTGTTTAAGGGCAATAATCCACCGCCAATATCGTATTGTCCAACAGGATTCGTTTGGGGGGCATCAAAATATAGATAACTTCCGGGCGTCATAACGACATCATGATCTGCATTCGCCGCATCTACCCCCCCTTGCTCACCACGCCAACTCATCACCGTTGCTTCTGGGGCTAAACCACCTTCCAATATTTCGTCCCATCCAATAATTTTCCTCCCCTTATCCTTTACATATTGCGCGATGCGTTTAATGGCATAGCTCTGTAATCCATCTTCATTTTGCAGATTATTATCTTTTATTCGCTGCTGGCACTTTGGACAATTTTTCCAAGCGGTCTTATCCACTTCATCTCCCCCAATATGAATATAAGGCGAAGGAAATATATCCATCACTTCATCCAGTACATTGGCAAAAAAAGTAAACGTTTCCTCATTGCCTACACAAAATGCGCCGTCTTTGTAGGGTATGCCTGAGCAGGAAAGCTGCGGATACACGGCCAAAACCTCTTCACTATGTCCAGGGAACTCTATTTCTGGTATCACGGTTATCCCCCTACTGGCCGCATAAGCCACCAGTTCCCTAGCTTCTTCTTGTGTATAAAAACCTCCTGATGCATTCGGATCTCCCATTTCCACATACCTTTTCCCTGAATGCTGCCAGTCTTTCCAAAGTGTTCGATTCCGCCAGGCAGCCTTTTGCGTAAGCTCTGGATACTTTTTTATTTCCAATCGCCAGCCTGCACCGTCTACCAAATGCCAATGAAACGTGTTGAGCTTATATAAGGCCATCAGGTCGATCGTTCGTTTCAAAAACGATAAGGGATAAAAATGTCTGGAAACGTCCAACATCAATCCACGATAAGCAAACTTCGGTTCGTCCTCTATAACCGCTACAGGCACTATCCGGCTATCGTGTTGCGTATAGGCTATCTGCAGTAAGGTACTTAATGCATGAATAAACGCCGTATGATTATGTACTAAAAGGGTGATCTTATTGGTATCTATGGTAAGACGGTATGCGTTTTCGGGTAATCGATCTGTTTCATCAGCCTGTAGCAAAAAGATTCCCTGTTCTGGCAGCTTTTTACGTGATTTAAGTTTGTGGACTTCGTTGAAATGGATATGGGGATGCTCATGTAATAGCGCAGCATCTTCAGCTAACTCCTGACTTGCATGTACTTCTATAAGATCTGGATACTTAAAATAGCCGACACCTTCCTCTAAAAGTGTAGGTTTGGGAATGATAGCTAAGCTATCCTGCGCATGTACGATTGTTGGTAAAAGGCAAAGAAAAGGCCATAGTAATAGTATGGCAGCGTATTTCAACTTTTCCATATGCTTGTTTGTGTAATCTGACGGTACAAACGTAAAAAAAATGCTTGAGATTCGCGAATACTGTATACCGCAAAACCTTCACTCTATTGTAATTAAAGAATCTTTTTTAATGGCAACAACAAAGACTTAAGAAAACGAGAATCTCAAATAATTAATATTTTTCTGATGCGCTAGATACTTTTTTTCGTAGTAGGTCTGGATCGCTAATTCTTCATTCCATACATCGGAGTGGTATATATCAGTTGTATGGGCATGTAAAACCAACCCTAATGCCTTTATTTTTTCCAATGTATAGGTATATAAACCATCATTATCTGTTTTTAGGTTAATACAGCCCCCTTTTCTCAGCACATTCCGGTACCTAACTAAAAACTTATCCGACGTTAAGCGTTTCTTCTCCCGGCTTACCTGAGGTTGCGGATCCGGAAAAGTGATCCAAATTTCATCGACTTCTTCTTGATCAAAATAATCCAATAGATTTTCAATTTGTATACGCAGAAAAGCGACATTGTTTACTCCTTCTTCCAATGCCGTCTTAGCGCCACGCCAAATTCGATTACCTTTATAATCTATACCGATAAAATTCTTTTCTGGAAAGCGTTTGGCCAAATTAACCGCATATTCTCCTTTTCCACAAGCCAATTCGAGTACAATTGGATGCGTATTACCAAAATGTGCCCGTGCCCATTGTCCCTTCATCACTTGTCCCTCGTCAAGCTGCAATACATTGGAAAATGTAGCAATCTCGGCAAATTTTCGTAATTTATCTTTTCCCATTTGCCGGCAAACTTAGTTATTATGTAAAAAAACGACAAACACATCGTAAAAAAAAGAAAGGAAACATATTTATATCTTTGTAAGATCAATAGCATTGCAGTGGAAAAAAACGACAAGATATATATCGCTGGGCATCGAGGTATGGTTGGTTCGGCCATTCACCGCCAACTTCTAAAAGAGGGATTTACGAATTTCGTGCTCCGAACCTCACAGGAATTAGACCTACGAGACCAGCATGCTGTGGCCAATTTTTTCGCTGCAGAAAAACCCGATTTTGTTTTTCTTGCCGCGGCTAAAGTAGGAGGCATTGTGGCAAATAACACCTATCGGGCAGATTTTCTCTATGAAAATTTGGCCATTCAGAATAATGTCATTCACCATGCGTTTAAACAACAGGTCAAAAAGCTACTTTTTTTAGGGTCAAGTTGCATTTACCCCAAAATGGCACCGCAACCGTTGAAAGAAGATTACCTGTTAACTGGGCCCTTGGAATCTACTAACGAACCCTATGCTATTGCCAAAATTGCCGGTATTAAGCTATGCGATGCTTATCGGGCACAATATGGCTGTAATTTTATCTCGGTGATGCCTACTAACCTATACGGTTATAATGACAATTACCATCCAGATAATTCGCATGTACTACCCGCTTTGATCCGTCGCTTTCATGAAGCTAAAATAAAAGGGACTCCCACTGTCACCATTTGGGGGACAGGAACACCATTAAGGGAGTTTTTATTTGCTGATGACCTTGCAGATGCCTGTGTGTTTTTAATGGAGCACTATAATGAGTCCCATTTAATCAATATTGGAACGGGAAAGGATTTGAGTATTAAAGCGCTGGCTTTATTGATTAAAGATATTGTAGGTTATACCGGAGAATTAATATTCGATACCACAAAACCTGATGGAACACCGCGAAAGCTCTTGGATGTAAGCAAAATCCATCTTTTAGGTTGGAAGCATGCTGTAGAATTGCGTGAAGGAATAGCTTTAGCTTATCAGGATTTTAAGGAAAAGTATGTATGAGTTTTACGTAATAAGTAATACGTTTTAAGAGCAGAAAGCTTAAAGCTATAAAGTGGCACTGCTACTGCTACTAAAAATCTTGACACTCACAACTCGTAACTCGCAACTCATAACGCAAATCACAGCACCCGACAAAGCAAACCCTTTAAATACTCCCCTTCAGGAAAAGAAGCTCTCATGGGGTGATCTTCCGGTTGTGTAAATTGCCGAATAAACTGAATTTCCTTTCCTGCATCTAAAGCGGCCCAAGCAAGCACCTGTTTAAAGGTATCCATGTCCATTGCACCAGAGCAAGAAAAAGTTGCCAATAGCCCGCCACTTTCCAGTAAAGATAGCCCCAACCGGTTCAATTCTTTATACGCACGTGAAGCTTTCTCCAGTTTACTCCGCGATGGAGCATATTTTGGCGGGTCTAAAATAATAAGATCAAATTTTTCGCCGCTTTCTCGAAAGATCTTAAGTTGTTTATTGACATCATGCTGAATCAACGTATGTGGCCTGCTTTCCCAAGCATTGCCTTGAATATTCTGCTTTAACGTTTCTATGGCTAAAGCCGAACTATCAACGCTAAAAACCTCGAGGGCGTCATTTTTTAAAGCATTTAGACTAAACCCTCCAGAATAACAGAAACAGTCTAATACTCGTTTATGACGCGCATATTGCGCAACGAGTAAACGATTCTCCCGTTGGTCACAGTAGAACCCCGATTTCTGTCCTTCTGTAATGTTGACTTTATAGTGAATTCCATTTTCTAAAACATCCACAAAAGTCGGTGGTTCTTCCCCAAAAAGTACTTCTCCTCCGCCTGTTAGTCCATCATGTGCCCTTGCAAGTGTATCCAACCGTTGATAGATTCCTTTTGGCCGAAGTAACTGCTGTAGTTCATCAACAATAATCGGCTTCACCTTTTCTATTCCAGCAGTAAGTATCTGTAGGGAAATAAACTCGCCAAATCGATCCGCTATGAGGCCGGGTAAAAAATCTGCCTCACTGAAAATAAGGCGTACTGTATTGGTATAACCATCGGAGGTAATAACAGTCCTTGCTTGTATTGCACGACGTATTCGGTTTCTCCACCAATGTTCATCCACTACTTGGCTAGGATTCCATTCCAGCAACCGTATAGCCACTCGGGATTCGCCATTATAATAACCATAGGCAATAAACTCCCTGGCTTGATTATAAACACTTACCAATGCACCATTTTCAGGACTTCCTTCGATACGATCAATTGCTCCGGAGAAAACCCAAGGATGCAATTGCCAAGCTGCTTTATCTTTTCCTTTATTAAGTATGATTTTATTCATAGATATTGCTGCAAACTTAGTTAAAATGTGAGGGATTGGTGCAACATACCCAAAACTATTGCGTCTATTAATCAAAAAACGTACGGATCCGTTGGAATTAAGGTACAGTCATTCGCAAGAGCAACTGATTGCCGATTGTAAAAGAGGCGATAGACAAGCGCAATTTAAGTTATACAAGCTTTATGCTAAAGCCATGTATAATACGGCTTTGCGCATTGTTAGCGATGCCGATGAAGCCGCTGATGTCTTGCAGGAAGCCTTTGTTGATGCTTTTAAGCGGCTGGAAAGTTTCAGGGAAGAAAGCACTTTTGGGTTATGGATGAAACAAATTGTAGTGAATAAATCCTTATCAGCGTTAAGAAAAAGAAAAGTTATTTTCGAATCTATTGATGACCAAAATGATCGTTATGCAGATATGAGTCAAGACCCAGAGGAAGAGAACTCGCTACTATTCAAAGTAGAACAAATTAAAAGGGCAATCGACCAATTACCTGACGGTTATCGAATTGTTTTAAGCCTCTATCTGTTGGAGGTGTATGACCATGAGGAAATAGCGCATATTTTAAAAATTAGTGAAAATACTTCCCGTACACAATTCCTAAGAGCGAAGCGCAAATTACTCGAATTGATCCAAAACTAGACAAGAACAACCAATCGTAGGAAAAGAAAAGAGAAAAAGATGGAGTCCATAGAAAAATTTATCTCAGCCAATCGAAAGGCATTTGATCAAGCCACCCCTCCCCAAGAAGTTTGGGAGAACATTGCACGCACGTTCGATGGAGAGGCTTTAATTAAGCGGAAGAAAAAAAGCCTCTTCATAAGAAGTATCGCCTCTATTGCCGCAATGCTTCTATTAGTCTGTACAGCAGGCATTTTAGTCTATCAAAGTCAGGTAAGCAGCCGGAATAACTATAGCCGCATTAATCCAGATTTAGCCAAACAGCAGGTTGCTTATGCTTCTTTGATACATGAGAAGTTAGACACCTTATCTGCAATGTCTGCAAATAATCCTAAGCTTTATCAAGAATTCTCCACCGTGATTGACAAAATGCAAGCCAATTATAAGCAGTTAAAGATAGAATTGATTCAAAGCCCGAACCAAGAACGTACATTAGAGGCGATGATTAACAACCTAAAAATGCAGATTGAAGTATTAAACCAGCAGTTGGCTATTTTGAATAGCGTCCACCAAGAAGAAAAGAGAGTCCGTTATGAACAGCTATAAAAGATTTAAATTAAGCGCAATAACTATTATTTTGCTAGGCCTTACTCATCTCGCTTTAGCACAAGATAAGGGCAACTTAAAACCCTTAAAAAAAGAGGTAAAGCAGCTGACTGGCGGACTGTCAAAACTAAGTAACCAGCTAACAAATGAGTTAAAAGCCATCGATACACGCGCCATTGTAAGCAACGCAAAAGCAATTGCACTCGCTTCTAAAGTTGACGCAGAAAAATTAGTAAATCAATGGACTAATTGTGATGTAGAACAGACCGACAGTTCCTTTCAAACAGATATCGAAACCAATACCATGGATCAATCCAGAACGATCCAAAAAGTCTATATTATCTCCAAGAATACACCCTTAGCCATCAATAATCGCTACGGTAAGGTTGAAGTAAAAACGTGGACAAAAAATGAAATTCGGGTAGACATTACTGTTCGTGCCGTAGATGCGGATGGTTCAAAGGCTCAAGATCTTCTAAATAGTGTTGTTATTGATGAAACTAAATCTGCAAATAATATTTCCTTAACCACACAAATTGGTCAAGGAAAATCCAATTGGTGGAGTGCTATTGTTAGTGGAAAGAATCGTGGCGTACAGGTAAATTATAGCATTTATCTCCCATCAGGCAACCAACTTTCTATTGAGAATGCATACGGAGATGTTCTTTTGCCAGATTTAACCGGAAATGTCGATTTAACTGTTTCATATGGAAATTTAACTGCCGGAAGACTAAGCGGTAACGAAACGACAATTAAGGCCGGATATTTACAAGCAAAAATTAGCGCTATAAAGAATGCCGCGCTTCGTTTTGAGTATGGAAAATTAGCACTGGATGAAGTAAACAACCTAGACTTGTCAATTGCCTATTGCGGAAATAGCAACATTGGAACCATCACAGGTAGTGGTAAAATCAAAATGGAATATTCAGGTGGCTTTAAGGTAGGGCTGGGAAAAAGTATCCGCAATTTTACACTAAACACCGCTTATTCGAGCAGTAATATCCATATCGATCCCGTGGCTCGTTTTATGTATCAGGTTGAGGTAAGTTATTGTGATTTTAATCCCGGAAAATCTACGGTGACCAAGGAAGAGCCAGATCCCGCCAGTCGCGGCCCCAAACTACACAAAAGCTATACAGGCTATTATGGAGATAAGACATCTGCCAATCGCGTCACGATCAATTCTGACTATGGTTCCATAACGTTTGATTAAGCTATATAGTAGCGGGTGTCTCAGGAGACACCCGCGGTATAAAACCATAAAACGCTATTGTCTTAGTTAACTAAGGATGTCGTTGCTTTAAAGGTTATAGCAGTTGACTAAACTTAAGATGCATTTTTGTAACCATTGGGGAAACATAGCGTCTAATAAAAAACGCTGTCCTCATGAACCTGAAATTGCTGTCAACTGCGCTTTGCAGAACTCCTCTTTTTTCGTATCAGGATACATTACAAGATCAATGGGAGGCGCTCAAGAAAGCGGTCCAAATCTCTTCAGAGGATTTTTACGCGCTTATTAAAGACGTTAAATCTGACGAGCTAGAACATTTACCACCAAAAATAAAATATGCTTGTTGGAAATATTTCAATCGCGCGAGATTCCGTTCTACGCCATTTGGTGCTTTCGGATCGGTTAGTTTAGTACCACTAAATAACCAAGAAGACACGCTGATTTTAACAGGCAAGCCCTCGCTTAAGAATTTTGTAGATTGGCAACAAAAAGATATATTTTTGAAAAACACCACTGAAATCTATCATAAAGCACGTTTTTTCCTAGCAAATACCTCTTTCTATACCTGCGGTAGGCAACTACGCTATATTAGTCTGACAGCAGACAATCAATTTGAAATATCCGCCATTGAAAAACAAGAAATTATTGAATTCACCCTTCATCTTTGCCATCGAGCACTGGCTAAGCAACAGGTGATCGATCGCTTGATTCACCATTATCAATTGGATCACACCGTTATCGAAGATATCCTCATCCAACTTATTGCTATCCAGTTATTGCTAACTGACCTTCATCCCAATATCATTGGTACCGATTATTTTCAGCGAATACAGGGTATGCCGAAGGAACATGCTTTTTATGCCTTGTCTACACGGCAGCACCTAAGAGGCCATCTACCGATAAACACTTTAAAAGTAATTCCAGAAGCTATACAATTGATAAAGGATTATTTGCCGCAGCATCAACAAGCAGCGTTACAACTCTTTAAACAAAAATTTCAGCAAAAATTTGAGTATAAAGAAGTGCCTTTGCTTATCGCACTAGATCCGGAATTGGGTGTAGGGTACAACAACCTTGCTTCATCGCCTCAGACCGATGGTTTAATTGAAACATTGAAAAATGCCCAAATCCCCGACGAAATAACTCCACACCTCCCCTATACTCCCCTACTTCAACTTCTTCTAAACAGCGCAATTACACGGGAAGAAATCAACCTAGAAAGATTAAAACAGCATCCCAAAACGCAGCATCCTTCCCCACCCTTACCCAATACCTTCCATGCATTGATTCAATTAAGCGATGAGTTTGTCATACTAGAACATGCAGGTGGATGCACAGCAACGGGTTTATTGGGTCGGTTTACCCATGCTGACCAAGCGATATTAGAACAATGCCGGTCGATCGCCAACCTAGAACAAACCGCTAATCCCGGTTGTCTGTTCTTCGATATTGCCTATCAGGCAGAGAAAAAAATCGATAACATTAACCGTAGGAAAGCAATCTATACCTACGAATTACCGATACTCTCTTGGCCAGGCAGTAAGGAAACCCTTAGTTTGCAAGAAATACTCGTTAGCGTAAGGAACGATCAAATCCTGTTGCGCTCCAAACGGTATGGCAAGCGGCTTATACCCCGTCTAACAACCGCCTACAATTACAGTCGATCCGATTTATCATTATATCGCTTTTTATGTGATCTACAGCACCAGGGTATCCAAACCAGTTTAAACCTCCATTTAAAAGCCCTATTACCAGGTCTAGACTATTATCCCAGGCTAACCTATAAAAACTTAATTTGTTCCCCGCAAATGTGGAAAGTGCCTACTCATCTGGAGCAGCAAGATTTAACGGACTCCCTAAGGCAACTAAAAGACTGGCTTGACGCACAAAACGTTTCTGCATATTTTAAATGCGGCTATCACGATCAAGTATTATGGTTTAATCGCTTTAGTGATGAAGACCTTGAATCCTTTTTGTTGTACTGCAAAGGCAAGAAAGACTTATATCTGACAGAAGCCTTTATACCCAAAGTGCCACCTATTAACGATGAATACGGCAAACCCTATTTAGCGCAACAGCTAATCAGTCTATACCACTCGGAGTCCATATATCAACCCATAAACACGAAACCTATACCATTTGAGCAAAGCAATAAGTCTATTGTACTTCCTGGCCAAGATTGGTTATACTATGAAATCTATTGTGATCCGTCCCGGAGCAATCATATTTTAACGCAGTTGATTAGACCTTACCTTAAGCAGATGAGTAAGTCTATCAAACAATGGTTTTTTATCCGTTATCCAATTCCCGATTACCATATTCGTTTACGTATCCAATTGAGGCAGCAAGCATCGTTGGATTTATTGATCAGCACCTTCAATCAGTTTATCGAAGACGAGTTAAGATCCGGCCTAATAGCAGCCATCCAACTAAAGCCCTATTATCGGGAAACTGAACGGTATGGTATAACGGAAATAGAAACGGTAGAAAAATGTTTCGCTGTTGAAAGTCGCTACAGTTTATCGATTATTCAACAGGCATTGGATAGCAACAACGTCTATCGCCTCGTTATTCGTTTATTAACAGATTTGTCGACACAATTGATATTTGAAAGATCATTCTGGTTGGCCTTCATTAAACAAACAGCCGATCACTTTGCCCAGGAGCATCGCTTTGGTATACCATCTTTCAAAAGTATTAATCGAGCCTTTTTAGTCTTTATTCAACAGTCCGATCAGCCCCTTTCAACAATAATGGAAAACCACTATCAGCGAACATTGCAATCCATCGTCAATTTATTAAACGGATTTGAGCAAGCAAAGCAATTTCAATACATAGGGGATTTCATACACATGCACGTTAATCGATTATTTGTTGTGGATCAACGTATGCATGAAGCGATTATTTATCAATATTATTTAAAGTGGTTACTTGCGGAGCAAAAGGGGTCAAAACATCCAATTTAATCTGCACCTGTGTTTTAAAATGTTTTCTAGCATCCGTTTCGTAGCTAAAATGAGCCTCGTCACCGTAATTGTGTTTTAGTCGTTTAGCGATATTCTCCAATCCTTTATGCAGTCCTTCGCTATTATGGATGGCATTAATAAGATTATCCGTTTCGATAAACAGTGTATGATTTTGTGTATAAATCTTTAATTGTGCCGGATGGTGCACTAATGACAGATTTCCATGTTTAAATATATTTTCCGTCAATGTGATGAGCATAAGTGGCATAATCCGCAGTTTACGTACATTATCTTGCACCTCTACAGTGAGGTAGAGCTGATGGTTTTGGCGAAGTTTATGTAAATGGATTAAGTGATGCACTTGATCGATCTCTTCTTCAATGAGAATATACCCCTTTTCTTCACTACTTTCCACGGCATAACGCATCATCGCTGATAAGGTTAAGATGGCATCAGCGGCGATAGGAGAAGATTTACGCGTCTTGTTATAGATAAAGTTCAAGGTATTAAAAAGAAAATGGGGATTAATTTGCGCTCGCAAATAAGCATTTTGTGCCTTCCCCAATTCTTGTTCCATCTTTTGCTGCCCAATAATCTGGTGCAGACGCTGCCGTTCTAATGCTGTAGTACGTTCTTTTTCTTTTAAATACGTGATGAGAAAATAATAGCCAGTAGAGAATCCTATAAAATAGAGTGTGCGCCAAATCGGTTTAATGATATTCATCCGATTCTGCCAATCAATTGGTTCGATGCTAATGCCCAGCCATCCATACAAGACATGAATCACAAACATCATGAGGACCAAATATATTAAGATTTCCACGACGATACCAATAGGTAGTAATAACCATGCCCATAATTTTCTTCTAACAAGAATGTTCGTTAGTAGAAGATGCGCGTGTGCATAAAATAAACAAATATTAAGGGTATAAAAGGTTAAAAAATCCTTCAATGGAGGCAATCCCTGTCTAGCAACCCAAGTAATTAAGGTTTCATATAGTATGAATGACGACCATACAATGGCGTGTGTTCTGAGGATTTTGAGATTGATATGGTCAATTTTCATCTTTTCGTGTAAGCTAGAAGGCCTTCTGTGTAAATATTTTGCTTACTAAGTTAAGAACTAGGAATTTTAAAAGAAAACTATGAAAAAAATAGCGATTAAAAAAAAGACTGTTTTTTTGTTCGGGAACAAAAAAAATGGCAGCCCACAAGGCGTGCGTCCAACGACGGAAGGTCAGGGAGATCCTACATGGTGGACAGTTACTTTAACTATCGGCGGCGGTTTAAAATAATAGTTTTAGTTGGTTGGTTTAAAGGCTGGTCAATTCATACGGCCAGTCTTTATGGTATGTTTATTCAAATACTCAAAAAAAGCATCTTTAAAAAATGTTCCTATGGGAATCAACATTTCTTTAGGTAATTTCACTAAACTTCCCTCAATTTTCTCAATATGATCGGTTGATATAATAAATGACCGATGAACTTGAATAAAGTTAGCCGTTTCATTAAGTTTTTCCTTGATTTCCTTCAAAGTAAGGTAAGTCACAATTTCATCAGTAGTTGTATAAATCTTAATATAATTCTTGACACTCTCCACAGCGATGATATCTGGGATATATACCCGAACAAATCGATTTCGCTCTTCTGTTGTCTTTACATAGAAATGTTTCTGTGCGGCCTGTTTTGCCGTTGGTGCTATCACTACTTTAATTAATTTATTTACTGTTAAAGCAAATTTAGCAAATGTAAAGGGTTTTAATAAATAAGCATCGGCTTCGACTTCAAAGGCTTCAAACGCATATTTGGTATGTGCCGTGGTAAAAACCAAGCGGTTACATTTATCCCGGATAGATTTCGACAGATCAATACCTGAAATGCGGGGCATATCAATATCCATAAAAATAAAATCCACACCGGAACTTTGATTAATTTCGGCCATCGCTACAACTGGATCTACATAACTATTAGTCAGTTTTAATTCCGGCATCTGCTGAATATAATCCGTCAATATCTCAACAGCATCAGGTTCATCGTCGATTATAATACATGAATAGGGCATATGCATACGTAGTTGAAAGCTAATTTAACATTTTTATGGACGAAACGCAAATTATGCTTCACGCTAACAACGAGATTAAGTTATTTATGCGGGGGCTATAGGAACATTTGGAAATTGTCATCGTAAAGGAGACAAATGATAAAAGATCACTATGATTTTCCTAATAGCCACACCAAGATACTACCTTTCTAAAAAAACGTGCTGATGTCCCACACGAATTTACAGCTTCTACTTCTACCGTGTGCTCCACATTACAGTCTTCTACGAGAAAATTAATTGTTTTACCATGCACAGAACGAAGTTCCCCGTCTAGATACCAATTATATGATGTAGCATTTTGTACATTATCAATAGACGCATGGATCCTATTAACACCCCAACTAGCACCTGTTTCAGCAGTTAATACGCCGGCAGTTGGTGCCCCAGAATATATGGTTTTTGTCAGAGTTATATTTCCTATACAGGGACCGGTGATAATAGCTTTTAATACGGCAGCATTCCCAGTGCCAATAACATTAACAGTATTTTGATTGGATGAACCTGATATAGCCCTATGACATGTTATGTTCCAAGCTATCGTCGCTCCGCTGGGTAAATTATTAACAGCATAACTTGCTGAGCACAAAAACTATTACTACCCTCGATATTCAAAGATGGCGCGTTACGTGTTATATTAATTCTCTTAACTGTCCCATTTCTTTGATTTGCAAAGCAATCATATAAAAAAGCCTTAAAAATACAGCTATAATTGGTTGTATTTTTAAGGCTTTACAATTAACAGAAAAGAGCCCAACTAATTTATAATACTATCCTCTTTTGAGAACAATTTTATTCGTCAAACCAAACTTTATCAGTGTACCTAGGAAGTGGACTAGGAATACTCGGATTAGCACTTATCTCATCCGGAGAAAGTGTTAAACGCCTAATTAACGGACCTGAGGTTGCACCTGAAGGTCTTTTTAACTCAGGTATTTCACTACCTTCAGGACCAGAGCGTCTCCATTGCGTAAATGCTTCAGTAGGGCGATCCATTAAATCAATCCACTGCTGAATATGTATTTCTTTAACCGGATCTGCACTAGTAGCTAGATCGGGAAGTTCATTTGCCAAATAAGTTTGAATTCCCGAAGGATCTGCTTCATAAAAATTCATTGCAGCTTCTACACCTCTTTTAAACAAGTCTTGTGCAGTCGAAAGATTCTTTGCAACTCCTAATCCCCGAGCATACGCTTCAGCTTCAAAGAACAAAGTCTCTTGATAAGTTAAAATGGGAGAAGGTGCATCTTTTCGATACAGATATGCGCTGATTAACGAGGTTGTTTCATCCGCTAAGACCTCTGATTCTACGGCTTTATAGCCAGTAGCTTTCGGCCCTTTATCAAAAAATTGGGGAATGCGGGGATCATTGTGTGGTTCCATAAACTTAAACACATTCGTGTTTGCAAAGAACCATTGATTTTCTCCATTAGTGTACTCCTTCAAAAGTCTATATTTAGGATTCTCGTTGTCTGTTTTATCAAAATAAGGATGAACCCATGCCTCTTCCGCTGAAGAGATTAACGTAGATGGATTGGAAACTAGTTCTCCAATATCTTCTGCTTTTGTCGGATCCTTGTCAACCATCGTCATTAAGACCTTCAATTTAATCGAATTAGCCAAAGCAGTCCATGCGTCCATATCCCCATGATAATATACATCGTAGTCACTAATTTTTAAGTCATTATTCGGATCTATTTGTCCTTTAGCCTCATCCAATAAGCCTAAAACTCCTTCGAAAACATCCTTTTGTGGATCGTATTTTGGATAAGGGAAATTCACCGCATCCCATGCTTCCGAAAATGGAACGTCCCCATATAGTGTTGTCGCTTCGTACATCAGCTGTGCTAAGACGATCTTACATTGTGCAGCGGCATTGTTGTTCACTGGCTCAGAAGTTTCCGCTATTGCTATTGCTTGTTTTAAATTATTTCCAGCTGTACTATAATACACCTTCCAGGTATTTCCAAGCATGTAAGGACCCAAACTATAAACGTTTTCCTTACCCCAGCCATAGTCCCCACCACTAGCTATGTTTTGTGTAAATAATGAAATAGGCAACCAGCTGTCTCCACTATTTTTATTTGCGTCCCAAGCAGTAATTGCATATCCAAATAATAGTTTCGGTTCAACTTCTGTTGCAGTCAGCGGGCTCTTATTAATATCTAGATATTTACTACAAGATGCCAATCCCATAAGGGCTATAAAGACTCCTACTATAATTTTATTTTTACTTTTCATTATTTCAAAATTTAAAACGACAAACGAACGTTAAATCCAATTGATCGCGTTGAAGGCATACTATTAAATTCAACACCTTCTCCAACACTACCTGCTCCAAAGAAATTTAACTCTGGATCAACGTGAGGTACATGACTTTTAATCAGCCAAACGTTTCTTGCTTCTAAGCCAATCTGAGCGCCTTTTATAATATTACGCTTGAATAACTTCGCAGGAAGTGAATAAGATAACATTACTTCTCTTAATTTAACGTATGACGCATCGAAAACATTACCTTCTGTATTATCACTTTTCGCTTGATTTCCCCAATAATCTTGCATGCTCTTAACAGGCGTTGTATTTTCTACTAAACTTCCATCACCTTGCTCAACTAACCCTTTATCAACGATTGGTGTTCTATCTCCACCTGTTTCGAATGCCATACCAGACGCCCTTAAATCAGATACTGTCCCTGAATAAAAGACTCCACCATGACGGATATCAATTAATCCGCTTAGTGTAAACCCTTTATACCTAAACTCATTATTAATCCCTAACATCCAATCCGGATAAATACTTCCAAAACGTTTTACATCACCAGCTATTTTAAGTCCACTTTCGCCATCGATTAAATACTGCCCTGTCGCTTCGTCCCGTAAAAAGGCTGTACCATATAATCCTAGGGATTCACCGACTTCTGCTTGGATTTGTAATCCACTCCATCCGCTAGCAACGCTATATAGGTTCACCCCCTCTATCAGCTCAACTACTCTTTGCTTATTTCGGGAGAAATTTCCAGTAATTGACCATGAGAAATCAGTTGTTCTTACAGGCACTAAGTTCAGTGCCACTTCGAAACCTGTATTTCTTATGGAGCCAGCATTGACATATTTAGAAAAATATCCCGTTGAGATAGCAACATCAATTGGAATTAAATTATCTTTTGTTATTGTATTATAATATGTAAAATCTAATCCAATCCGATTATCTAAAAATTTCAAATCAGCACCAAATTCATGAGAAAATTGCCTTTGAGGTTTTAGTTGGTCATTTGGTAAAATCCGAGGACCCGTAAAAGCTGTCGTTATATTGCCAATAGGAAATATATTTGCAGAAGAGCTCACATATTGTAAAAATACCGTTGAAACAGGTGAATATTGATAATCCAGATTATAGGCAGTTAAATCACTCCCTACAGATGCCCAGCTCGCACGAACCTTACCGTAGCTTAACCAATCAAAGCCATTATCTTTTAATAGCTCAGAAAAAATGAAACTACCGCTAACGGAAGGGTAAAAGTATGAATTACTTGCTTTTGGCAATGTTGAAAACCAATCGTTACGTCCTGTTACATTAAGAAATAATATTTCCTTGTAACTCATTCCCAAATCTCCATATACACCAACTAGCCTTCTTTTTGAGAACCCTAATGTCGGAGTTTTGCTGGCAGCGTTGGTATAGTTATAGAGTTGATCAATCGTGAGATCTGCAGCATCAACGTTGTCGCTACTCGTTTGCCGATCATTAATATTGTGTCCTAAAATTAATTTAAATTTAAAGTCCTCAACCAAATGATCTTGATCGATAGTCACCATAAAATCATTGTTGATTTCACGGGACCAGAGGTTTGTGTTCGTAAATCTTCCATTAGTCACACCTGCCGTACCTTTTCTTGTAAAAGAAGTACGTTTATCTGTATATATATCTCCTCCTAAATTATCCGCTATCGTCAACCATTCCAACGGTTTATAGGTGAGGTTATAAGAACCAATAAAACGATCAACCACATTGTTATTTTTATTATAATTTAAAATCCAGTAGGGATTATTTGCAGTTTTGTCTGTCCCTATAAATATTTGCGAACCTGTTTCTGGATCTTCAAAATTATTTTTCACTTTATTAATGTCTAATACCCGTGGAAGCCCATATACAGCAGAAGTTATAATATTTGTATTATTAGAACTCTGTGCAGGGCGACCTTCTGCATCAATCCTTGTGTAACCTGCCGAAAACCTTGAA
This sequence comes from Olivibacter ginsenosidimutans, assembly GCF_039542865.1. Taxonomy (NCBI): domain Bacteria; kingdom Pseudomonadati; phylum Bacteroidota; class Sphingobacteriia; order Sphingobacteriales; family Sphingobacteriaceae; genus Olivibacter; species Olivibacter ginsenosidimutans. Next base: position 256,252 of record NZ_BAABIQ010000043.1, on the reverse strand, counting down.
GATAACTTGTCGCTAAAATTCCTACCAGCATTAACAGTAAAATTATATTTCTTCAAGTTAGATTCTGGTATAATACCTTTTTCATTAACGGCACTAAGTCCAAGCCGATAGTCTGACTTGTCATCTCCACCTGAAAAAGCAATATTATTAAAATAAGAAACTCCTGTATCAAAAAAATCTTTTACGTTATTTGGATACGCTTGTAATGTTACTTCGTCACCGGTAAAATCCGTGAATTTCTGATCGGCTACATCTGAAATTTTTGGTCCCCATCCATTCAAATATTTCAAACTATACTCATATTTTTTAGTATCCTCATTATAAGTACCTTGAGCATAGTCATTTTGAAAGTCCGGAAGAATAAGCGGATTTTCAAACCTTACCGAAGAGTTAACAGAGACAGAAGTTTTAGAGCCTCTTACACCACGTTTAGTCGTTATAATTACAGCACCATCTCTCGCTCTAGATCCATATAATGCAGTTGCCGCAGCACCTTTCAGAACTGTCATACTTTCTATGTCATCGGCACTTAAATCCCCTAACCTATTACCATAATCCACATTGTTCGATGTAGTACCACCAGCTGAAGTTGAATTTGATATAGTCATCCCATCGATCACAAATAATACATTGTTTCCTGAAGCGTCGAGTGAATTGATACCTCGGATAACAATTTTGGAGGATCCTCCCAGTGTACCCGATTGAGAATTAATTCTAACTCCTGGAGCTTTACCAGCTAAAGAGTTCAACACATTGCTTTCTCGGGCCTTGGTCAATTCTTCTGATTTTATTGTTGACGACGCATATCCAATAGATTTTGCTTCCCTAGAAATTCCCAATGCAGTAACAACAACTTCATCAAGTTGGGCTGTGTTCTCTGCCAGTACAACGTTTATATTATCTCTCGATTGGATTTCCTCTACCTTGGTAATAAATCCGATATAAGAAATGCTAATTGAAGTTGCCCCATTTGGAACATTTAAAGCATAAGTACCATTACTATCTGTCTGTGTGCCAACTGTTGTTCCTACGACAGTGACAGATACACCGGGTAAAGCCTCTCCCTTTTCATCGGTCACTTTACCGCTAATCCTTCTCTCCTGTGCATACGCAGCTCCGAAGAGCAAAGTACACATCAGAAAAAGACTTAGTAGTTTTTGTTTCATGTGTTTGTGTTTAGTGGTTAAAAATTAAATTGATTAAAATATAAATTGACAACACTTATATTAAATGTAACTTGTAAAGATAAGGCAAGTAAGAGCTACTCGCCCGGTTTAATAACCAATGTGTACCCTCCCAATTGATGGTGTGTACGACTAGTAAAAGAATGATAAGCAAGCAAACAATAGTTCAACATACAACCCATTTACCCATACTTTTACGTAAAGAAACTAGGGAGAAAAGTTCCACATTAGCGGCAAGGCAGACTACACTATTTTTTATTTTTTTGTGATAGCAGTGTGTGGTATAAACTTCCTTCAAATATTTCTAGATGTATGGTTTATCTTAACTATTTATTATTCAAAGGCAAAGCTACGCATTTGAAAATATTTTGCAAGTTTTTTGTTAAAATATGTTAAAATAGTTTGGACTTGTTACAAAAATCCAATTCAATAGGGCTTCCCATAAAAAGAATTGATAACAAATCAAATAAAATCAACGATAACTAGTGTCAATTCCGGTTTATAGTTCCTTCAAAAACCAAATTTGCCGGCCCTTCCAAATAAATATCGTTGAAAACACCCGCTGATGATTGGGAAAAGCGGATGGTTAAATCTCCTCCTTTAGCCTTAATAGGCGTCATGATATCTCCCATCATTTTTTTGTCGAAAGCCATGGCCAAAGCTACTGCTGTAACGCCCGTTCCACAGGCCAAGGTCTCATCCTCCACCCCACGCTCATAAGTACGCACAGCATAACCTTCGGCTAAAGGTTCTACAAAATTGACATTGATGCCTTCTTGAGCATACGCTGGCGCATAACGAATGGACTTCCCTTCTTGATATACTTCTAGCTGATCCAAATCATGAGCGACCTTAACATAATGGGGAGAACCCGTATTAAGGACAAAGGCATCTCCATCCCGGCTGATACTGTTTACATCGATCATCTTCAGGCTTACCCAATCACCCTGGGCATTTAACGTGGCTTCATGCACTCCATCTACGGCAAGGAAATTTGTTTTCTGTTCTACCAAACCTAGGTGCTTGGCAAATGCGACAATACATCTTCCTCCATTACCACACATACTGCCGATACGACCATCTGCATTGTAATAGACCATTTCAAAATCATAATCGGCATGTGTTTGCAGTAACATCAAGCCATCCGCTCCGATACCAAAGCGTCTATCGCATAATTCGGCAACTAAAGCTGTGTTCTGGGAATCAAAAAAATGCGTACGGTTATCAATTAAAATGAAATCATTTCCTGCGCCCTGATATTTGAAAAAATGCATGATGTTAAGATTGTTCTCTTTGCAAAGATAGCTTTTTAGCACCAAACATCTTTCCTTTCTTACTGTTGTATATATCTAAAAAGTCCACTACCATTCATATTGGATGTATGAGGGTTTTTAGAAAATACCCTCTAAAATTGCTTCACAACAAATGTTAACCTTTAACGACATAGGGATTTATTGTGCAAGGGCCGATCTTTATATCGACCCCTGGAAACCGGTTGATAAAGCCATCATTACCCATGCGCATGCAGATCACGCGCGTTTTGGCAGTAAGCAGTACCTTTGCCATACCGACAGTGTTCCCCTTTTAAAATTACGATTGGGCGAGAACACCTCTGTTCAAGGCCTCTCTTACGCAGAACCGTTAACAATCAATGGGGTGACCATTTCCCTTCATCCCGCTGGGCATATTATAGGATCCGCCCAAGTCAAATTAACGTATAAAGGAGAAACATGGGTTGTTTCTGGGGATTATAAATTGGAAAATGATGGGATTGCTATCCCTTTCGAGCCTATACGTTGCCAGCATTTTGTTACGGAATCTACGTTTGGTCTGCCGATATATCGATTCCCATCGGCATCCTTAGCTAAGCAAGACATTTTGCAATGGATCGACGAAAACCGCCAACGGCAGCTCAATTCGCTGCTCATCGGTTATTCCTTAGGTAAGGCACAACGCTTAATCGAGATCGCTTCCGAAGCAGGCTTACCCCTTTATGCCCATGGTGCTATTGCTAATATCCAGGCCAAGCTTATTCAAGCTGGGCATAATCTACATCCAGTTACTTACGCATCGGCCGAAGCTATCCGGGAACAAAAGGCGTCGTATATCGTTATTATGCCTCCCAGTGCACTGGGATCATCCTGGATCAAAAAGTTCGCTCCTTATGCGTTAGCCTATTGCAGTGGCTGGATGCAACTCCGCGGTGCAAGACGACGCAGAAATGTTAACCGAGGATTTGTATTATCCGATCATGCCGATTGGAACCAGCTTAACGAAGCGATTACCGCAACTGGAGCAGAGAATATTTACGTTACACATGGATACAAAGCTACCTACGCGAAATGGTTACGTGAAAATTATGCACTCAACGCAATGGAAGTAGATACGTTATATGAAGATGACCTATTATTAGAGGAGGAAAAGGATGAAGGCCTTGAATGAACTTTTCCAGCAAGTCGATCGCACCACCTCTACCAACGCTAAGGTTAATGCCTTAGTTGTTTATTTTAACCAGACAGCACCAGCAGATGCACTGTGGTGCATTTATTTGCTCATCGGAAAGTCGACAGGCCGCTTTATTAAAACCGCTTTGCTTCGTCAGGCGGCTATTGAACTGGCACAGCTCCCCACTTGGTTATTTGAGGAATCCTATCATGTGGTAGGCGATCTGGCCGAAACGATTGCGCTTTGTTTACCGCAACCTAGGACAGAAAAAGCCTATTCTTTAAGTCAAACAATGGCTTTTCTAGCCAGCTTCAGCGCCTTGACAGATGAAGAGGTGCTACACGCAATCAAAGAACGTTGGATGGAAACCCCTACCGAAGAACGATTTATATTTAATAAACTGATCACCGGAAATTTTAGAATGGGGGTATCTAAACAACTCGTCATTAAAGCACTCGCACAAACGTATGATAAAAGTGAAAATGAACTAGCGCATCGGCTAATGGGTAATTGGCATCCTACAACCATTCCCATACAACAATTGCTGATCGATGATCTCTTGCAAGAAAAAAGTTTTGAACCTTATCCCTTTTTTCTAGCGTATCCGTTAGAGAAAGCTCCTGAAAGTTTAGGGGATATAGCGGATTGGCTCATTGAACGTAAATTTGATGGCATTCGAGGCCAATTGATTGTTCGAAACGGCCATCTTTATATTTGGAGCCGCGGAGAAGATCTATTAACCGATAAATTTCCTGAATTCCATCCCTTAAAACAATTACTGCCGGATGGAACAGTTATCGATGGAGAGATCCTTCCTTATAAAGATGGACAGGTATTGTCCTTCGTCATCATGCAAACCCGAATAGGACGAAAACAATTGAACAAAAAAATTCTAGAGACCGCACCATTAGCAATGATCTGCTATGATTTGCTGGAATACGAGGGGAAAGATATCCGAAACGTACCGCTAATTGAAAGGAGGCATTTACTGGAAACGTTGTTGACGGAAAGATCCTTGGCCCATGTACCATTGATGATTTCACCACGCGTTGCCTGCCAAACATGGAATGATGTAGAAGAAGAAAAAAATAAAGCACATGATTACCGCTGTGAAGGGGTTATGCTTAAACGAAAAAATAGCATCTATGAAGCCGGACGAAGACGGGGGAATTGGTGGAAATGGAAAATAGATCCTTACACCATTGATGGTGTACTCATTTATGGTCAACGAGGGCATGGCAGAAGGGCTAATTTATATACGGATTATACGTTTGCTGTTTGGGATGGAGATGAACTGGTACCTTTTGCCAAAGCTTATTCTGGATTGACAGATAAGGAACTGTTGGAAGTCGATGCCTGGATTAAACGGCATACCTTAGATAAATTTGGGCCTGTACGTAGCGTTACCCCTACTTTAGTATTTGAATTGGCATTTGAAGGCATTAGTGCATCGCCAAGGCATAAATCTGGTATTGCCTTGCGTTTTCCCAGAATTGTTCGCTGGAGGCGTGATAAAGCAGCAAAGGAAGCCAATACGAAGGCAGATTTATTAGCGTTGCTTTAGTTTTAAGTAATACGTTTAAGGTATGAGGTGTAGGGTGTAGGGTGTAGGGCTATGGACGTACGAACAACGATTAACTAAATAAGGTATGAGGGATAAGGTGTATGGAGGGGCAACGCGCAACTGGCAACACACAACTCTAAAAACATGCTAGCGGAAAAATGGTTTAAACAAAAGCATTGGAAACCCCATCAATTCCAGCGGGAAACCTGGGCAGCCGTTATTGACGGTGAATCGGGCCTGTTAAATGCACCAACGGGATATGGAAAAACCTATGCCCTCTGGTTTGGGATAGTAGAACAGTTGGTAGCTTATCGTCAAAAACATCCTAAAAAGGCAAGCCATGGCGTTTTCTGCCTATGGATAACTCCTTTACGCTCCTTATCCCAAGAAATTGTATTGGCCCTAAACCGGGTAAATGAAGACCTCGATTTACAATTGGACATTGCTTTACGCACAGGGGATACCTCGCTTAAAGAGCGGAAAAGGCAACTGCTGGAGCATCCTGATGTACTCATTACTACACCCGAAAGTATTCACCTGATGCTGGCACAAAAGGGTGCATCCAACCGATTAAAACAAATCCAATTTATCGTTGTAGACGAATGGCACGAACTATTGGGAAGTAAACGCGGTGTACTTACCGAATTGGCTTTATCCCGATTAAAGCATCTTAATCCAAAACTCCAAATCTGGGGAATTTCTGCTACTATCGGTAATCTAGAGGAAGCGAAGCAAATCTTACTGGGGGGCCAGCATAATGGCCTTGTTATTCGAGCCAACCTACCTAAAAAAACACAAATTACAACGGTATTACCGGATGTATTAGAAAAATTCCCTTGGGGCGGCCATCTTGGGATTCATCTGGCCACCAAAGTATTGGATATCATTAATCAAAGTGGCACAACCTTAATTTTTACCAATACACGTTCACAAGCGGAAATATGGTACCAAGAGCTACTAAAACTGCAACCTGATTTGGCAGGTATCCTCGCTTTACACCACGGCTCTTTGAGTGAAGAAATCCGGCAATGGGTAGAAGAAGGTCTGCATAAGGGTACGTTAAAAGCGGTAGTCTGTACCAGCAGCCTCGACCTAGGCGTCGACTTTCGCCCGGTAGATACCGTTATTCAAGTGGGTTCGGCTAAGGGTATTGCCCGTTTTCTACAACGCGCAGGGCGCAGCGGACATCAGCCGGGAGCAACCAGCAACATTTGGTTTGTCCCAACCCATTCCTTAGAAATTATGGAGGGAGCTGCCTTACGCTATGCAGAACAGCATAAACTCATGGAAAACAGAATTCCCTACATTCGTTCCTTTGATGTGCTCATTCAATATCTGGTAACACTTGCTGTTGGCGATGGCTTTAAACCGCAGGAAATTTATCCTGAAATCCTGCAAACACACTGCTTTGCTTCCATCACACCGGCTGAATTCCGTCAATGTCTATTGTTAATTACCCAAGGGGGGAAAACGCTGGATGCTTATGATGAATTCCATAAAGTTATGGTGGAAGACGGGCTTTATAAGGTCGTAAGCCGAAAAATAGCCATGCAGCATCGGCTAAGCATCGGCGCCATTGTAAGCGACACCATGATGAGTGTGCATTATTTAAGTGGAAAATACATCGGCAGCATTGAAGAGTGGTTTATTTCTCGTTTGAAAACAGGCGATACGTTTTGGTTTGCAGGCAAAAACCTAGAATTATTGCGAGTAAAAGATTTACGGGCCATTGTTAAAATATCGACTAAAAAGAAGGGCTTGGTTCCCTCCTGGATGGGCGGACGCCTTCCCCTATCCACCCATTTGTCAATTGCTATCCGCCATATGCTGAATCAATGGCAGGATCAATCCCTTCCTCAGGAACCGGAGATGTTATTCTTAGCCCCACTGTTTCAAGAGCAAGAAAAACGAAGTGCACTACCTAATGGCAATAGGCTCGTTATCGAAAAAACGCAAACTAAAGAGGGCTTTCACCTCTTTTTTTATCCTTTTGAAGGAAAGTTTGTACACGAAGGAATGGCTGCATTAATTGCCCATCGCTTAGGAAAAACAAAGGCCTATACCTTTTCAGTAGCGTTAAATGATTATGGCTTTGAATTATTAAGCGATCAGGAAGTTTTTATTGAGGAAGCGATCGAGCAAGGCTTACTGACTACATACCAGCTTAGCCAAGATGTCCAACAAAGCGTCAATATGACCGAAATGGCTAGAAAAAGATTTCGCGATATTGCCGGTATTGCTGGACTGGTCTTTCAAGGTTATCCTGGACGAAAAATCAAAACCAAGCATTTGCAGGCTAATTCAGGACTTTTCTTCAAGGTATTTGAAGAATACGAACCAGATAATCTACTACTGAAGGAAGCTTATGACGAAGTGTTCGATTTTCAATTGGACTATGCACGGTTACAAGCTGCATTTAAGCGCATATCCACACAAGAAATTGTCATCAAACATACAACACGACTTACCCCTTTTGCTTTTCCTATATTTGCAGAGTCTTTCCGCGAACGCTTTAGCAATGAAGCGCTGGAAGATCGCTTAACTAAAATTATTGCACAATTAGAATGATGGATTACCTTCCTATTCAGCTGAATGGTATAACTGTTTATTTATTGGTAGAAAAATGTGTCTTTTTGCCTCATACCCATACCTTAGTCATTGCAGATGTTCACCTCGGAAAAGCGGCGCACTTTAGGAAATCAGGCATCATTATCCCTTCATCGGCAGGTACCCAACGTGATTATAAAACATTACATCACCTCATCGTAAAATACAATCCTAACCGAATTATTTTTTTGGGTGATCTGTTTCACAGCATTGCTAATGCATCATGGCAATACTTTCTGGAATTCGTGAACTGCTACCCATGGCTTAACCTTATACTCATTCTGGGCAATCACGACATCCTTTCTCCTACACACTATGATCAGGCAAATTTGTTAACGTATAAAGAAAGCTTAATAGAAGACAAGATGATCTTTTCTCATGCGCCACTGGACAATATTCCCTATGGAATGCTCAATATGGCCGGACATATCCATCCAGCGGCCAGTCTGAAGGGTTTAGGAAAACAGTCGCTTAAACTTCCTTGTTTTCACTTTCAATACCCTTATTTTTTGTTGCCTGCGTTTGGCAGTCTGACAGGTACCTTTCTATTACCTAAAGGCGACGGACAACAATTCGTGGTAACAGGAAAAGTGGTAAAAGAAATTTAAGAAAACAAAAGCATCCCCTCATTGGTTTGTAAAAACGTATAAATTATATACCAAACATTTACGTAACATTAAATTAAAACTTATGAAAGCAAAAATTTATGCCTTATTAACTGTACTAATGCTTGCGTTTACATTCAGCGCTCCCCCTGCACATGCAGCTTCTAAGAAACACCCAAAGAAAATAGAAGTTTCTGAAGAAGAAGCTGCCCGACAGATCAGTGAGATGAAAAACAGGGTAGAGGAAATTAAGGCGATGGATAAGTCTAAGTTAACCAAGGTTGAGCGAAAGGCCTTAAAGAAAGAACTAAGAGAAATGAATAAGCGTGCTCGCGCTCTTGGTAGTGGAGGGGTTTATCTATCCGTTGGTGCTATTATTATCATTATTTTAGTGTTGATTTTGATTTTATAATTCAAAGTAAAAAGCAGCAGGCTGTAAGCTATAGGCTATAAGCAGCACGTGCAAAGGCAGTAGCAGTCTAATAGCGAACAAAACAAGAAGTGCCGCTTGCTACTGCTATTGCAACTAAAAGGGCTGCTACTACTAAAAAAATCTTGATGCAAAACTCGTAACGCATAACGGGTAACGCACAACTCAAAAGGTGTCTTGATACTGCTAACAAATAACCTAAAACGTACACCCTATGCCCCATGCCTCTTAAAACTTATGCCAACCTTTGCTTATCTTAAAAAATTCGCTAAACTTGTGTTATAACAAGCTATTAAACTAGACGACCTTGCTTTTGCACTTATGTTCAAAATAGGGCGTGACAGATAATTAAACGAATCAGTCAACAAAATATTAAACGAGCACATCCCAACATGATACTAATTGTTGATGACAAGCAAGAGAACCTGATTTCTTTACAGAAGTTCTTAGAAGCTAATCATTTCAAGGTAGACACCGCATCTTCTGGCGAAGAAGCATTAAAAAAGGTTTTTAAAACCACCTACGCACTGATTATACTGGATGTGCAAATGCCAGGAATGGATGGTTTTGAAGTTGCTGAACTTATTTCCGGCTATAGTAAAGCGGTAGATACACCCATTATTTTCCTTTCAGCTGTAAATACAGAAAAACGCTTTATTACCAAAGGATATGAGACCGGGGGAATTGACTATCTTACTAAACCCTTTGATCCAGATATATTACTACTCAAAGTAAAGACCTTTTATCGTTTATCGGAGCAGGCCAAAGCGATGCATGAGATGCAAGAAAAGCTTAAACAGGAAATAGAACATCGCAAACAATTGGAAAATAAGAAAGATGAATTTATCAGTATCGCCAGCCATGAATTAAAAACACCTCTTACAAGCGTTAGGGGTTATTTACAATTGTTGGAACGCTTACCTGAAACGAAGAACAATGAGAAACTCACCAACTATTTGGCTAAAACAAGCGCACAATTAGACAAACTACGTGATCTGATCGATGATCTTTTAGATATTTCCAAAATTGAAAGCGGTAAAATGAAATTCAACTTTCAGTATATCTCCGTCGAAAAGCTCATCAACAATACTATTGAAAACATTAGTCAAATGCATCCAAGGCATGTGTTTAAACGAATAGGAAATCAAGATACATTAATTTATGGTGACGAAATGCGTTTGGAGCAAGTATTGATCAACTATCTGACGAATGCCATAAAATATGCCCCGAACTCTGAAGAAATCCACGTCGTTAGTGAAGTGCTTTCAGACAATAAAGTAAAAATTGGTGTACGGGATTTTGGCATTGGGATTCCGAAAGACAAGTTGGATCAACTATTTAATAAGTTTTATCGGGTCGAAGAATCGTCTTATAAATTTCAAGGCTTAGGTATGGGACTATATATCTGTAGGGAGATCATCGAACGCCATAAGGGAGTGTATGGCGTAGAAAGCGAAGTAAACAACGGTTCGTTCTTTTATTTTGAATTACCCATAAACAAGTAATCCTATTAGGGAGCCTATAGGCCTTTATGCACATTTCATCAACATTTATAAATGATACAAGCTTCATTCACCATTAAAAAAAACGAGTGTAACGCGTTCATTTATATCTTTGAAAGGTTATACATAAACAATTATGCAATTGAAACCTGCATAAATCACCATAAACAAAAGGCTATAAATAAGTTATGCAAACTTCATTACCATTAAAACCGCCAAAGGCAGCATGAATGCCTATAAAAAACAATTAAGTAATGAATAAACAAATTATGCAAATGAAAAACCGGTTTAATCTTATTCCGCTCAATTATAAACTGGCCCTTCTAGGCTTTGTGCCTTTAATGACTCTGCTATTTTTCTTTTATTTATTGGAAAAGGAAAAAGGTCAGCGAATTGAAGGAGCAAATAACTTCATTAACCGTATTAGTTTAGCCTTAACCACCGACAACTTGATTGAACAATTACAGCAAGAACGGCGATTGAGCTTAAGCAAGATCTTTAACAAAAACGATAATGGGGCCTTAGGTGTACAACAATCCAAAACAGATGAAGCCATACAGCAACTGAATTTTTATACCGATAGTGGGCTCAATGCCGATTATGCCGAATACACCTTTATTAATGAGTTACCCATCTGGCGCAGCAACCTGAATAATGGCAAGATGGGTTATGAAGAGATTTTTAATAATTATCAGAAAATAACGGAACGATTAGCTGCTTTTTCGGAGGTATCAACCGATTATACCAATATTACAAAAACATTAGGTACGCGTATTACCCTTCGCGAAATCCTTTCCAATATGGTCAATTATTTCGCCGTTTTACGGTTGAATATTTATTTCGTTTATGCCGATAGTTCACGAAATAAATTAGATCTTCCAAACTTCAACCTAAACTACGAACTTTTACAGTCCTATGTTAAAGAGTTGGAGAGTTTAGATAGAAGAAATCATGAACAACACCTCAAACGCTTAAAAGATAATCCTGCATTTAACCAAACCTTAACCTTCTATAAAACGGTATACGACAGCAAAACATTACCTGAGAAATTCAGCGCGGAAGAATGGTGGAACATTTCCGGTACGGCAGCAGACTTTCTAAAATCACAGTTAGCAATTACCATCCAAGAAATTAGTGCAAATGCTTCCGATGTTTACGGAAGCGAAATATACGATCGGAATTTTAGCAGAGGTGTATTACTCGTCTGCATCTTGCTCATTATCGGTTTACTCTATATGGTGCTTAAAAATATTGCCACACACCTATTTGAGTTGCAAGAAGTTGCTACTAAGCTAGCAATGGGACACACCAACATTGCCCTACCCACTTTTGCTAAGGATGATTTAGGCAAGGTAGCCATTGCCATCTATAAAATCGACAAAAGTTATCAAGAGCTTGCCACTGCAGCGAATGAAATCGGAAAAGAAAACTATGAATTTCCGATTAATCCCAAGGGGGATCACGATGTTTTGCGTCATGCGCTGTTGAATATGAAGAATTCACTAGAATCGCATTCACTCCAAGATAAAAAACAATTGTGGATCCAAAGCGGTGAAAACGTAATCAATAATCTGCTAATCGGCCGAAGTAACCTAAAAGAATTCAGCTTAGATGTGCTCACCGCTCTTGTTGAATACCTGGAGGGAGCACTAGGCACTTATTATATGCACGATGGAGGAAAAACATTTGAGTTATTCAGCAACGTGGGGGTGGCCGACCGCTCGCAATTACCGCAACGTATAACAACGGGAGAGACACTAGTTGGGAAAGCCGCTTCAGAAAAAAAGAGCATCTTATTGACCGATCTTCCGGAAGATTATTTAACGGTAAAGACAAGCTTAGGCATCAGTAGGCCTCAATGGGTGTTAATCATTCCATTACTTTATGAAAATGATGTTGAAGGCGTAATCGAAATTGCTTCGATAAAACCGATGCATGAGGCCGCACTCATTTTTGCCAATAGTATTTCGATTAACGTTGGTACCGCTATACACGCCATAAAAAGTCGGATTCGCCTGAAGGAATTACTGGAAGAAACCCAAGCACAAACAGAAGAACTTCAAGCGCAACAAAGTGAATTAGAAAATTTAAACGTTGAATTAGAAGCACAGGCAAATAAATTGCAGGCATCTGAAGAAGAGCTGCGGGTACAGCAAGAAGAATTATTAGAAGCCAACCAAGAGCTCGAAATAAAATCACAGGCACTGGAAGAGAAAAATCAAGTCATTTTAGAACGGAACTTGGAAATTCAGAAAAAAGCGGAAGACCTCGCGATCAGCACGAAGTATAAATCGGAATTTCTCGCTAACATGTCGCATGAACTCCGTACACCACTAAACTCCATTTTATTACTTTCCAGGCTTTTAAGTGAGAACAATGAAGGGAATTTACTGGAAGATCAAATCGAATATGCCAACGTCATACAGGCCTCCGGCAACGGCTTATTAACCTTGATTGACGAAATTCTCGATTTATCAAAAATTGAAGCCGGTAAGATGTCATTAACGTATGACGACATTGCAATAGAAAATATCACCAACGATTTGACGAATCTATTTGGCCCTATGGCTAAAGAAAAAGGCTTACAATTAAATATCGAAATAGATCAAGCCGCTCCTAAAAAGATTCAAACAGACAACCTCCGACTTCAACAAATTCTAAGAAATTTAATTTCCAATGCCCTTAAATTTACCGCGAAAGGTTCCGTAACGCTGAGTGTCCGGCCTACGAAAGAAAAAGATGGGTTTTTAGATTTTTCCGTGAAGGATACAGGCATCGGAATTCCCAAAGAAAAGCATCAATTGGTATTCGAAGCATTCCAACAAGCTGACGGTTCTACGCGTCGAAAATTTGGTGGTACCGGACTTGGTTTATCAATCAGCAAAGAATTAGCCAAGCTATTAGGCGGATCTCTACAGATTAATAGCGAGGTAAGCAAAGGAGCCGAATTCATTGCAACCATACCTATTGCTCAACCCGAGAAAAAAGAAGATGAGCAGGCGACAACAACGAACAGCCAACAATCTGCCAGTAGTCTGACAGGTTCAAGCACAAACATTCTGCCGGTAGTGGGAAAGGTGCAACAACAAATACTGCGCCCCATCCCATTCATCAGTGACACCATCCCAAATGAACTGGATGATGATCGCGATACCATTACCGACGGTGATAAATTGCTGCTCATTATAGAAGATGACACCAAATTTGCTCGTGCCCTAATGGATTTCTCCCATAAAAATGGCTACAAAGTCATTACAACGGTAAGAGGCGACCTTGGTATTGAATTGGCAGAAAAATATATACCACATGCCATTTTATTAGATATCGAACTTCCGGTAAAAAATGGTTGGCAGGTCATGGATGAAATCAAAAGTAATCCCACTACACGCCATATTCCCGTGCATATCATGTCGTCACATGAAGTCAAACGTGAGAGTATAACCAAGGGAGCTATCGATTTTATCCGAAAGCCAATGGCCTTAGAGCAAATGGCACAGATTTTTAGTCGTGTAGAGGTCGCTTTATCCGATGGCCCCCGGAAAGTATTGATTATCGAAGACAACCTGAAGCACGCCCAAGCACTGGCACATTATCTGGAAAGCTTTGCTGTAAAGACTGATATCAGTAAAGACATTCAATCGGGCATAAACCTATTAAAAAGTCATGAAGCCGACTGTGTAATCTTGGACATGGGTATCCCTGATGCCAAAGCGTATAAAACATTGGAAACCATTAAATCCGATGCGGGTATGGAAAATCTTCCGGTAATCATCTTTACAGGTAAACATCTCTCACCTGCCGAGGAAATAAAAATTAAGCAATATGCCGATTCCATTGTTGTAAAAACAGCCCATTCGTATGAGCGTATATTAGATGAAGTTGCCCTATTCTTACATATCGTAGAAGAGGCCAAAGAGCCATTGGCAAAAAAAGAAAAGCTACAGCTTAATAGTAGTTTAAATGAAATACTAAATGGAAAGACCGTATTGATTGCGGATGATGATATTCGAAATATATTCTCTTTAACGAAAGCGCTGGAACGCTATAAAATTAATGTAATGGCAGCAGACAATGGGCGAGAAGCCCTCTCCCTCTTACAAAACAATGCCACTAAAGTAGACATCGTACTAATGGACATGATGATGCCAGAAATGGATGGTTATGAAACCACATCGCGTATCCGGCAAGATAAACGGTTTAAAAACTTACCCATACTTGCAGTAACAGCGAAAGCCATGATGGGTGATCGGGAAAAATGTATTGCTGCAGGAGCTTCCGACTACATTTCAAAACCCGTCGATATTGACCAATTAATTTCTTTATTACGTGTATGGCTTTACCAGTAAATAACAATCATCTGTACAAAGTACTGATTATTGACGATGAACCGTTAAACATTTTGGCCCTTTGCGCTGTTTTAAAATCAAGAGGTTACCTGACCGTAACGGCAAACAGCGCGAAAGAAGGTATAGCGAAAATCTCGAATGATAATACCATTAAATTAGTGCTTATGGATATGATGATGCCCGATATCGATGGTTACGAGGCCACCAACTTAATTAAGAATAACGTACGTACCCGTGATCTTCCGATCATCGCTGTTACTGCCCAAGCTATGGCGCACGATAAAGAAAAGTGCCTAGCCGCCGGAGCAAACGATTATATATCCAAGCCTATTGACATTGATATCCTTATGAAACTCATCAATAAACATCTGCAATAGTATATGTGGCAAATTCCTGCAATTGAAGACGCTGAATTGGATTTACTCATTAATGATTTGCAAGAGATATACGGTTATGATTTCAGAGATTATAGCAAAGCTTCTTTAAAACGGCAGGTCAACCGATTATTCACTACCGATAAATTTCCAAGTTTTGCGGAGATGCGTTATCGACTTAAGGCTGACAAGACCTATCTGAAACGGTTCATCGAAAATATCACTGTCAATGTAACCGAGATGTTTCGCGATGCAGACTTTTTCCGCTATCTCCGCGATCATATTATCCCTACGTTGGGTACCTATCCGTTTATTAGAATTTGGGTAGCAGGTTGTTCAACTGGAGAGGAAGCCTATTCCATCGCCATTTTGATGAAGGAAGCCAATTTATTGCAAAAGACATTAATCTACGCAACCGACTTAAATCCTGCTGTTTTAGAACATGGCCGGCAAGGCATTTTTAACCTAAAGCGCATGAAGCTTTATTCGGAGAACTACATACAGGCGGGAGGTACCGAGGAATTTTCATCTTATTATACAGCGAATTATCATCATGCCAAATTAAACAGCGAATTCACCCAACGCATCATCTTCAGTCAACATAACTTAGTTTCTGATGGATCCTTCAATGAATTCCAGCTAATTAGCTGCCGCAATGTACTGATCTATTTCAATACTTCGCTGCAGAACAAAGTGTTCAACCTCTTTGATAGTAGTTTGGGCCGTTTAGGTTATCTAGCCTTAGGAACTAAAGAAACCATGCTCTTTTCGTCAATGGCTAATCGCTATAAACAAGTCAGACCTGATACTAAAATTTGGCGGAAACAAGTGGATAATCTTGACCGGAGAGATGACTTGTAAAAAGATAGATCAAGCTACGTATTAGGAATTTTTATTATGTTTGTGGCGCTCTCTTTGCAGCATAGTGGCCGAGTGCATCACAAACGAACGGAGAAAAATTCGTCGGACACTCCGCATAATGCTATTCGGTGTTTTAGGGCTTTTTATCAACGGTATTTACATGCTAAAACTAGAGGAAATTAAAAAACCAATCGATCAAGAACTGGATACTTTTGAATTAAAGTTCAAGGAGTCCATGCGTAGTTCCGTTCCTCTGCTTGATAGAATCACGCACTATATTGTGAAAAGGAAAGGCAAGCAAATGCGTCCGATGTTTGTTTTTTTCGCTGCCGGCACTTGTGGTGAAATCAATGAATCAACCCATAGAGGTGCAGCTTTGGTAGAGTTAGTCCATACCGCTACTTTAGTACACGATGATGTCGTAGATAATTCTTATCAACGACGGGGTTTTTTTTCCGTAAATGCCTTATGGAAGAATAAGATCGCCGTATTGGTGGGTGATTTTCTATTAAGTAAAGGCCTTTCCCTATCCGTAAAAAACCAAGACTTTGAATTTCTTCGTATTTTAAATGAAGCGGTTACCGAAATGAGTGAAGGAGAATTACTACAAATGGAAAAAGCCCGTAGATTGGATATCGATGAAGGCGTTTACTTTGAAGTCATTCGGCAAAAAACAGCTTCCTTAATTGCTTCCTGCTGTGCTTGCGGTGCCGCATCAACCCATGCTTCCGATGAAATTGTTAACCAGATGCATGCTTTTGGAGAAAAAGTAGGCATTGCTTTCCAGATTAAGGACGACCTCTTTGATTTTGGGTTTGATGATGTAGGTAAGCCTTTAGGGATCGATATTAAAGAGAAAAAATTAACCCTACCGCTGATTTATGCATTGAACAATACCGATCGGAAAACCAAACGTTACATCATCAACCTGGTAAAAAATCACAATGAAGACCAAAAGAAAGTCATGGAAGTTATCGATTTTGTGCGTGCCAGTGGTGGTTTAACCTATGCCCAGAAACAAATGTTAGCTTATCAGGAAGACGCCTTCCGTATCCTGCAAGCTTTTCCGGAAAGTCAATACAAAACAGGTTTAGAACAACTGGTCCGTTTTACAACAGAACGTAATAAGTGATACCATGGCAAATGAATGGCTATTTTTCTTTGGTTTTTTAGCTTTTATTGTGCTCATGTTAGCTATTGACCTTGGTCTCTTCAACAAAAAAGACCATGAAGTTTCCTTTAAGGAAGCTGCTATCATGAGTGGTATTTGGGTCGCCTTTGCCTTAGCCTTCTATGTTATCCTCCGTTTGTGGGGAGATAAACTTCATGACATTACCAATTTTGCCGAGCTACAGGAAATTACCAGAGAACATCTACACCAAATCAAACTGATACCCAACGATTTTGCAGCCAGTCTGGAAATCTATAAAAAGAATTTAGCCTTAGAGTATATTACCGGCTATGTCATCGAGTATGCCCTTTCTGTAGATAATATATTTGTCATGGTCCTTATCTTCAGCTCCTTTGGTGTACCAGCCAAATTTTACCATAGGGTATTGGTATGGGGTATTATAGGAGCTGTGATCATGCGTTTTCTTTTTATTTTCCTAGGAGCGTCCCTTATCAGTCGATTTGAATGGATACTTTATTTATTTGGTATTTTCCTGATATATACCGGAATAAGTATGTTCATTAACCGTAATAAAGAGGAAGCCATTGATCCAGAAAACCATAAAATTGTCCGATTTGCTTCCAAATATTTTGCGGTACATCCCACATTTGTAGGCCACAGCTTCTTTTATAAGGAAAATGGAAAAAAATTCATCACCCCTCTACTGTTGGTATTATTGGTTATCGAATTTACTGATCTGATTTTTGCGGTCGACTCCATTCCTGCCATCTTTGCGGTAACGAAAGATCCCTATTTGGTATTCTTTTCCAACATTTTTGCCATTCTGGGTTTGCGTTCGATGTTCTTTTTATTGGTTAACATCATTCATAAGTTCCATTACCTCAAAATTGGCTTATCGTTTTTATTACTGTTTATCGGCATCAAAATGTTAGCTCATCATTGGTTAGCAGCTATAGGCTTTACAACAGCTCATTCGCTATATATTATTGTTGGTATTTTAGCGGTAAGTATCATCGCTTCTTTGTTATTTCCGAAGAAAGCGGATTAATTCGTTGTTGATTTACGGTTGTTTGTTATTCGGTGTTGAGCCCATCCGACCACTGGTGAATTTTTAGTCCTTATCAGACCTTACACCTTATAGCCTACTATACCTCCTCACACCTTATACCTCTTAAAACTTAAAACTCATACCTTATAACTTAAAACTCAAAATACCTTATAACTTAAAACTCAAAATACCTTATAACTTAAAACTCAAAATACCTTATAACTTAAAACTCAAAAAAGCCATTCATCTACTGCTTTCTTCGCATTTAGGAAGCGCTCTTCGCCCAAACCACTGATCAATTGGTAGTCGGCATGAAGCGCAATTAACTCATTTTCCCAGACCTGAAGAAAGTGCCGCCGTTGCTCAGGTGCAGGGAAATCGCGCAGAGGGTCATCTTCCCAAGGCAAATCAATGTCCATCAATAAATAAAAATCATAATGATGCACCTGTAAGCGCTCGTTTACCTCGGTTGGTGTATCACCGAATAAATAGTCACACCATACCTTTACCGTCATAAAAGTAGTATCACAAAACAGGAGTCCATGTTGTGCTAAGGGTTCTAAGCTCCGTTCAAGTGCCAATTGTCCGTAATAGATATTTAACTCGTCTTGTACGGTATAATCCCGATGGAGATTACGGCAGTATTCACGGGAATATTCGGGCACGCAAATCGTACCATAGGCGCGCGCCAATCGTTCAGACACCCATGATTTACCTGTTGACTCAGGTCCTACAACCGCAATCTTTAGTAGTGATTTGTGATCCATGATTTTTTCCAGTCAAGATAACCACGCCAGGCAATAAATGCTAAAAAAACATATAATACGGCCGTAAGCATAAATCCTTTGTAGACAAAAAGGGGAATATACAGCAGGTCAACAACAACCCACATTAACCAGTTTTGCAACACCTTTCTAGTCATTAAAAATTGGGCAACAAAACTAATAGAGGCTAGCGTGCCATCGATATAAGCGACATCGGTATCTGTAAAATGGTGTAGAAATAATCCCAAAAGTATGGAAAAAACGATCACCAATCCTATCGCCAGTCCCATTTCCCTAGCGCGAAAACGAACTACCGGTTTTTGATGAGTCTGCTTTCGCTTCAGCCAATAGTACCAACCGTATATAGCCGTAAAAAGATAATACCCTTGTAAGCTCATTTCACCATAAAGTTTACCCTCATAAAAAAGAACTGCATAAGCCAATACGCTGAAAATACTGATCGGCCAATTCAGGATATGCTGCTTCGTAGCGAGATAAATGCACGCAAATGCAGTCACAACAGCAAACCACTCCAAAACGGAGGTTTGGATAATCTGCGAAAGGAGTTGTTGAAAGATATTCAATGTTTCTTAAACATTCAAACATAAAAAAATTTACGCTGTACTACAAATTAACCTTTAGAAGACCAAATCAACACATTAGAACAAAGTAGCGGCATTGAGATATCTCGACTAACTGCATTTCACTCGATATGACGTTTTTTGGTCTGTATTACGTATTATCTACTCGGTTTAAGCGTAACCGAATCGATTTTCTTACCATTCAGATCAAACATATCGATTTGCAATTGAGAAGCGTCAGCTTTTGCCTTCAAGATAGCAGCATTGGAGTTAACCAGTACCGGGAAATGGGTATTGGCATCCGCTTCTTTTTTAACATGCCGGTGCAAATGACCAGATAACATAATTTGAGCTCCAGCTTCATTCAATAAGGGCACAAATTTATCGGCAACGTCTTTATCTCCATGCCAGCCCCCAAAAGGAGGAATATGTCCGATAACTACTTTATACGGTGCATTTACATAATCCGGACTTTTTAGTGCTTCCTTTAACCAAGCGGCTTGTTGCGTTCGATATTCATCAAAATCAGCTATTCCCATATACTCAACGTCTGAATCCGGTTTATCCTCTCCAGTATCCAATACAACAAAGCAGACAGGCCCAACACGTAATAAATAATACAACTGCCCTGTTTCTGTCGGAAAATAACGGGGAAATTCGCTGGCAAATTGCCCCCGTGTCTCGTGATTTCCTCGAGCATAATACATCGGAATATGGTCGGCAAAAATGCTGTCGGCGGTATCCATAAAAGCACTGAAAATCTGTTCCTCATTCAGCGAGTTATTCTGCATATCACCATTAAAAAAAACCAAGTTGTTATGCTTCCAATTAACCTGATTGAGTAAGCCTTTGATCACCTCATTCCGTTGATGCATATCATTGATTACCGCAAAATGGACCTCTCTAGCTTGCTTATCATTTGTTGTAAATGCAGGCAATTTTGCCTGAAAAGCTTTTGCTGCAACAATATCACCGTATTTAACCACATAAGCTTCGTGGCTTGAAACTTCCTGCGCATATACACGATAGCGATAGCGCGTTGCAGGCCTCAAGCCACTAATACGCACATTATGTACGGTAGATTCCGTTTTTATACCGTTGGCAGCACCAAAATATTTTTGACGTTCCTGTGCATAAAAATGACTGCTATCATCTGGTGCCAATTCTACCCAACTAATGGCTTTTCTATTGGTTGTCCAAACAATATTGACACCCGTTTCACCCATTGCCTGTAAATAAGGACCATGGGTCATCTTAAAGGTTTCCTGACTAAAGGTTAAAACGGGCGCTAATCCAAGCACCAAAAAAAATAGGACATTTTTTTTCATTAGCATAATTCAGTTGTTATTTTACAGCGAAACGTTCATGAGTTGTTAATACACCTACCCTTTCTATTCTATTATCGAAGCAACAAAAAGAGAGGGGATTACCTTTATCTTATTTACTTTTTTATCTTTTTTCCGCAGGATAAACTAAAAAAGTCCTATCTTTGCACTCCGACAAAGCAGTCGGAATCATCTCATCTAAGATAAGGCTTCTCGCGCTGTTTTTCAATCGTTCTTCGTAAAACATACTTTTGAACATATAAAATGCCAAAAAACACCTCCATCCGCTCGGTGCTGATTATCGGTTCGGGCCCAATTATTATCGGACAGGCCTGTGAGTTTGACTATTCGGGTTCTCAAGCAGCTCTTTCTTTAAAAGAGGAAGGTATTGAAGTTTCCATTATTAACTCAAACCCGGCAACCATCATGACCGATAAGGTCATTGCCGATCATGTTTACCTGCTACCCCTCAATACCGACAGTATAGAACAAATATTAAAGGAACGCCAAATTGATGCTGTACTTCCCACCATGGGCGGCCAAACCGCACTTAATCTTTGTATAGAGGCTTCTAATCGCGGTATTTGGGAAAAATACGGGGTTAAGGTCATTGGTGTTGATGTTGCAGCCATTGAAAAAACCGAAAATCGGGAAGCGTTCAGGCAGCTCATGATTGATATTGGTATCGGTGTAGCCAAATCAAAGATCGCCAACTCTTTTTTAGAGGGTAAAGAAGCAGCACAGCAGATCGGTTTTCCACTAGTTATACGCCCGAGTTACACCTTGGGAGGAACCGGCGGTGGTTTCGTCCATAAAAAAGAAGATTTTGAAGCCGCATTAAGTCGCGGTCTACAAGCTTCGCCAACACATGAGGTGCTCGTCGAACAAGCCGTCTTGGGTTGGAAAGAATACGAGCTCGAACTCTTACGGGATAATAAAGACAATGTGATTATTATATGTTCCATAGAGAATTTCGATCCTATGGGCATTCATACCGGAGACTCCATAACCGTTGCGCCGGCAATGACATTGAGCGACACCTGCTATCAAGAAATGCGTAATCAAGCTATTCATATGATGCGTGCTATTGGTAATTTTGCCGGAGGATGTAACGTACAGTTTTCGGTAAATCCTGAAAACGAAGAAATTATCGCCATAGAAATCAATCCACGGGTGTCTCGCTCTTCTGCCCTCGCTTCTAAAGCCACGGGCTATCCGATTGCAAAGATTGCCGCCAAATTAGCTATCGGATACAATTTGGATGAATTGGAAAACCAAATTACGAAAACTACATCTGCTTACTTTGAGCCTACCTTAGATTACGTTATTGTTAAGTCGCCACGTTGGAATTTCGCCAAATTTAAAGGGGCTAACCGCGAGCTGGGCTTACAAATGAAATCTGTAGGTGAAGTGATGGCTATCGGCCGTACCTTTATCGAAGCATTGCAGAAGGCTTGTCAAAGCTTGGAAACAAACCGCTTGGGCCTTGGTGCCGATGGACGTCAGGTACGCAATCTGGAAGCGATTATGCAAGGATTGGAGCACCCAAGTAGCGACCGACTATTTCTTATCAAAGATGCCTTCGAAATGGGAGTACCATTAGAATCCATCAGAAAAGCAACCTTAATTGATAAGTGGTTCCTGATACAGATTCAAGAATTAGTAGAACTGGAAACAGAGTTAAGGCGTTATTCACTCACAAACATTCCAAAAGACTTCTTTTTAACCTTAAAGCAAAAAGGGTTTTCCGACGGACAGATTGCTTGGATATTAGGGAACGTCAGTGAAGACGATGTTTACCACCGCAGAAGGGAACTAGGCATTAAACGGGTATATAAAATGGTGGATACCTGCGCGGCAGAATTCCAAGCCCTAACCCCTTATTATTACTCCACCTTTGAGGAGGAAAATGAATCTATACCCAGTGATAAAAGGAAAATTATCGTCTTGGGTTCAGGACCTAACCGTATCGGACAGGGCATTGAATTCGACTACTCTTGTGTACATGGTCTCTTGGCTTCCAAAGAAGCAGGTTATGAGGCGATTATGGTGAATTGTAATCCGGAAACCGTTTCGACCGACTTCAATATGGCTGATAAGCTTTATTTTGAGCCGGTTTTCTGGGAACATGTACGCGAGATTATTGGCCTCGAAAAGCCGGAAGGTGTTATTGTGCAATTAGGTGGCCAGACAGCCCTTAAAATGGCTGAAAAACTTAAAGAGGAAGGTATCAGGATTATTGGAACGTCTTTCGAAGACATGGACTTAGCTGAAGATCGCGGCCGCTTCTCCGACTTATTAAAAGAGCTGGATATTCCGTATCCAAAATATGGCGTGGCAGAAAACGCAGAAGAAGCGCTTAAAGTAGCTAATGAAGTAGGTTATCCCGTCTTAGTGCGTCCCAGCTATGTGTTGGGTGGACAGGGCATGAGTATTGTGATCAATGACGAAGAGCTTGAGAAAGCCGTGATTAAAATCATGAAGAACATGCCAGGTAATCGAGTTCTGATCGACCATTTCCTTGATCGTGCCGAAGAAGCGGAGTCTGATTCCATCTGTGACGGCGAAGAGGTACATATCATTGGCATGATGGAACACATAGAACCAGCAGGTATTCACTCCGGCGATTCCAGTGCAGTACTACCTCCATTCAGCTTATCCAAGGCCGTACAAGAACAGATGGAAGCATATTCTAAGAAAATTGCTAAGGCCTTAAATGTACTTGGACTGCTAAATATACAGTTTGCCATAAAAGACGAGAAGGTATATGTGATTGAAGCCAATCCCAGGGCCTCACGTACGGTACCGTTTATTGCGAAGGCGTATGATGTGCCTTATATCAATATTGCTACTAAAATTATGCTGGGCAAAAATAAACTTAAAGATTTCACGATTACACGCAAACTAGAGGGTTACGCTATTAAAGAACCGGTATTTTCTTTTGATAAGTTCCCGGATGTAGACAAACAGCTGGGGCCTGAAATGCGATCGACAGGTGAGGCTATCCGCTTTATCAAAGATTTGGATGATCCTTATTTCCGCCATCTATATGCGGAAAAATCGATGTACTTAAGTAAATAAAATAAAAACCCCGGACATCAATCGCCGGGGTTTTTATTTGGTTATCAGTTCTTCGTTATTAGCTCTTAGTTAACACCCCGAATAAGAAGGAACGAATAACCAGCAACCACGAAGACTACTGCCACCCCCCTCCTAGTGCTTGATAAAGGTGCACGGTTGATTGCAAGTATTCCATATAGGTCTGATTAAGCATAATCTCTGCATCTAAAACATTACGTTGCGACGTAATGATATCTAAATAACTTGCCCTACCTGCCTTGAAAAGTTCGGTCGATGCATCAACAGCCAAGCGTAACGCATTCACTTCTTCTTGACTATATTCCTTACGGGCGCTAATATGTTTCTGGGCATTTAACTCGGTTTCCACTTCTTGCCAGGCCTTTAAAACCGTTTTGGCATATTGTTGATAGGCGATGCCTTTATTGGCCAGCTCCTGTTCGTAATTTGATCGGATGGCTCGCTGATTAAAAACAGGCGCTGTTAACCCCCCTAATATGCCATACGCCAAGGAACTTGGGTCTGTAACAAATAACTTGGATAAATTGAATGCCTGAAAACCAATATAAGGAGAAAGTTGCAATGAAGGCATGAACGCCGCTCTGGCAGCATTAACATCTCCTTTCGTAGCAATTAATTCCAATTCGGCAGCCCTAATGTCTGGTCGTGAAGCCAATAACTGCGCTGGCAAACCAATTTTACGATTTTCTGTAAGCGAATAATTTGCCAAGCTATCGTTTTGCCTGACAATTGACGGTGAAAACTGCCCCGTCAAAAAATTGAGGTATTGCTCCTTTGCCTTCATCTGCTGTAATACAGCTTCCCTTTTACCATTAGAGTTCATCAATATTGCCTTCATCTGCTGCACCCCTAACTCAGTAGCCCGACCGCCTTCTTTCTGTATTTGTACCAACTCATAAGAATCACGTTGTAAGGCAATGTTACGTTTTAGGATCGCTAACTCATTATCCAAAGCCAGCAACTCAAAATAGGTCATTGCAATTTCTGCAACCAACTGTGTCTGTACAAGTTTTTTCCCTTCATAAGAAGCTAGAAAACGGGCTAGGGCGGCTTTCTTTTTTTGTTTTATCTTTCCCCAGATATCAATTTCCCATGATGCTCGTAAACCCAGAAAATAGTCTGGTAATGGATCAGGTAATTTTTCATCTTCCTTTAAATTATCAGAGAAATTAGTGTCGTAATTACCGATACCATCCATGGTATAAAAGCCAAACTTCCGAAGGCCAGCTTCTGCAACTGCGTCTACCGAAGGGAACAGCGCATTTTTCCGTAGCCGCATATTGGCTCGTGCAAACTCCACCCGATATAACGCTTCCTGCATATCGGGATTATTTTTTAAAGCCGTGTCAATCAGGCGAATCAGATGTTCATCCTTAAAAAACTCGCGCCAGGAAATACGGGCCATGGATAGGGTATCAGACGACAGGGTATCGGCATACTTTTCAGGTAGCTTTAAAGTAGCCGTATCAGATTCCTTTGGATGGATTCCACAGGAACTCAGGCAGCACAACAAACCCACAACCGCCATTACTTTGGCTGCCTTTCCCCCTTTCTTTTCTTTTTTCAGTGAAGCAAATAACACATATAAGCCTGGAATGACAATTACCCCCACCAAAGTACCAACAATCATCCCTCCAATAGCTGTTGTACCGATAGAACGGTTACCCAAGGCACCTGCACCAGAAGCCATCGCCAAGGGAATCAGTCCGGCAACAAAAGCAAAAGATGTCATCAATATCGGTCGCAACCTAGCCACGGCGCCTTCAATCGCCGCATTTAGAATAGAAGCACCCTGTTTACGTTTTAATATGGCATATTCAATAATCAGGATAGCGTTCTTACCTAATAAGCCGATCAGCATGATCAAAGCAACCTGGGCATAAATATTATTTTCCAATCCGGTTAACTTTAAAAACAAGAAAGCGCCAAAAACACCGGCGGGTAAACTTAAAATAACCGGTAAGGGTAACAAAAAACTCTCATACTGTGCACAGAGCAATAAATAAACAAAGAGTAAACAAAGCGCGAAAATATAAAGAGCCTGATTACCCGATAAAATCTGCTCTCTTGTCATCCCAGACCATTCAATTTCAAATCCTTTGGGTAATTTTTCTGCTGCGACACGTTCAACGGCATTAATCACATCACCACTACTATAACCAGCAGCCGCATCGCCATTAATCATGGCCGAGGTAAACATATTATACCGTGTTAACTGCTCTGGTCCATAAATACGTTCCATGCGTATGAAACTGGAAAAGGGTACCATCTCTCCTGCATCATTTTTAACAAAAAGACGAAGGACATCCTCTGGCTTTTCCCGGTAACCAGGGCCTGCTTGTACCATTAATTTATACATCTGGCCAAACTTGATGAAGTTCGTTGCATAAAAGCTACCCATGAGCGTTTGCAAGGTTGACATCGCATTTTCTACGCTTACACCCTTTTTGGCAGCAACATCATAATCTACATGAATCATGTACTGCGGAAAATTCGGATCAAATGAGGTGAATACGCTACCGATCTCCGGACTTTTCTGTAAGGCATCCATAAACTCATTAAGTACCGATGAAAGTTGGCCAAGATCATCGCTTCCACTTCTATCCAATACACGCAGCTCAAATCCGCTCGAATTACCGAAACCCGGCACTGTGGGCGGAGGGAAAAATTCTATTTCAGCATCCGTAATTCCGGCTGTCTCCTTTTTAAGTTTTTCGACCATGTCATTTACCGATTCCTTTCGCTCATCCCAGCTTTTCAGGTTAATCATTCCCATCCCATATGAAGCTCCGGTTACTTCGTTGACTAAGCTATAACCGGCTAAGGTAGACGAACTTTCTACGGCTTCTTGTTGGCGACTAATGGCATCAATCTCATCTAATACCGCCTCGGTACGTTGAACCGTTGCACCAGGAGGTGTAGTGACGTTCACATAAATCATTCCTTGGTCTTCTGTGGGTATAAAACCTGATGGCAAAATGGCCGACATACCCCAAGTGGCTATGAAAAATCCAATAAGCAATACCAATGTAATGATGCGGCGTCCGGCAATTCGACTAATTAAACCGGTATATTTACCCGATATGCGATTGTATACGCTATTAAAACCCTTAAAAAAACGTGCAAAAAATCCTCTTGCCGGTGGGCGATCGTGTGGCGACTTTAAGATAATGGCACACAAAGCTGGTGTTAAGGTTAGCGCGTTGATTCCGGATATTAGGATTGATCCAGCCAAGGTTAGTGAAAATTGACGGTAAAATATACCAACCGGACCGGATAAAAAGGCTACTGGCACAAATACCGCCGACATTACAAGGGTTATAGCAATAATAGCGCCGCTAATTTCGCGCATTGCAGCTAAGGTCGCTTCCATAGGCTCCATATGCTCTTCTTCCATCTTGACGTAGACGGCTTCTACTACCACAATGGCATTATCGACGACAATTCCGATGGCCAATACCAATGCAAACAGCGTTAATAGGTTGATAGAAAAACCCAGTACCTGCATACAAAAAAGCGCCCCAATAAGACACACCGGAACGGCAAGTGCCGGTACTAGCGTGGATCGAAAATCTTGTAAAAAAATAAAAACCACAATAAATACCAAAAAGAACGCCTCTACCAATGTATGCAACACTTCATTGATCGAGGCATCCAGGAAGCGGGAAACGTCATAACCCATCGTATACTTCATCCCAGGTGGAAAAGAAGTTCCCTTTAATTCTTCCATTTTAGCCTTAATCAGGTCAATAACCTCACTTGCATTCGAACCAGGTAACTGCTTGATCATAATGGAAGCCGAAGGTTTACCATCGGCTTTCGAGGCCATCTCATATTCCAAAGAGCCAAATTCAACATCTGCCACATCTTTTAACCGTAAAATCGAACCATCAGGATTAGCACGCAACGGAATGTGTTCATATTGCTCAGGCTGATCGAATTTACCGGGATAGCGTAACACATACTGCTGCATATTGACACTCTTATCTGAGCCAATCCCCGTTTGCCCTGGAGCCGCTTCTACGTTCTGCGCTCGTATGGCTTGTATCACCTCATCACTTGATACCCGATAGGCTGTTAGGCGGTCAGGTTTTAACCAAACCCGCATGGCATAATCTTTAAAGCCCATAATCTCTGCCCGTCCTACACCCTGTATGCGTTTAAGTTCTTTCAAGATATTAATATCCGTGAAATTGTAAATAAAACGCTCATCAGCCGTTTCGTCATCACTGTAAATATTGAGGTACATGAGCATACTGTTGACCTCCTTTTCTGTTGTCACACCGGCCTTGATCACTTCCTCAGGTAGTTCATCCAATACAGTGGTTACCCGGTTCTGTACATTAACGGCCGCTACATCCGGATCAGTCCCTACCTCGAAGAATACCTGAATCATGGTGTTTCCATTATTGGTGGATACAGAAGACATATAGGTCATCCCAGCTACTCCATTAATAGCCCGTTCTAAGGGGATTGCTACGGCGTTAGTACTTACTTCAGCATTAGCGCCAGTATAGTTAGCATTAACCACTACAGAAGGCGGCACAATATCCGGAAACTGTGTAACCGGCAGCGTAAATAGGGAAAGAAGACCTAAAAGTGTAATAAATAAGGAAATTACCAGCGAAAGCACTGGTCTTTTTATGAAAATCTCAAACATAATGAATCGCTTAAAGCAACCAGGAAAATTATTTTAGTCCCTGACTAGCACTTTTCAACAAACTATCTAAAGAAACCTTTCTGGGCGTAATAGCCGCTCCATCGTTCAGGCTCTGCGTTCCTTCGTATACAATGCGCTGCCCCTCTTTTAGCCCAGAACGGATCAGGTAAAAATGCCCGAAACGCGTACCTAGTTCGATATTAGTCATTTTTACATGATCTGTGCTATCCAAGAGATAGATGTAAGCCTTATCCTGAATTTCAAAAACCGATTTTTGGGGGATAATAATGGCTTCGGTGATTTTTGTAGGTAATTGAATCTTTCCTGTAGCACCGTGTTTTAAAATGCGATCTGGATTAGGGAATCGGGCGCGCAGAGAAATAGTCCCGGTCTCTTCCTGAAATTCGGATTCTGCAAGTTCAATTTTTCCGGGATGTGCATAATGCTGACCATCTGCTAATACCAAGCTAACTTCTTTGGACAAGATGTTGTTTTCTGATGATTTTCTGGCTATATTTTGTAGGTATTCGGTCTCCGACAGGGTAAAATAGGCATAAATTTCATTTACATCAGAAACGCTGGTAAGCAAGGCTCCTTCGTTAAGGAGGCTACCTACTTTTAGTGGGATACGGTCTATTCTTCCTGTAAAAGGTGCTCTAATAACGGTATAACTTAACTGTGTTTGCGTCCGTTGTAAGTCGGATTTGGCTTCTTGTACCCGGGCTTCTGCCGCATGCAACTGTGCCTCGGCCACATCTAGGTCTGTCTTCGTAATTATATTCTTTTCTACCAATCGCTTAACCCGTTCCAACTCTAATTTTACGGTACGGGTATCCGCTATGGCATTGCTGAGCATTGCTTGCGCCTTAGAAACATCGGCTCGTTGCTCATCGTCATTAATTTTGAACAAAACCTGGCCCCGTTGTACCAAGGCTCCTTCATCAACAAAAATCTTATCTAAAAATCCGTTTACTTTGGATCGAACTTCGACATTCCTTACAGCTTGTATGTCTGCAACATAATCTGTATAAAGCGTGGTATCGACGTGCTCAAGCGTCACATAGGGAACGGATCGACTTTCTTCGTCCTGAGCATGATTGTTATTGCCAGAATTACAGGCAAGGATTGTGCATAAAGCAATGCCGCAAAACCCTTTATAAAAAGTTGTGTTCATCAAAAAAATTCAAATATGTATCGTGTGTAGGTTAATCAACCAAATTATTGCAATACGCAAAAAGATGTTATCGCCATCATTTATTTTAAAAAAGAAAGCCGTGATTTACGGAAGACTATACCGCAACAGCGGTTGCGAGAGAAAGGGCGATTAAAAAGGTTTAAATCTGAAAAGGAAAATATAGTACCCTAAAAGAGGTGTAATTTTGGAAACAAAATAGCTTTCCTGGCTCAGGAGAGAGTGGGTAATGGGTTTTATGGATAAAATAAAACTATCCAGAACTTTTACTACAATAGAAATAATATGGGTTAGGAAACTGAAATTATCATAAAAGATGATTGGGCTTTCATCTTTACCCGTCATGGGTAAATCTAAAACATCGTCGAATAAACACTCCAAAAGCGTATCGCCATCAAAATCTTTTTCTTTGGCTTCGTTAAAGAGATACTCCTGATCGGATAAATTAATATTCAAATAACAGGGAAAATACGTAATCGTATTGATAAACCCTATGAGAATAATAACATTTAAAATCTTAAAAAGCCTCATTAACCGCAAAGTTACTATTTTTAGGCAAGGTGTTAAAGTTACACGGTAAATTTTAGCAATTATGTTACTTTTAGTGGAGAAAGAAAGGAGTTTATACGCTAACCAAATAGGGCTTCAAATACCTCTTCTACTTTTGTAATCCATTTTATTTCGATCGTATACTGGGTTGTCGTTATTCCTTTACGATTATACTTAGACAAGTATATTTGTTCAAAGCCAAGCTTTTCAGCTTCAGCGATACGTTGCTCAACCCGATTGATCGCACGTATTTCTCCCGATAAACCAACTTCTCCTGCAAAAGCAATATGGGTTGGAACAGCAATATCTTGCTGGGAAGATATGATGGCCACAATGACAGCGAGATCAATTGCCGGATCCTCTACCCGAAGTCCACCGGCTATATTCAAAAATACATCTTGCGTACTCAATCG
This sequence comes from Olivibacter ginsenosidimutans, assembly GCF_039542865.1. NCBI lineage: Bacteria > Pseudomonadati > Bacteroidota > Sphingobacteriia > Sphingobacteriales > Sphingobacteriaceae > Olivibacter > Olivibacter ginsenosidimutans. Next base: position 225,571 of record NZ_BAABIQ010000043.1, on the reverse strand, counting down.
AAAGCCAAAACGCTTCTCCAAAACGGCCAATAACATATTCATTCGCTTCGTATCGAAGCCGGTAGAAGATCGTTGTGGTGTGCCATATGCGGAGTTGCTAACCAATGCCTGCACCTCAATCAACATGGGGCGTATTCCTTCCAACATGGCTGCAATGGTAATCCCACTAAGTGGAGATTCCCGTTGCGAAAGTAAGATCTCAGATGGATTGGAAACCTCGCGTAAACCTGTTTGATGCATTTCATAGATGCCTAGCTCAGAAGAAGATCCAAATCGGTTTTTTATGGCACGCAAAATACGATACATGTGGTGCCTGTCTCCTTCGAACTGCAATACCGTATCGACCATATGCTCAAGCACTTTTGGTCCGGCAATAGCGCCGTCTTTGGTAATATGCCCAATGATGAATACAGGTGTATCGGTTTCCTTGGCGTATCTTAATAATTCGGCGGTACATTCCCTTACCTGAGACACGCTCCCAGGAGTAGAATCGATGTGTGCAGAATGGAGTGTCTGTATCGAATCAATAATCACTAAATTCGGCTCAACCAACTCAAGCTGCTTAAAAATGTGCGTAGTGGACGTCTCTGTAAGGATATAGCAATTGGCCTGCGAGAACTGCGACAATCGCTCGGCGCGCATTTTCAACTGCTGCTCACTTTCCTCTCCAGATATATAGAGGGTTTTAACGCCAGGCATATTCAATGCTAACTGAAGCATTAAGGTAGATTTTCCAATACCGGGTTCCCCTCCAATTAAAACCAATGATCCGGCCACGATACCACCACCCAGCACGCGATTCAACTCTTTATCGGGACTCTTTATACGAAGTTCTTCCCGATATGCAATCTCATGGATAACAGCAGCCTTATTCGCCTTTTTCAATGCATCCGTTCCGCTACGCCAATCAGGAAGCTTATTAGGTTCCTTTACCACCAATTCCTCAACGAAGGTATTCCATTGGTTACACGACGGACATTTGCCTAGCCATTTAGCCGACTCGTAACCGCAGTTTTGGCAGAAGTAGCTTATTTTTGATTTAGCCATCGTTTTTCTTAATTGCCAGTTACGGGTTGCGAGCATGCTCTACGCGCAACACACAACTCGTAACTCGCAACTATAGTTTTATTTCTTCATCTTTAGCATTGAGGAAATGGAATTCATTCATGTAATAGGATGAAATTGCTTTAACTTTAATCCATTTACCATAATGAAAAAACCATTTCAGTCGTCGGGATATCAATCCTCGTTTAATGAAAGCTTCAATATAGGGATGCACACACAAGGTGATATGTTTCTCGTTCTGTTCATTCAGTACATAGCTTAAATTACTTTCGATATCATCCATCAACACAATGCTGGCTCTTATTTCGCCAGTACCACCACATGCTGGACATTTCTCATTGGTAACGACCGTCATTTCTGGACGTACCCGTTGACGGGTAATTTGTACCAGACCAAATTTACTCGGCGGTAAAATGGTATGTTTTGCCCGGTCATTACTCATGCACTCTTTCAGGTAGTCATGCAGCTCTTTGCGGTTAGCCGGTTTATGCATGTCGATAAAATCAATCACCACAATCCCTCCCATATCCCGCAACCTCAACTGACGGGCTATTTCTTTAGCCGCCTCTTTATTCACCATGAGTGCATTATCTTCCTGATTTTCTTTATTTGCCGTTCGATTACCGCTATTGACATCAATGACGTGCAATGCTTCGGTATGTTCGATAACCAGATAAGCCCCGCCCTGTAGATTCACAATTTTTCCGAAAGCAGCTTTAATCTGCTTCTCAACACCAAAATGTTCAAAGATAGGATCCTTATGCTTATACAGCTTAACGATTTTTTCGAGGTCTGGCGAGATGTCCTGAATATACGATCGGGTTTCTTCATAAATGACCTGATCGTTCACATAAATATGGGAAAATTCATCTGTTAAGATGTCGCGCAAAATGGTAGATGTTCTATCCATTTCGCCCAATATTTTCTTCCCAGGTTCAGTTATCGCTAAACGCTTTGTGAAAGATTCCCATTTCGTAATTAAATCCCGAAGATCTTTCTCTAGCTCGGCAACCCCCTTCCCCTCGGAAACAGTGCGGATAATAACTCCAAAATTTTGGGGTTTTATCCCTTCTACAATTTTTTTTAACCGGTTTCGTTCTGTATTGCTTTTAATTTTCTTCGAAATAGAAACCGTATCAGAGAAAGGTACCAATACCACAAATCTTCCGGCAATCGATAAATCGGAACTTAAACGGGGTCCTTTCGTAGAGATCGGCTCTTTAGCAATCTGTACGGGAAGCAATAAGTTACGATTGAGGATTTCTGAAATCTTGCCAGCTTTATTTATATCTTTTTCTAATTTTAAACTATTGAGCAGTTTATCCTTGTAACTGCCATTCTTTACCAGTTTGGTAAGCTTGATAAGTGATTGTACCTGCGGACCCAGATCTAAATAATGCAGAAAAGCATCTTTAGCATAACCAACGTCTACAAATGCAGCATTAAGACCGGGCATTATCTTTTTAATCCGGCCCAAGTAAATATCGCCTACAGCGTAATTATTATTTACCTGTTCTTTATTTAACTCAACAAGCTGTTTATCCTGTAGTAAAGCAATAGTTGTGCCCGCTTCGGGGGAATAATCTACTATTAACTCCTTTACCAACAGCTACTTTCTTTAAGAAAGAACATCTTACAAAGATGAAACTTTCAGTTAAACCATAAGATTGTTTAAATGACTATCAGTCAAATTACCAAAGGGGTAGACACCTTATCTCAACCGTTTTCTACGCCATCTGGATTGTAGCGGAGCCTTATTTCCTTCCTGAGGACTCTGTAAGAAATCTCGACAGGACGAATGTGGTGCACCATTCCATATGCCGATCGGTATGCTCTTGTTTGAGGTAAGCTTCCTGATAGTTATTTTGTTTAAATATATAGACACTTACGTAAATCCCTTATAGATTGCCGTTAAATTGCTTCTATAATGCTACGTAGTATTTAAAATAACTCACCAACAACCACAATAGCCTGCACCTCTTTACCAAGATGCAGGCTACCTTTTTTGGCGCGCCGATATTCTTCAGCGTTTATTTTTTCTTATGTCTATTTTTTCTTAAACGTTTCTTACGTTTATGAGTAGCCATTTTATGTCTCTTTCTTTTTTTTCCGCTTGGCATAGCTTAAATTTTTAAATGTTTTGAATGAATATGTTAATTACTTACTCAATTCATCAATTTTACGATCGATGAATTGCGACAAACTCGGATCTGCCGCCATAACCTTACTTTGCTGAAAGGCTTTTATAGCGTCAGCTTTCAAGCCAATATTTTCATAACTTGTGGCCAGGTAAAACCAAGCCTCTGTACTCGGTTGAATTTCAATAACGGTCTTAAACCGATCAACAGCTTTGTCAAATTGACGGGAACGCATGGAAAATAATCCCAGGTTCATGTTTGCTTTCAAATTTTTTGGATCTTCTTTAACGACTTCCAGCAACAACGCGATCCCCTGCATCGGAGCACCACCACCATTAACAATCGCTGCTCCTAAACCGGTCTTAGCATCCAAACTTTTTGCATCGAGGTCAAGTGCTTGCTGATACGCATGCTGTGCATGACTTACAAATGTAGGGGCCATAAGCGTATCCTGCATATTTTCATAAGCCAACGTAAAGGCGTCTCCGGCCTTTAACCAATGATCGTAGCTTGGCTCTAAGGAGGCTAGTTCTTCATACGTAAATCCTAAGGGGGCGGGCTTAGCGAGATCATCCCAGTGCTTAGCCAATTGCTTTAAAAGATCTAATCGGTCTTTACCCTCGCTTTTTGGCAAACGTTGTTCAATATCCGTAATCTGCCCAACTAAATCAGGATTTAGCCCCTGTTTTGCTAACGCGGATACGGTTGCCAGATTTACTTGCTCGGTAGTGCTATTAGGTGATTCGGTAGTGTTGCTATTAGCGGTATGGCCAGCCTCTTCTTTATCACGCTTAATCAACCCCTTAATAGGTTGCACAAACAATATCCCCATTAGCACTATTACTAGTGTAACAACGATTATTTGTTTGGTCTTATACATCATAAAGTTCTCTGGGAATCGAAAGCAGCTTATTTATTACCGTTTTTTACTTTCTCTACAAAAACTTTTGCAGGTTTAAAGCTTGGTACAAAATGTTCCGGAATAATGATAGCCGTATTTTTTGAAATGTTACGTGCGGTCTTTTTAGCTCGTTTTTTTACTACAAAACTACCAAATCCTCTAACATATACATTTTCTCCACCAACCATGGCGCCTTTAACTACCTTGAAAAATGCTTCAACAGTTTCCTGTACATCTACTTTTTCTAAACCTGTCTTGTTAGAAATCTCTGCGATAATTTCTGCTTTAGTCATGTTATATTCTTCTAATTGTTTGTTCGTTGTTTCCCGACTAATCATCTGATTTGGGGATGCAAAAGTATTGCTTTTAAATGATTTACAAAAATAAAACATCAATTTTTATGTAAAATATCTCCAATCCAAGACTTTAAGGCAAAAAATTAAACTACTGCGTTAATTTTTAGGAAGTTGCCTTTTTTAGTTGTGCATTGTGTGTACCTGTACAGTTTACTAAATGCTCGCAACTCATAACGAACAACTCATAACTAGCAACTATTCCCTACCTTTGCCTCATGGCTTTTGCACAGGACATCATCAACTGGTATCATCAACATAAACGGGAGCTACCTTGGCGGAGCACAACTAATCCTTATGTCATTTGGCTTTCTGAAATTATTCTACAACAAACGCGTGTGGAACAAGGGCTTCCCTATTTTAATCGTTTTCTAGCCAAATATCCTACGATTAAAGACTTTGCGCAGGCCAACGAAGATGAGCTATTACGCTTATGGCAGGGACTTGGTTATTATTCCAGGGCACGGAATATGCATAAGGCCGCTAGGATGATCGTAGAAAAACATCAAGGTATTTTTCCCACGGCATATGACACGCTAATACAACTAAAGGGAATAGGTGCATACACAGCGGCAGCTATAGCCTCTTTTTCGGCAAACGAAGCAAAAGCGGTGGTAGACGGCAATGTATTTCGGGTACTTGCGCGCTACTTCGGTATTGCTGAACCCATTAATAGTCCTTCAGGAAAGAAGTTGTTTGGCCAACTTGCCGATGAGCTTCTTGATCAACAAGACCCGGCAACTTACAACCAAGCCATCATGGAATTTGGAGCCTTACAATGCAAACCTAAAAGCCCCGATTGTGGCCGCTGTCCGATACATTTAGGCTGTTATGCGCGGAAAGAAAACAAAGTCGATTTTTTACCTGTTAAAATGAAAGCAAAGGTGTCCAAAGCGCGTTATTTTTACTATTTTATTATTCGCGATAGGGAACGGATAGCGATGCAAAAAAGGGGATCAAAGGATATTTGGGCGAATATGTATGAATTTCCCATGCTGGAAATGCCTGAGGCTGTATCGTTAGATGCGCTCACGGAAAGTCCATCCTTTAAGGAACTCTTTGAAAAGGACATTGAACTTAGATTAGTAAGTAAACCTAAAAAGCATATATTGAGCCATCAGCATATCTATGCTACGTTTATTGAAGTAAGCATGAAAAGTTGTAACAAAAAAAATACCTGGAATTATGTTTTATTAAAAGATTTAGATACATTAGCTAAACCTAAATTAATTTTCACGTTTTTAAGAGAGTATCATATTTGCAACAACTAACATTTATAAGCTATGTCAGGAATTAACAAAGTTATCCTGGTTGGACACTTAGGCAAGGATCCTGAGGTTCGCCACTTAGAAGGCAATGTATCGGTCGCGAGTTTCCCCCTAGCCACATCGGAAACCTTCAATAAAGATGGAAGAAAAGTTGAACAGACTGAATGGCATAACATTGTCATGTGGAGAGGACTTGCGGACGTTGCCGCTAAATATCTCCAAAAAGGGAAACTGGTTTATATTGAAGGAAAATTGCGTACGCGTTCTTATGAAGATCGTGAAGGCGTAAAAAGATATACGACAGAAATTGTGGCAGAGAATTTCACGATGCTCGGCAGGAAAAGCGATTTCGAAGGGCCAGCCAATGGCGACACAAAGCCTAGTGGTGCAGAAAACACGGCTGATCCAAATTCTACTGCTGTAGATTTTAACGAAAATAAGGATGATGATTTACCTTTTTAAGGTAAAAAGAGCGGAAAGTGTAAAGCTGAGAGCATAAAGCTTTATGCTCTCAGCTTTACGCTCCTCGCTACCTTCAACCTTAAACCTTTACACCTATTTTCAATTCATCCAATTGTTCTTGCGAGATCGTGCTAGGCGAATCAATCATCACATCTCTCCCTGCATTATTTTTAGGGAAGGCAATAACATCCCGAATAGAATCCAAACCGGCGAATATAGACACCAAGCGATCAAAACCAAAAGCTATCCCCCCGTGTGGAGGTGCGCCATAGGTAAATGCATCAATCAAAAATCCAAATTGTTTTTGTGCTTCCGCCTCGCTGAAACCTAAGTGTCTTAACATCAATTGCTGCAATTGCTTATCATGAATCCGGATGGAACCACCGCCAACTTCCGTTCCATTGATCACCATATCGTAAGCATTGGCTCTCACTTTTCCCGGATCGGTATCTAACAGTAATATATCCTCTACTTTAGGGGATGTAAACGGATGGTGCATGGCATGATAACGGCCAGTCTCTTCATCCCATTCCAATAACGGAAAGTCTACCACCCAAAGGGCTGAAAATTTGTTCTTATCGCGCAATCCCAGTTGGTTCCCCATTTCCAGACGCAATTCATTCAATTGCTTTCTTGTTTTATCTGCCGGGCCGGCCATGACCAAGATGAGGTCGCCTGGTTTCGCATCAAAAGCTTGCGCCCAAGCAGCCAATTGATCTTGATTGAAAAATTTATCTACCGATGATTTTAGTGAACCATCCTCATTCACCCGCAGGTAAACCAAACCAGACGCACCGATTTGCGGACGCTTCACAAAATCGGTTAATGCATCCAATTGTTTTCGGGTATAAGCAGCACAACCCGAGGCATTAATGCCAACAATTAATTCTGCTTGGTCAAACACCGGAAAACCGGCTCCCTTTAAAAGGGTGTTTAACTCGACAAACTGCATTCCAAACCGTGTATCCGGTTTATCTGATCCATATAACCGCATCGCCTCCGAATAAGTCATCCGTGGCAGTTTACCGATCTCAATGTTCTTTACCTTTTTGAATAAATAATGGATGAGTCCTTCAAAGATATGTAAGATATCCTCTTGCTCGACAAAAGCCATTTCACAATCTATTTGTGTAAATTCGGGTTGTCGGTCGGCTCTTAGGTCTTCGTCGCGAAAACATTTTACAATCTGAAAGTAACGGTCAAAACCGGAAACCATGAGCAATTGCTTAAAGGTTTGTGGCGATTGTGGTAAAGCATAAAACTCACCGGGATTCATCCGGCTAGGTACAACAAAGTCTCTAGCCCCTTCTGGGGTAGATTTAATCAATACCGGTGTTTCCACCTCGATAAACTGTTGTTCGTCTAAATAGGCGCGCGTTGCCTGAGCCATTTGATGTCGTAAAACCAAGTTATTACGAATAGGATTACGCCGTAAATCTAGGTACCGGTATTTCATTCGCAAATCTTCACCGCCATCTGTTTCATCTTCTATTAAAAAAGGAGGGAGTTTAGCGGGGTTTAAAACGTCTAAGGCGGCAACTTTTATTTCAATCTCTCCAGTTGGAATTTTAAGGTTTTTGTTCGAGCGTTCGATAACGGTACCTTTTACACGAATAACATATTCCCTTCCTAAATCCCTAGCCCTACCCCGTAAATCGTCATCATCCTCCGCATTAAACGTTAATTGTGTTAATCCATAACGGTCGCGCACGTCAATAAAAGTCATTCCTCCCAAATCACGTGATTTCTGTACCCAACCGCACAACATAATCTCTTTCCCTAGATCATTTAGCGTGAGTTCTCCACAAGTATGTGTTCTATACATGTATTCCTATAAGTCAAAATTCAAAAAATCTTTTTGTTGTTTGTTTGTTATTCGTTGTTCGTGCCGCCCATACGCCTTATACCTTCAATCTCATACCTTCAACCCTAAACAGGCTTTCCCCGCTTATAACGTATAAACTTAAAACTCGAAAAACTAGCCAGCCATGGTATTTGTCTTTCTGCTTGCTGTAATCTGTTTCACTGTTGCCACGATGTGCGCCCCATCATAACCACATTCAGCCCACAGTTGGTTCGGTTCACCATGTTCAATGAAATGATCTGGAATGCCTAATCGAATTACTTTTGCATGATAGTCATGATCAGCCATAAATTCCAATACAGCACTTCCCATTCCTCCCTGTAGACAGCCATCTTCAACCGTAATTACTTTGTCAAATTTCCGAAAAACTTCATGTAAAAGTTCCTCATCCAATGGCTTGACAAAACGCAAGTCATAATGTGCGGGGAAAATTCCATCCGAATTTAAGGAAATACAAGCTTTAACCACTTCATTTCCGACATGGCCAATACTCAGGATAGCCAACTCCTCTCCCTCACAAATTTTTCGCCCTTGGCCGATTGCAAGTTCCTTAAAAGGCCTACGCCAATCGGGCATTACACCTTGTCCTCTCGGGTAGCGAATAACAAAAGGCCCTTTATCCTCCAACTGTGCGGTATACATCAAGTTGCGCAATTCTTCCTCATTCATAGGTGCTGCCACCGTTAAATTTGGAATGCAACGCATATAGGCAAGGTCAAATGCACCATGATGTGTAGGCCCATCTGCTCCGGCTATACCTGCGCGGTCTAAGCACATAACCACATTTAATTTTTGCAAGGCTACATCATGAATAACCTGATCGTAAGCTCGTTGCATAAAAGTCGAGTAAATGTTGCAAAAAGGTATCATCCCTTGCGTTGCTAAGCCTGCCGAAAAGGTTACCGCATGTTGTTCGGCAATACCGACATCGAAAGCACGGTTAGGCATTGCTTTCATCATGATATTCATGGAAGAACCGGAAGGCATCGCCGGAGTAATCCCCATAATTTTATCATTCTGTTCAGCAAGTTCTACCAGGGTATGCCCGAAAACATCTTGATATTTCGGTGCAACAGGCTTATCGCTTGCCGATTTTTTTATCTCTCCCGTAATTTTATCAAATAGTCCGGGAGCATGCCATTTGGTTTGATCTTTTTCTGCTAAAGCAAAGCCTTTTCCTTTTACAGTGATACAATGTAACAGTTTAGGGCCGGGAATATTCCGAAGTTCATCGATAATCTTAACCAAACGTTTCACGTCATGCCCATCTACCGGCCCAAAATACCTAAATTTTAAAGACTCAAATAGATTGCTGTTTTTCAGCAACGTCCCTTTGATACTTTTTTCTATCTTTTTAACCAGGCCCAATGCATCTGGTCCAATTTGTGATATTTTGCTTAGTACATTGGCAATATCATCCCTAAAGCGATTGTAAGGCTTGGAAACCGTAATATCCGTAAGATACTCTTTTAAAGCCCCTACATTAGGGTCTATGGCCATACAGTTATCATTTAGGATAACCAATAGGTTGGATTTCTCGATTCCAGCATGATTCAATGCTTCAAAAGCCATCCCCGCAGTCATAGCGCCATCACCAATAACGGCCACATGCTGCCGGTCTTTTTCTCCTTTATAATGAGAAGCAACAGCCATTCCTAGCGCTGCGGATATGGAGGTAGAGGAATGCCCCACACCAAAAGTATCGTAAATACTCTCCGCCCGCTTCGGGAAGCCACTAATTCCCTGATAAACCCTATTGGTATGAAAAACGGCTTTTCTTCCGGTTAAGATTTTATGGCCATAGGCTTGATGGCCTACATCCCATACCAATTGATCATATGGGGTATTTAACACATAGTGTAAGGCTACTGTTAGCTCGATAACCCCTAAACTTGCGGCAAAATGCCCACCATAAACCGATACCACATCGATAATATATTGCCGCAGTTCTTTACAAAGCGCTTCCAGATCCGCTTCTTTCAACCGCTTAAGATCGTCAGGGTTATTGATCCCTTTTAACAAAGGTCCTGGTTCAAAATCCATATCGTGAAGGGTTATTTAACCTTAGCTGTAATAAATTGGTACAAACTTAGATAAAATGCATAAGATTACCTAACAAGTTTCACGCCAAACAGGACACCCGAATTAAAACAAGAAGGTTTGTTTTACACAATATTTTTTATTTTGGTGATACGGAAAAGAAAGTATATGAAATAAAGCCTATCTATCGCTTAGCCATTCAAAATACGGCTCCGCACATTGAGCATGGTTTCGCGATAGATGTTACGTACCTTGTCCATCGCCGTCTCTAATTTCTGTTGGGCCGCCTCGTAATCATCATATACTTCCATAAGCCGTGCAGCGATTTCGCTACCGGCAGACTTTTCTATTTCGAAGACCCAATCCTGCAATCCGATATCATACCACATTTGACCTTTGATGGTATCTTGGGGCTGTCTTAAATAAAATGCGGGCGTATTGTTAAAACAAGCAATAATGGGCGAATGGCATTCCATACTGACTACTGCTACTGCACTGGCGTAAAGGGAAGCCGCCTCGTCGCAGAACCAATAACGGTCCATTTTGATGACGTGGCTACGTACGTCTGGAGGCAGGGGTTGAACCACCAACTCGTCCATGATGGCTAATTGGTAAGTCATCTCCGGACAAACTACGACTGGAAAGCCTGTTTGTCTTACCCAGGTAACAATGGCCTCCCGTAATTTTGCATTGTCTTCTTCTTTGTAACGATCGTTTAGGGTATCTACTTCGCGAATCTGCTCTGGTGTCCAACTTCTATCTAATTGGTAGTAAGGTGTACGGCGGAGGCGGGTAACCACACAGAGGAACTTCTTATAGCGCAACTGGTGTTCGTTCATAAAATTCACCGCATCATGATCATTGCGAAGATCCATCGCAAAGGTAGCATCCGGTGCAAAACCAATTGCTCCCGCTTTTATACCATTATCCCGTAAGTTTTTTACCGACAAGGTATCCCGTAGATACACGAAAGCGGCATGATCCAACAAATCCTTACGTTCTGGATTAATCTCTTCTACCGTCACCCCGTAAATACCATAGGGCTTTTTGAAGCGTTTCCGCCACCATTGCAATTTGGGCTGTGCGACCACCGATGGTCCCGATCCATGTAACATAAAATCAGCACTTTCTGCAGCGCGAATAACCGCCTCTTCCGTTACATTGCCTTCTTTTACGGTACCTTTGACGATCTGAAGATCTGGAAACTTACGAAGTAACATGTGGTCGATTGCCCGTACATCGTGATTCGGCCAAAGGATGACCTTTGTGTCGGGAAGAAAGATATTCAATAAGGCCAAAAGGCCGGGAGTGTGGGCAATATCTCCAATGTTGTAGTACTGCCATCCCGATACTAAGAGGATAGTTGTTGGTTTTTCTTCTGCCAATAGGCGAAGCGTGGGTATGGCTGATGCGCCAGCAAGAAGGGCTAATTGTTTGAGTGATGTTCTACGATTCATATGTAAATAATTATTTATGAGTATATATTTTCAGCGGCATAAATGAGCTCATTTCACTCGATTTTTCTTTTAATGGCCATATGGAATACCCAGATTATTTTTATTTGTGTTGTGTAATCATGGGTATTTCATAAGATTAATTTATTGGATAAATGATCTGTTGTACATCCGCCATCTTTACGCCGCGGACGCCACCATCAAAACTGTTATAAATAATATACCTACCCGATCGGTCCCAGGTAGGGTGGGCATCCAACCGGAAAGCATTATCTTTCACCTTAGCGGTCTCCACTTCGTCGATGATCAATTCCGCTCCTGTTTTAACATTCAACAAACGGATAGGAACAACGCCATCTCCCCTGGTCACGCTGGTTTCGCTGGGGTAGGCATCGGTAACTACCCACGGAAGGCCTTTTGGATGAAAAGAAGGGTGGCCTGATCCAGGCCAGAATACTTCCTTCAATTCGGTGCCATCATACTTAAAAGTAACGAGTTCCAAGGCAGGTTTCTGGTCATTGATATTGAGGTTCATGGAAATATGCTCCCCATCGGGCATCCAAGCCATATGATGACCGCCTTTGGCGTATTGCTGCGTCGTAATGGCGGTATGGATATCCGTCCCATCCGGCTTCAGTGTAATAATGGCCACACGACGTTTGCCACCATCACGTGGCCATAGCACTAAGCAGGTCATGATACGGGTATGTTGTGGGTTCCACATGGCTTTGAAGCAGTAGTATTCGTAATCCTGCGGATTGGGTATCTTTACGCTAGGGGTGGCTTTCTGGTAAATGTCTGCTATGGTGGCAACGCAACGCGTTTCATTCGTAGTCACATCGGTTACGAAAATTCCGTCGGTTGCTACAGGGCCAATATGGTGTTGTCTGTAAGCATCTGGTACGATAACCCCGTAACCCGATTGGGCATAAAACGAATTGCGAAGGTTGTGCCCCACCAGCTGGCTACCATCGGAAGCGCACATAAACATAGTGCCATGTAGCTTACGCGACTCCTTCGTCAACGGGTTGTACAGTACTGTAACCGCTTCCCAGGTGCTCGTATCCACATCGTTATAGAACAATTGACTGTCATCCTTACCCCATTGTACATTGGCCCCTACCTGCATTTCCCAGCCAAAAGAGCGTCCTACAATCGTGGCATCTCCTGTTTTACGATCGACGAGCAGAACTTCACCCCAATCTCCTGGCTCAGGATAATGATCTTCAAACGGCATCCTGAACAGCGCGAAATACTTTCCCGACGGACTAAGGGGTGAGGTATCATGAAAGCGATGAATAATCCGGCCGGTAGCTACCCGTTCGATAGGTACCGTAATTTTCTGAGGATGCCGGCTCTGTGCCGCAAGCTCTTGTAGGTAGACAGTCAATACCATTGTCCAACCTATCATAATCAAATTCCATCTGCTCATACTATTGTTCATATCCCGGATTTTGTTCCAGCAGGGGATTATTATCGATATCCTGTTGCGGAATGGGCAACAAGGTATGGAAAGGTTTGATCAGCGCGTTGCGATCAAAACTATTCTCTGCCTTAACAGCATCGATAAGTCTACCGGTACGGACAAGGTCAAACCAGCGCATATTCTCGAACGCAAATTCAAGACGTCGTTCCTGCCAGACCGCTTCTTTAAACGCTTGGTAATCGAGCCCAGCATACGAATTAAGTCCGGCACGGGTTCTAACCCTATTCAACGCTTCATAGGCCAAGGCATCGGGACCATGATTAACCTCATTTTGTGCTTCGGCATACATTAATAACACATCAGAAAAACGGATGAGCGGCACACTGGTACCTTCCCCCCCGTTCGTCTGGGCCGTTTTATCCCATAATTTCTGAAATGAAATGGCATTAGCCGGATTGGGATCGGTAATCGATAGGTTGGTAGTTTTTCCATTATAGGTATAGGAGGTGATAAAGGTTACGTCGCGCCGTTGATCTGCCTCAGTATACAGCTGGTACAGACTTGCTGTCGGGCGGGCGATGCCTGCTCCTCCACCGGGATAAATGGGTGCACCCCTTACGCCATAACCACGGCCAAGACCATGCCCCGAAACATCAGTAAGGTATTGGATTTCAAAAATATTTTCCTTTCCGCCCCTTGCACTCAGCGCGAAGGCATCAGCAAAGGTATCATATAAACCAAATGACCCCTCATCGATGACCTCTTTGGTTTTTTGGGCTGCCTGCTGCCAGAAGGGTGAATTGGCATCTGTACCTGCCCGGAAAAGGTACATACGAGCCATTAGTGCTTTAGCCGCATTGCTAGTTGCCCTTCCCACGTCTGCCCCCGTATATTTAGGTGGCAATACCTGCTCTGCTTCCTGTAGGTCGGCTTCAATCAACGCATAGACATCCGCTACTGCAGCACGCGCCAACTCCAAGTTTTCTGCACCTTCGGTTGGCTCGGTTACCAACGGTACACCTCCATAGAACCTCACCAAGGTTAGGTAAGCCAATGCACGCAGAAATTTTGCTTCCGCAATGTAACGGTTTCGAAGCTGTTCATCCATCGGAATATCGGGCAGCCGTTTGATGACAATGTTGGAGCGGTTAATGCTTTGGTAAGCCCCCGGAAAAAAGCGGAGATAATTCGTTTCTGGCGTAATATCGTACCGCCAAACCAATGGGCGGGCAGCATCGCCGGTTAAAAATGGGATGGCATCATCTGTTGTGACCAGATCATGGAAAATATCCGGATTATAGATAGATGCATAGCAAGCGCCCAATGCCGATTTAGCATCTTCCTCTGTACGATAGAACGTTGCATCCGTCAAGTTCGTAACCGGCGCAATATCCAGTCGACTTTCACAAGCGGATAAGGAGATGAGCCCCGCAACCATTATTGACAAGAAATAATATATTATGTTTAAGCGTTTCATATGTATATGGTTTGTTTTTTTAATTGCCATATGGAATACTCACGTGTGTTTGTATGTTTTGGAAACATGAGTATTTAATAATGATCAGAATTTAAGGTTCAACCCAAACAAAAACGTCTTTGCCGACGGATAGACGCCATAGTCAATACCTTGGCTAATGGATGAATTGCCAAAACGGTTTACTTCAGGATCATATCCTGTATAGTCTGTCAGGGTAAATAAATTTTGTCCGGACACATAAATGCGCAATTGGCTAACAGACCATCCGCGCAACAGGTTGCCTGGCAAGGTATAACCCAAGGTGATGGTTTTGAATCGGATATACGATCCGTCTTCCACCTGAAAAGAAGAGAGGATCCGGGAACCTCCACTGGCATTTGCCCGGGGAATGGTATTGCTGGGATTTTCCGGAGTCCATCGGTCGAGTGCACGTTTCGAAAGGTTATTACCACCAGTCATGTTCAGCTGGTCAAAAGTGCCATAATTCAGGATTTCATTGCCAAATACACCTTGTATGAATACATTGAGATCAAAACCCTTATAACTGAATGTGTTGTTCCATCCACCGAAGCTACTCGGGTTGGCATTGCCAATAATGGCACGATCGTCATCGTTAATCACATGATCTCCATTCTGGTCGACGTAACGAATATCTCCCGGCTTGGCGGTAGGCTGGGCTGATGTAGCAACTTCCTCAGCGCTTTGAAAAATACCGTCCATCTCATAGCCGTAGAAATTGCTAAGCGGTTCACCAACACGGAGCAGAATAGGATTGAGCCCTGTATTGGAGATAACAGCATCCCCACCTGTCCGAAATTCCTTTCGCTTATCCAGCGCCAGCACCTTATTTTTATTGAAGGTGATGTTGAATGCCGTTGTCCATTTTAGATCCGCCTTATCAATAATAGCTGCGTTAATAGCCAATTCCACACCATGGTTTTCTACCTTGCCAATGTTCTGCAACATGGTGCTAAAGCCGGAGTTGGTGGGCACACCTACGTCAAATAACAGATTTGAGGTGGTTTTATGGTAATAATCGCCGGTGAAGGATAAACGATTATCAAAGAAACCGAGGTCCACACCAAGATCCAACTGCGCATTTTTCTCCCACCGGAGGTCGGGATTGGGAATGATATTCGGTGCATTACCGGTAAAGAGCGTACCCCCCAACACATAATTCAAGGAAGACATACCCGCGACATAACGGTAGTTATCAATTTCCTGATTACCTGATAACCCGTAGCTCACCCGAAGCTTTGCATCGCTGATTTTTTGGATATCACGCAACCACGATTCATTCTTCAACTTCCACGCCACCGCCCCAGATGGAAAGAAGCCGAATTTGTTATTGGGCCCAAAGCGTGAAGATCCATCTCGCCGTCCGGTAAGGGTGAACAGAAACCGGTCGTCGAAGCCATAGTTTACACGGGCAATGTAGGATATCAAACGCCAATCTGTTGCCCCGGAAGATGGGGCAACTAAGGTAGACCCGCTGCCCAGGTTATGGTACAGTGCAAAATCGTCATTGAAGTTATTGGCATTTGCCGTGGCCGTTTCATAATTTGATTGCTGATAGGTGTACCCGATCATGGCATTGAGATGGTGTTGTTCGCCGAGCTGCTTATCATACGTAAGGGTATTTTCATTAAGCCAATTGATAGTTTGTGCAGAAGCAACGGATGCTTTACCGCCCAAAGAAGCTCCGGCAAGGACCAACTTAGACGTATAGGAACTGGCTTTATTGGACAAAAGATCAGCCCCGATCGTACTCCTTAGTTTCAGTCCGTCAATAATCTCCAATTCTGCATAGGCATTACTGAGCACCCGGATGATGGAGCTCTTGTTGGTATACTCTTTGGCCATCGCATACGGATTGTCTGCGCCGAGACCATTTAGCGGACCGGTGTAGATATTGTAAGATCCATCCTCATTGAGGATCGGTAGTGTAGGCGAATAATTCAGCGCAGCGGGAATTAAATTGCCATAGGAGGTATTCCCGGCTGTTTCGGTTTCTGCACTGTTGCCATTGGTATATGCCGCCTGGGTTGAAAGGCCCACTTTTAGTCGACTGGAAACATCGCTGTCTACGTTAGCCCTAAACGAGTAACGATTGAAATCGCTCCTCAAGATAATACCCTTTTGGCCATAATAACCGAGCGATAGCGCATATCGGTTTTTTTCTGATCCACCCAATGCCGTCAATTGATGGTCTTGTATAGGCGCATCTCGCATGATCGCATCCTGCCAATCGGTTCCTTCACCCAATGTTTCAGGGAGAGGGCGATCAGCAGCGCTACCGTCAAAATAAGGAGCTCCGCCACTATTGACATTGGCCTCGTTCACAAATTCAGCAAATTGTTTTGCGTTCAATAAGGGGATTTGATGCCTGACCGACTGCTGACCATAGTAACCATCATAACTCACGATGGATTTTCCCGCTTTACCCCGTTTGGTTGTCACCAAGATAACTCCGTTTGAACCCCGGGAACCATAAATGGCTGTTGCCGAAGCATCCTTTAACACTTCTATGGATTCAATATCATTGGTATTGATGGAGTTGAGGTTGCCAGTAGGAAACCCATCGATTACGTACAGTGGTTCGTTCCCAGCATTAACCGACCCGGTACCACGAATACGAACCGTGGTGCTTCCACCCGGCCGAGCAGAATTGGTAATTACATTAACCCCCGAAACTCGGCCTTGCATTGCTCGATCCAACGCCACAATGGGTGTGGATTGAACCTCCGACGAGCCCACAGAAGCAACAGATCCGGTAAGATCTCCACGTTTTACAGCTCCATAGCCCACGACAACTACTTCATCCAAATCACTTATCGAGGTTTTTAGGATAACATCCATGGTTTGGCTACTTCCAATTTCCCGTTCTACGGCACCATAGCCCATCATCGAGAAAACCACTGATTTGGCATTTGCAGGCATCGCCGTCTGATAACGACCCGATGCGTTGGTTGTTGTCACCACAGACGTTCCCTTGATGGTCACCGTTACACCCGCCAAGGGTTGCCCTTGCTCATCAGTTACAGTACCATTCAATTCGCGTTGCTGTGCTTCGGCAACACGAATAACAGCATTATCTTGGTGTAGCCCTTGAGCATTTTTCTTCTTAATGATCAGAATCGTTTTATCTTCTATTGTATAGCTGAAGGGCTGTTCTAGAAACACTTTATCAAGCAATTTGGTCATTTCCATTTTATGTACCGAAAGGCTAACGGGTTTGGCGCGTTGTAACTCTTCATAATTATACAAGACCACAAAACCCGTCTGCTGTTCAATGGCCTGAAAGATCTGTTCGAGGGGTTTATTCGTAGTTTTTAGGGTAATGTATTGCGCATAACTACGTGCCTGTAGCTGTATGCACACCATACACATCAACGCTACGGTTAGTTTAGTGACCATAAGGACTTTCCGTAAAATCGCAAAGCCTTTCTCGCCTCGCTTTTTATTCATAATTTTGTCATTGCTAAGGTTATACTTTGGTTAAATAATCTCATCTTATTGTGGTTGAAGGTAATCTTAGTATCCAGCGGGGTAGTGGAGTCAACACTTCCCTGCTTTTTTGACCAATTACCGTTCCGCCGCTTATGTAGGCGCTTGTTTTATTTCCATCCTATTCATTTCGTTTTAACCGTTATGGTATTTGTACTAGCATTTATGATGCTGGCTTTAATATCAGGGTTCTGTCTGATTTCCATTCAGCTTTAATTTGGAAATCTTGTTCCAAAAAATTCAGAAAAGTGGACAGTTTAACTCCTCGACTCATTTTTCCACCAAGGTAGCCGCTAGGTTTTTTGCCTTCGTACCGTACGTTCACATCGTACCAACGTTCAATTTGCTTCATCGCTTGATCAATGGTTAGCTCATGAAAGTTGAACAAGCCATCTTTCCAAGCAATGGAGGCCTCTACGTTAGCCTGGCCCACTTCGATGTGTGCACCATGTACGGTAGCCTGTTGTCCAGGACGTAACAGATTGGAGTGATGCGCAATAAGATTAAAGACTTTTACTTTGCCCTGTACTAAGGTTGTTTTCGTATCGGCTTCATCTGGATATGCCGCAATATTAAAAGCCGTTCCCAAGACCTCGATTTGCTGTCCACTGCTGCTCACCTTAAAGGGCCTCTTTTCATCTTTTGCCACCTCAAAATAAGCCTCACCGGATACCTCGACCATCCGTTCGCCCTCGGGGAAATGAGCTGGATAACTGAGTGAGCTTCCTGCATTCAGCCATACCTGAGTACCATCGGACAGGGTGATTTGATAGGTACCTCCCTTTGGAGTGCTAATCGTCATAAGCGATGCTCCTTTGCCCGTTGAACCTAAAACGCGGGATCCATCCGAATACTTAATTTCATCGCCCATGATAACCCCGTTTTGATATTCACTCAGATCCACCGTTAGGCCGTCTGCCAAGGTCAATTTGGCGCGATTGGTTCCAGGTAAGACCTGCTCTGTAGTGACTATATCTTTTTTTTTCGGGTATTGACGTTCGCTAAGCAAGAACCAACCTGTAAATAGGATCACCAAAACGACTGCCGCCACCGAAATATACGGCCGAACAAGGTGCCAGCGTCTTTGCCACTTGACGGGACGTTCTATCTTTGCCTGAAGTTGTGGATACAGTGCAGCCACCCGCTCGTCAATAAACCTAGCATCAACAAACGCTGGTTGGCTCTCCAGTACCTGTAGTACGGTAGCTTTGAATGCTTCGTCCTCCAAATCTCCCAGTTGGGAAAAGAGTTGATTAAATTCTTCGCGGCTGATTTGTTTATTCAGATAATCCGCCAACAATTGCTTGATATACGCTTGATTTTCCAATGATCAGTAATCTGTTTATAATCCGTTTGTCCCCCTATACGCTTGAACAAGAAAAACACACTACTGAAAAAATAATTTTTTATTGGAAAATGATCATCCAACCGAGGAGGTATAACAATACAATTTGTTCACCATGAGCGGAACGCAGTACATAACGCTTAATTTCTTTAATAGCTTTGACCAGTTGGTTGCTCACCGTTGACACCGAAATGCCCATGGCATCCGCGACTTCTTGATAACTACGTCCTTCCAGTTTACACATCAGTACGACCTGCCGACGCTTAGGGGAAAGCTGTTGAATAGCTTGGACAACAAGCTGGTATTGTTCTTTTCCGATCGTGGTTTCCTCCGTTTGAAGGTAAAAGCTCACCGCACTGGCCCATAATTCTTCTTGCAAGGCTTTGTCACGGCTTATTTTACGAAACAGATCAATCGCTAAATGATCGGCAATACGGTATAGATAGGTTTTAAATCCCTGCTCAGGATCAATCTGTTGGCGTTTTTCCCAAAGTTTCAAAAACGTATCCTGCACAATTTCCTCCACCGTGGCGGTATCTTTAAATAGACGCAGCAAACGTTGATAAAGTTTGGGTGCGAGCGCCCTGTAGATCTCTTCAAATGCCAAGGTGTCCCCATCGCGCAATTTGCACAGTAAATTAACACTGATGTTTGGTGAAGAAGAGGTCATAATTGGATTTCCATTTCAAAAATACATTTTTTTTGAAAAATGCAAGGCGCAAACAGGATATTTCCAAATCAACCCCTGTATTAAATTAAAACCATATACTGGGCTAAACAAGGTTTGCCTATCGTTTTACTCATGCAGCATCCTGATTATCCCCAAACTCGGGATTTCCTTTGACCAGCTTCGATATGTATTCAAAGATGTTCGAAGCCCATCGAAGGAATGTCGAAGAAGCTCGAACGATTCTCGAATAGGAGCCGAACAATACAAAGAGCACATTCGAACACCAACCGAAGCGCCATCGAAGGTCATCCGAAGGATTGTCGAAGCAGTCTCGAACATGTCTCGAAGCTGTCACGAACGACCCTCGAAGGTTCCCCGAACAGCAGTCATATTAATCTGTTAATTTTCCAAAGAAAAAGTACCTTTGCTCCCATGCAAACAGAAGGTTTTGAAATAAAATTACCCCAATTTGAAGGTCCTTTTGATCTATTGCTTTTTTTTATCGAGCGAGATGAGCTCAATATACATGATATCCAGATTTCCAAAATCACGGATGATTTCCTGGATTATATCCATCACATGAATGCTTTAAACATGGAGTTGGCCAGCGAGTTTATTTTCGTTGCGGCTACCTTGATGCGCATCAAAGCTAAAATGTTGCTTCCCAGACCAGAATTCGATGAAGAAGGAAATGAAATCGACTTAAAGAAAGATTTAGTACAAAAACTCATCGAATATAAGAAATTCAAAACCGTATGCGCGGATTTGAAGCTTTTGGAAGACCAGCGCTTTATGATCGAAAAAAGGGGAAACATCGCTTTCAATTTACAATTGATTGCCAACGATGCTGAACCGGGCGAAGAATTAAGCTCTTTTGATCTTTATAAATTGATGAAGGTGTATGACCGATTAATGAATCATTACCTTAATCAGTCACAGGAGGTCAAACATACCGTTGTTCAATATCCATATACCATTGAACAACAAAAAAAAGCTATCACTTCTTTATTAACCATTAACAAAAAATTAGACTTTAAAGCCATTCAGCAATTCTCCGAAAACAAAGTCCATTTTGTCTATAACTTCTTAGCTATTTTAGAACTGCTACAGCAACAATTGCTGGAACTTCAATTAGGTATAGGTTATAATAACTTTTGGGTAAAGGAGAAAAGGGCTTGAAAAATTCCTATCTTTGCGCAATAGCTAAAACAGGCACTTATTATCAACAATTAATGGAAAGAGATAACATCATATTTGACCTCATTCAAGAGGAGTTACAACGACAGGAAGAAGGCATCGAGCTTATTGCTTCTGAAAATTTTGTGAGCAAACAGGTTATGGAAGCAGCCGGTTCAGTACTAACCAATAAATATGCCGAAGGCTTACCTGGTAAACGTTATTATGGCGGTTGTGAAGTAGTCGATGAGGTGGAACAAATAGCTATTGATCGGGCAAAGCAACTTTTTAATGCCGCTTGGGTAAATGTACAACCACACTCAGGAGCGCAAGCAAATGCTGCCGTATTTCTAGCGATTTTAAAACCCGGTGATAAAATCCTTGGTTTCGACCTTTCCCATGGTGGGCACCTTACCCACGGCTCACCAGTAAACTTTTCAGGAAAATTATATGAACCCCACTTCTATGGTGTTGATAAAGA
The DNA here is from genome assembly GCF_039542865.1 of Olivibacter ginsenosidimutans. Taxonomy (NCBI): domain Bacteria; kingdom Pseudomonadati; phylum Bacteroidota; class Sphingobacteriia; order Sphingobacteriales; family Sphingobacteriaceae; genus Olivibacter; species Olivibacter ginsenosidimutans. The sequence goes on along the minus strand of NZ_BAABIQ010000043.1, from coordinate 203,944 downwards.
AACCGGTTTAATTGATTATAAGGCGTTGGAAGAAACGGCACTACGGGAAAAGCCAAAAGCGATTATCATAGGTGCTTCCGCTTATTCACGTGATTGGGATTATGCTTTTATCCGCCAAGTTGCCGATAAAATCGGCGCGTTGGTCGTAGCCGATATTTCCCATCCCGCCGGACTCATTGCACGCGGACTACTAACCGACCCACTCCCTCATTGCCACATTGTCACCACAACTACCCATAAAACCCTAAGAGGGCCACGTGGTGGTATGATTATGATGGGTAAAGACTTCGAAAATCCCTGGGGCCTAAAAACGCCTAAAGGAGAAATCCGCATGATGTCGTCCCTATTGGATATGGCGGTTTTTCCCGGTACACAAGGGGGACCATTGGAGCACATTATCGCAGCAAAAGCCATCGCCTTCGGAGAAGCACTAAGTGATGACTATATGACCTATATTTTACAGGTTAAGCAAAATGCCGCAGCGATGGCCAAAGCCTTTGTTGGCAAAGGATATCAAATCATTTCTGGCGGTACAGACAACCATTCGATGTTGATCGATTTACGCAATAAGGGTATTAGTGGGAAAGCGGCCGAGGCAGCGCTCGGTGAAGCCGGGATTACCACCAATAAAAATATGGTACCTTTTGATGATAAATCACCTTTTGTTACCTCAGGTATCCGTATGGGAACGGCTGCTATTACTACAAGAGGCTTAAAAGAAGATGAAATGGTGCAGATTGTTGAACTGATAGACCGCGTTATTAACGATCCTGAAAATGAACAGGTGCTTGATGCCATACACGAAGAAGTGCTTCAGCTGATGGCCAAATTTCCTTTATATAGCTAATTTGATAAGTACATCATAACAAAACGGGTAATTCGTATGGATTACCCGTTTTTTATTGCCTTATCTTACCTGTTTCTCCCTACCCTTTTCTTTGATTAAGAGAATGTTAATATAGAATATACTATGGCTAGACAGAAGGTTGACAGAGGTAATACCTCTGTCAACCCTCTGTTAAGTATCTGTCAACCCACTGTTAATCCTTCGTTAAGAATAAAGAGAGATGGACATTAAATAGCGGGTAACCTGAATATAGCATGGAATAATAAAAGGATTAAAAGAAATTACTAATGGGTATAGGCCAATGCAATAACACTAACTTTTACCTCGGGTATTTCTAAAAGCACGTTTGCGCAAGCTTCAATGGTAGCCCCCGTGGTGAACACATCATCCACCAATAATACGTGCTTACCTTCAAGTTTTTCGGGGTCTTGAATGTGAAAAGCAGAACGCATGTTTTCATAACGTTCAAAACGATTCTTGGTGGTTTGCGATGCATCCTGACTATGTCGGATTAAATTTCCAAGTTCAATAGGAATATCTAACGAATAACTTAACCCTTTTGCGAAATATTCACTTTGATTATACGTTCTTCGCTTTAATTTTTTTGGATGGAGCGGGACAGGTAATATCACATCTGCCGTATGGAAAACGGTATCTTTTAGTAACAGACCATACTTCTTTCCCAAAACGATTCCAACTTCTGACTTGCCAAGATATTTTAAGTGATGGAGGATCTGTTGAACCTGGGTACCTTTGATAAAATAAAAACATGCTGTTACTTGCTCCAATGGCACACGACCCCACAACTGCCGAGCGGCAGCATTAGCTTTATCCAGATGAAAATTCGTAAGTGGTAAATGATACCAACAATGGGTACAGATCAACACTTCATGTTCATATAAGGGTCTTTTACAACCCAAACAAAGATCAGGATAGAGCAGTGAGAAAAAATGTTTGAGGTAACGCAGCATAGGTTTAGACTTCACCCCTCTTTCACCGCTAGCTGTCCACATGCGGCATCAATATCTTTTCCGCGACTGCGCCTAACATGAGTAGTAATCCCCTTCTTTCTTAAAAAAGCGGCAAAACGGTCTATCTTATCTTCTGCTGCCTGCTCAAAGTCTGCAAAAGTTATCGGATTATATTCAATAATATTTACTTTGCAAGGTAGGTGTTTGCAAAATAGGGCAAGCTCAGCCGCATCTGTTAGTTCATCGTTAAAGCCGTTAAAAACAATATACTCATATGTGACCGGATTTTTGGTTTTAGCAAAGTAATACTTTAATGCTTCTGCCAAAGCCCTTAACGAATTTTGCTCATTAATGGGCATGATTTCGTTTCGTTTCTTATCATTTGCAGCGTGTAATGATAAAGCCAAGTTAAACTTTACCCCATCATCTCCCAGCTTTTTAATCATTTTAGCAATACCTGCCGTGGATACCGTTATACGTTTGGCCGCCATATTTAAACCGTCTACAGAAGTGATCCGGTCTATCGAACGAAGCACTTGCGCATAATTCAGCAACGGCTCGCCCATTCCCATATATACAATATTACTTAAAGGTAACTGATAATTTTCTAAGGCTTGTTTATTGATCAGTACCACCTGATCGTAAATTTCGTCAGCATTCAGATTTCGCTTACGATCCATATAGCCCGTAGCACAAAATTTACAGGTCAAGCTACAACCTACCTGCGAGCTGACACAAGCGGTCATCCGATCAGGTGTAGGAATTAACACCCCTTCAATGATATTTTTATCGTAAAGTCTAAATGTACTTTTTATGGTTTTATCCGAACTGTATTGAGACTTATCAACAACTACCGCGTGAATGATATAGTTAGCCTTCAACTGATCACGTAGCGATTTACCCAGATTGGTCATCTCATCAAAATCGGTACACGACTTCTGCCATAACCATTCGTAAATCTGTTTAGCTCGAAAATTTGGTTCGCCCAAAGCCTGTAATCTTTCTTTCAACTGATCGAGGCTTAACGACCTGATGTCGATTTTCTTTCCTATATAATCCACGCTGCAAAATTAGCTAAACCCTTGATTATATACAAGTTTATGCCAACTGCTCTCCTGTCTAGCGTATTGCCCTATTTAAGCCCGAAAAGACCGATTGCAACGTATCGTATTGTTTTCCACCCAACCCAAAATAGCTAAGCCTTTGGTGCTCAAGTCTGTTAAAGCATTGTGCAAATTTCTTTTGTTACATATTTTTTACTAACATTGCCCCTAATTATTAAAAAGGACATTAATACGTTTTAAAAGATTTTCGAATTTTTAACGTTATGGTTAACTATTACTCGGCAGATTACATTCTTCCCGTTTCTGATAAACCCATTCAGGAAGGTGTAGTCGGAGTAGATGAAAATGGGAAAATAACCGGTATATATCCACCCGGCTCTAAAGAAATCCAACAAGAGAACATCACTAAATATCAAGGCATTATCACTCCTGGCTTTATAAACGCCCATTGCCACTTAGAGCTTTCCCACTTAAAAGGAAAGTTTCCTAAGAAAACAGGCCTAATACCATTCATTGAATCCGTTATTAGTCGACGTCAAGCTACCGACGAAGAAATTACCGAAGCGATGATTCAGGCAGATATAGCGATGAAAAAAAACGGTATTGTCGCTGTAGGCGATATTGCCAATCGATCCATATCAAGGGCCGTTAAAGCTAAAAGCACCCTTTATTACCATACTTTTATTGAAATTTTGTGTTTTGAGCCCGATCGTGCACAAGACGTCTTCAGAGAAGGCTTAGCCTTATGTGAAACGTTTAAAGGCTTACCTTCCTCTATTACACCGCATGCGCCTTACTCCGTATGCAAAGAGATTTTCCGGTTTTTAAAACAAATACACAATCCGGAGCACAACCTCTTGAGTATTCATAATCAGGAAACAGAGGAGGAGAATAAGTTCTTCCGCTATAAGAGTGGTGGTTTTGTTGATTTTTATAAAAAGCTTAACCGAAACATTGATTTTTTCAAAGCACAGGCGAGGGACTCCATTCAATCTATTGTTCCCCTTTTACCTAAAAAACAACCGGTGATGTTTGTGCACAACACGTACACCAACATGAAAGATATCTTTTTTGTCGATCGTTTTGGTGGTGATGTTACATGGTGTTTATGTCCCAATGCGAATTTATATATCGAAGATCGGTTACCTAAAATCGATTTATTCCTCCATCAAGATCACCCCCTTGTACTAGGAACGGATAGTTTAGCGTCTAATGATAAATTATGTATCCTTTCCGAGTTGATTACGCTACATGAAAATTTTTCCCATTTAAACTTGGAAGATACTATTAAATGGGCCACTTATAATGGGGCAAAATATTTAGGCATCGACCAAATGTTTGGAAGTATTGAAAAAGGTAAAAGCCCAGGATTAAACCTCATTCAAAATACCCAAGATCTTAAGTTAACCAAAACCGCTACCGTAACACCTTTGTTATCCTAATTTAGGCATATCAATTGACAAGGCTAACATGAAACATTTAAACCTTATTATCCATGGAAAGGTTCAAGGAGTGTCCTTCCGCATGGCTACTCAATCAGTAGCTAATCTGTTAAAAATCAAAGGATTTGTAAAAAACCAACCAGACGGCACTGTGTATATCGAAGCAGAAGGAACAGCAGTAGACTTGGACCATTTCATCGATTGGTGTCAAGAAGGGCCGGAAAACGCCGTTGTAGAAAATGTGGAGCAAATAGAAGGAGAATTTAAAAACTATCGTAATTTTGAAATCGTTAAAAAGTAAGGGCTAAAGCCAGTTATGAGTTGCACGAACTTTGCAGTTTATTAGCAAACAAAACAAGAAGTGCTACTTGTCACTGCTATTGCTACTTATAGCCGGGAACTTTTTACTTTTGAATTATTGATATATTATTTATTTTAAAGGCATCAATGAACCCACCAGCTGGCGGGGTTTTGAATTTTTACTTTACAAAGCTTGTCTACACTTAAAAAATTTGCAGGACAGACCCTGATTTATGGTTTAAGCACCATCATTGCGAGGTTATTCTATTTTATTTTAACTCCTCTCTATGTTTCTCAATATCCGGCGAAGACCTATGGTATATTCACGACTATGTATGCTTGGGCAGCGATGTTCAATGCATTTCTGGCTTTTGGTATGGAAACAACCTTCTTTCGCTATTTGCAGAAACATGAAAAGGAGAAAAGCAAGGTTTACAGTAATACGCTATTTATCATTATATTAACCTCAACCGTATTTATCACATTCGTATTATTATTCGCAAAAGACATTGCCATATGGATGAAAAATGGGGTTTATGATCCAGATCGGGTCTTATATGTCAAATACTTCGCCTTTATCCTAGTGGCAGATGCCTTGTGTGTCATTCCTTTCGCCAGCCTCAGGGCAGCTGGAAAACCACTAAAATTCGGACTTATCAAATTAGCCAATATCTTTATTGCGATCGCGTTCAATCTCTTTTTCATTCTAGGCATCCCATTCCTCATGAAGCACCATCTTCTTTTTTCAGATTGGTTTGCTTCCTGGTACCGCCAAGGTTGGATAGGCTATGTATTTCTAGCTAACCTTATTGCTAGCATACTTACCTTTCTTATGCTGCTTCCTGAATTACTTAAAATTAGCCTTAAAATAGATGGGCGGTTGTTGTTAAATATGCTTGCGTATAGCTTTCCAGTGCTCATTGCAAACTTTTCTTTTATTATCAATGAAAATTTTGATAAGATTTTTCTTGAAAAGCTCCTTCCTCCGGAAACGCCAGACATTGGCATTTATGGCGCAGTAAGCAAAATTGCCATATTTCTAAGTATTTTTATTAATGCATTTCGGCTTGGAGCGGAACCTTTTTTCTTTAGCCATTCCAAATCTCCAAATGCAAGAGAGACTTATGCCCTCATTATGGATTATTTCATTATCACGATGGTCCTGATTTTTGTCGGATTGGTATGCAATATAGAAATATTAAAGTATTTCATTAAGGGAGAAAATCTAAAGGAACAACTGCAATATTGGTCGGGTTTAAAAATCGTTCCTGTTCTTTTAATGGCCTACCTTTTCCTGGGCGTTTATATGAACCTGTCTATTTGGTATAAATTGTCGGATCAAACACGTTACGGATTGTATATCTCCGGCATTGGAGCCCTAGTTACCATCGTATTAAATTATATCTTCATTCCCCAGTACAGCTACGTCGCTTCTGCCTGGATTACCATGATTACCTACGCTAGCATGATGGTTCTTTCTTATATATTAGGACAAAAAAATTACGCGATACCTTACCATACCTTGAAAAATTTACTATATATTGGATGTGCTATTGTAATTTCTTGGTTATCTTTCGTCGTTTTTAAAAGAAATCTTATTATAGGAAATGGATTATTTGTACTTTTTATGGGAGTTGCGGGGATAGTGGAATGGAAATCCCTTAGAGCGTTGATTCGGGCGAAACAATAAGGCCCGACTTTTGCCGTATGAGGAAATAGCGTCCATATACCCACTTTTGATGGGTAGAATTTAAATGACAAATTTACTGATGAACAGGACACGTTAAAGCATTATAAAATGATAAACAGAATAAACAACTGCTATCTTTATTGTTTTCTTCTATTGATGTTATTCAGTGGAAGCAAGCTGATGGCACAGCAGAAACAGGATAGTACCCAAATAAAAAATCTATACTATCAAGCACTCAATGAGAAAGCCAAGGGCAATCCTGATCAAGCTAAAACAACCTTGCAAAATCTATTGAAGTTAGATGAGCACAATGATGCTGCCTTATTTGAATTAGCAAGAATAGAATTAGCCCAACAAAATTTAGGAGATGCAGCTATACACGCCAAAAAGGCAACAACATTAAAGCCCGATAATGAATGGTACTGGATCTTACTGGCGGATGTGTACAAGCAGATGGAAGATTTTAAATCATTGCCTGCTATTTTTGATGAACTTGTACGGCTTAAACCAGAAAAGAAAGAATACTATTACGACCGTGCATATGCCCTCTTTTTAAACAATAAGTTCAACGAATCACTTGCGGCATATAACGCTATTGAACAAAAATTTGGTAAAGACGACAATATTAGCATTGCCAGACAGGAAATTTACCTTAAGCAGAATGATCCCAAAAAAGCTATTACCGAAATTTCTGCTATTAAGGATGCACAACCAGACAGTACCAAAGGATATATCTTGCTTGCTAATCTTTACCTGAAGCTGGATAAGCCGAAAGATGCATTAAAGGTGTTAGACGAGGGCCATAGACATATCCCTGGTGATCCGTATATATCGTTGAGTAAAGCAGATGCTTACCATAGTTTAAAAGATGAAGAAAAATCAAAAAAAGAGCTAAAACAAGCTTTTACTAGCGATAAAATGGGCTTTGAAGGAAAGATGCGTTTATTGATCAGCCTCATGTCAGATCCCAAATCAAAAGAAATAACACCCATTATTAATGACTTGGCCAATACGTTAACCGTCAATTACCCCACAGATGCACGTGCCTTTGCCTTGTATGGTGATATCCTCGCACAACAAAAACAGCTGAAAGAGGCCCGTGAGCAATACCTCAAAGCTATTGATCTGAATAGCCGAGTCAACACGATTTGGGAACAATTGCTCCAAATAGAACTGACGTTAGGCATGCAGAAAGAAGCATTAGCGCATGCTTATAAAGCATCTGCTTTATTTCCCGAGCAACCACTGACTCAGTTTTTTTGTGGACATGCGTTTTTCATGGAGAAAAAGTATACGGATGCCAGAAGCTGTTTCGAAGCAGCACTTAATTATACCGATGAAAAAAATAACCTCTTGTTGACGCAAGTATACAGTAGCTTGGGTGATACCTATCATGCATTGGACATGTTTGCTGAGTCTGATCAAGCTTATGAAGAAGCGCTGACATTAGATAGCAATAATGTAGGCACGCTAAATAATTATGCGTATTACCTCTCCTTAAGAAAGACAAATTTAAATGAGGCTGCAAAAATGTCAAAGAAATCGAACGAACTTGATCCTGATAACCCTACCTTTCAGGACACCTATGCTTGGGTATTGTTTCAACAAGGCAATTACAAAGAAGCTTTGGTATGGATTGAAAAGGCTATTTCCAGCTCAGAAAAGGCTTCATTCGCGTTGCTAGAACATTATGGGGATATTCTATTCAAGTTAGGCGATACGGAAAAGGCAATAAGCAAATGGAAAGAAGCCAAAGCTTCCGCGCAAACAACTGGGGAGAATGTAGAACTTCTATCGAAAAAGATTGATGCTAAGAAGTATTTAGAATAATGTATTTACCAAAAATCAAGACCTTTTTCAATGCCTTGGTCATCACGCTGCTGCTATTAACTGCTTTTTCCTGTAAAAGCAAAAAGGCCATTTTGAATAAAAAAACGGAGACCATCAGTGCTATCAACGATAAGGTTTTGTTAAGTGGCATCCTTGATCATGAACTTACGTTCAAAACCTTTAGCGCAAAGGCTAAATCTGCTGTGGCTATCAATAAAGATGTCTATGACGCAACCTTAAATATAAAAATAAAAGATAAAGAAGCTATTTGGATTTCCATCACCACCTTATTTGGCATTGAAGCGGCAAGAGTATTGATTACCCCTAGTCGGTTTAAACTGATGAACCGCCTAAATGGCACTTATATAGATCAACCTTTTCATTTTTTGCATCAATTTGCTTCTTCGGAAATTTCCTATGATAATTTACAGGCAATGATGGTTGGAAACATGGTTCAACAAGCGTTAGCCTATGCCCAAACAGCGGAGAAAAATACACAAGGTTATCGATTAAATGGGGCGCACGAAGATTTAAACTTCGCGGTACAAACGAATGAACAATTTAAGATTACCAACTGTGAGCTCCGTTCGTTAAGTCGACAGCAGGAGGTGAATACCGTATATACGAATTTTGAAAAGGTGAACGAACACCCCATTGCAAGGGATATCCGGTTGATGGCAAAGGCTACTTCCTTAACATTGGATTTACAATTGACCTATAACCGCATCGCATTGAACGAAGGATTGGAAATGCCTTTTACGATTCCCACAAAATATAAAGAATTAGTAAGTAACACGTCATCCGCCAGCGGTCGGACAAGTTTGCGATGAGCGAAACGAGGAAGACAATCACGACAAATGTTGGAACGGGAACCTTGTGGTGCACCCGAAAGTAAGAAGTGATTCAAGAGTTAAATAATATTTTATTACTTTCGTTGACAATAAATCTGTTAAAATAGCGATGTATGTATGACATCGCATACTATATTTGATGAAGAGCATGATTCGGATAAAATCGATAATTTGCATTGTATTTTTTGTATTGCTTGCCTTATCAGGCCACGCACAATCAAGTGCGCAATTGAAAAAACAGCGAGAAGCGTTAACCCGCGAAATCGAGTTATTGAACAAGACACTCCAATCCACTTCAAAAGATAAATCCTTATCACTAAAGCAAGTGAGTGCGCTCAACGCACAGATTAACCTTAGGGTAAAGAAAATAAACACGATTAATAGTGAAATGCAGCTAATTGAAAATCAAATTAGCAAAAATGCCACGACGATACGCTCACTCCAAGCAGAATTAGCGCAATTAAAAAAGGGGTATGCTTCCATGGTGCAATTTGCCTTTCGCAACCATAGCGCCTATAATAAATTGATGTTCATTTTTGCTTCTAATGATTTTAATCAGGCCTATAAACGCTTAAAATACTTGCAGCAGTTTAGTGATTCACGAAAAAAGCAGGCAAAGGAAATTGAAGAAACGCAAAAGAGTATCGAACAAAAAATTGCTGAGCTTGCTACAAATAAAAAGGAAAAAGCGGCTTTATTAACCGATCAGGAGAAAGAAAAGAAGACACTTGATAACCAAAAATCGGTAAAATCCAAGGCCCTTAATGATTTAACACAAAAAGAAAAGCAATACAAGCAAGAACTTAGTAAAAAACAGCAAGAGGACGCACGTTTAGCCCGGGCTATTCAAACAGCGATTAGACGGGAAATAGAGGAGGCTCGAAGAAGGGCTGAGGAAGAAGAAAGGCGCCGCGCCGCAGAAGCTGCAAAGAAAAATCCTACTGAAAAGGCGCCTGAAACAGCCGCGCCCGCACGGAAAACGGATAAAGAAGCGTTATTATCAACACCAGAGGCCGCAAAATTAGCCGCTGATTTCACGGGTAACAGAGGAAGGCTCCCGTGGCCTGTAGCTTCCGGATCGGTAACACAGGGCTACGGACAGTATACCTATGGCAAAGGAGTAAAGGTTAACAGTAATGGCTTAACCATCCGCACCAGTGCTGGTGCAGCGGTACGTGCTGTATTTGATGGTATAGTAAGTAATGTTATCCAGATGCAGAATCAATACGCGATCATCATCAAGCACGGAAATTACTTTACGGTGTATCAAAACCTGAAGAGTGTGAGCGTTTCCAGAAATCAAAAGGTAACGGTTAAACAAACGATAGGAGTTGTAGCCGTCGATGCAACCGAGGGAACCTCTGATTTACATTTCGAGCTTTGGCAAGGTACTTCTCCGATTAATCCTACTAGCTGGTTAGCCGGACAGTAACCTGATTTGAGTTGTGCGTTACACGTTGTGGATTGTGCGAAAAGCATACACGCGACGGACAACTCGAAACTGACAACTTAATGTGTAGCTGAAAATAAATTGTTTATCTAAGCAATTTTCCATAAGTTTGTAAAATTGCCAGTATTGGCAACTAGAACAAACAATACAAATAAAAGAAAACGGGTAAGATTTTTTAGATTTTTTTAAATATTGAGTTATGTTAAATACCATTTTGTTAGCGTTTGGACTTGGCGGGCCTGAAATAGCGGTTATCGTATTAGCGCTGCTATTACTATTTGGAGGGAAGAAAATCCCTGAGCTTATGCGGGGATTAGGTAAGGGCGTGCGGGAGTTTAAAGAAGGCCAGGCAGGAACAGCGCAAGATGACGTTAAGGAGGAAAAATAATTCACTCTTTATATCATAATAGAGGCTACAGGGCTAGTTGTAAGTACCCCTGTAGCCTTTGTTGCAATAAAAAATTACCTTCACATATACTAATATGTTGAAAATTAACGTTGTTTAGATAATCTGTTGCTTATTGCATAAGAATAATAAATGTTTTCCTTTTTTATAGCCAAAATAAAGGGATAAATAGTAAACTAATTTGAAATCAACAACCTACATAACATAGGATATGGGATTAAAAAGATTTTCGGCATTTGCCGTTGGTGTATTGTTTTGTGCTCAATTAGCACAAGCGGTAACACACGAAGGAACTGATGACCTTTTAGCAAAGGATGGGGAAGCCACATTATCCAAGGAGGATAGCAGCATAAGAAAAGAAGTACCTATCAAAGATTTGTCTTGGTACCTCGCTCCTCACAACATTAAACAGCAACTGGATACACTACAGAAAGCTGTTCCCCTCACCTACAACAACTATGTTCAATCCTATATCGAAGCTTATGCTTCCCCTAGATACAGGAATCACCTTTCAAAAATGCTGGGCTTAGCGCAATATTATTTTCCTATTTACGAAAAAGTTTTTGCTGAGACCAACTTACCTCAAGAAATTAAGTACCTATCTATTATCGAATCTGCATTAAATCCACATGCAGTGTCAAGAGTTGGCGCAACAGGGCCTTGGCAATTTATGTTTGCGACAGCAAAGGCGTTCAATTTAAACATGGATAATTATGTAGACGAACGGAAAGATCCCTATGCGGCAACCTACGCAGCAGCAGCTTATTTAAAGGAGGCTTATGATGAATTTGGTGACTGGCAATTGGCGATCGCTTCTTATAATTGTGGAAAAGGAAATGTAGAACGTGCCATTCAACGTTCGGGATTAGCTAAACCCGACTTTTGGTCAGTACGCCAGTACCTCCCTCAAGAAACCAGAAACTACGTCCCTGCCTATATTGCTATGACCTATGTACTAAGCAATAGTGCAGCACTACGTCTTACGCCAAATGCTGAGCACGTATTTATTAGTGAGAATGGTACAGACGCTATCTTGATTGATAAATTTGTGTCCCTTGCTAGCGTTGCAGAAGCATTAAATATAGACATTAGTCAGTTAAGTGCCTTAAATCCTGCTTATAAGAAAAATATTATCAATGGAACCCCAGAATCTCCCAAGCGTTTAATTTTGCCTGCAGTCGATAAAACGGCATATGCCAGTTTATATGCGGTGCTCAATACCAATACGGAAGCGCCGGTACAAGTTATGACAGCTTCTACGAAAATAAGCGAAAAACCGATCTACCATTTGGTTAAAAGAGGGGAAAGCTTGGGTTCAGTCGCTAGTCGTTATCGGGTAGAAATACAGGATTTGAAGGCTTGGAATAACTTGAAACGTAATATGATTGTTCCCGGTCAGCGGTTAAAGATAGAAGGACAAGTATCCAGTGCGCCAACCAAGGCCAGCCGGAAAACGACGACCATACAATATGCAACGTATCGGGTTAAACGAGGAGACACGCTTTCCAGAATAGCTCAAAAATATAAGGGCGTTACGGTCAGTAGTCTAAAAGCGATGAACAATTTAAAGGGGCAGACCATTAAACCCGGAATGACCCTGAAAGTAAATCGGCTATAATAAGCTAGTTGTCAGCTATATGTTTTAAGAGGTATAAAGTTATAAGAGTTAGGGAATAAGGATAACGGGTGAGCGCGTACGTAGAACTTGATTACTTTAAAACTAAAAAAGTCTTGTGATGCTTATGTCTTATCTTTTATACCTATAAATCTAACAACGAATAACGAGCAACCGACAACTAATAAATATGCTAATGCAAATAGGCCGCGTCTTCTTCTGCTTCGAATCCTTTTAAGGTAACCGAGACATGCTCATTGAGTATTGTAGACAATTTTAATCCGGAAAAATCACTTATGACTGGAAATTTGTGGTGGCTCCTATCAATAAGCACCGCCGTACGCATCTTTTTCAACGGAACATTTAAGAAAACACCTAGGCCATATGCTAATGTGCGCCCACTGTTCAAGACATCGTCTACAAGAATCACTACCTTATCTTCGGCATTCGCTACCGAAATATCTGTTTTGGCCTGTAGCGTAGAGCTAACCTTATCCAATGAGATATTAATTAAGGTGACGGCTATAGCAGATGATATTTTTGCCAATTCTTCTTTCAATCGTACCGCGAGCACATAGCCCCGTTCTGCTACTCCCGCTAATACCAATTCCTTTTCTTCAAAATTATCTTCTAAAATCTGATAGGCTATTCTAGTAATCTTTTTTTGTATCTGATCTTTATCCAGAATCAATATTTTTTCTACTGCCATACGTTAATGATTGCCTGTAAGAGCCTGTTTAAAATTCGCTATACCCATTTATTTAACCCAAATTTAGCAATAGGCAATAAGCCGTACGCTTTAAGCTATTTGCACCGTAAAGACCTACAATGGACAAATGCTTATTGCTTAAAGCCAAAAGCGTAATGCGGGCTAACAGGCTCTAAAAATAAGAATATTTATTGGGCTCCCAATAAAGTTTGAGGTAATTTCGAAAGGTTAAAAGGAAAAAGCTAAAAAAAATAGAGGCCTAATCGGGAAGCCTCACAGAAAATACTTAGTTTAGATGCAGCACATCTTCTTCACCATCTTTATGCTCATTTTGTGCTTTCAACATTCGCCCACCTTTATAGTAATAACGTCTCCAATAAGCTTCGTCTAAGTCGCTGATCATGACCCCCCGGCTGGTAGAAGCGTGGGCAAATTTTTGATCACCCAAGTAAACACCTACATGTGTAATGCTTCTGCTTCTTATTTTAAAGAACACCAAATCGCCTGGTTTCAAATCGCTTTTATTAATAGGATCAACCTGGGTGAAAATATTACGTGAATTATTGCCTATGGATGTGTTAAAGACTTTTTCATATAACTCATATGCAAATTTTGAGCAGTCAATTCCTCTTTTGGTTTTACCGCCGAGTCTATAGGGTGTCCCGATCCAGTCGTAAACAAATTGATATAATTTGGTATTGGTCGTTGCAGAGGCCGCAATTCCCATAATTTGTGAAAAATACTCTTTGGCTAGATTGTCAGGATCTTCTGGTGAATTATTTTTTTCCGTTGTTGTTTGGCCTTGTAGGTTTAATGATAAACCACCTAGCAGTATGCATACTACCAAAAGCGTTTTTTTCATTCGTTTTCTTTAATTTTTAGATCAATTACACCTTGGCATCTGCGGCATCTACGATACCTAAAGCGAAGGTTGATTAAATCTATTAAGGTTAACAAAATATTTTTTAACGTAGCTGTTTATTCATTCACCGATGTTTAAAAAGGTTGAGCAGCAAAGCTAAAGTAAAAGTTTTATTTTGTCAAAAAAAGTAAACACTATTTTAACATTTTTCTGACATCTGTATAGTAAACCCTACACATAAGGTACATTGGGGAACAAAAAATAGAAATAATAATGCACTTTCTGAGGTAGACATTCGGTGAATATCGTAACAATTGATTAGATTTGCCTTCCAGTAATTTATTCACGCACATAAAGCAATGAGTTCAACACCAATAACAAAAGAAACATATTTAGAATGGTATAAGTCCATGTTACTTATGCGTAAGTTTGAAGAGAAAGCAGGACAACTTTATGGCCAACAGAAAATAAGGGGGTTTTGTCACCTTTATATCGGACAAGAGGCTGTAGTTGCAGGTGCCCTATCTGTTTTACGCAAAGAGGACTCGATGATTACTGCCTATCGCGATCATGCCCATGCGATTGCTAAGGGCTTGAGCCCAAATGCAGCGATGGCCGAATTATTTGGAAAAGTAACTGGCTGTTCTAAAGGAAAAGGTGGTTCCATGCACTTCTTTGATAAAGAAAATAATTTTGCAGGTGGACACGGAATTGTAGGCGGACAAATTCCCTTGGGCGCCGGTATAGCTTTTGCCGAAAAGTATAATGGCACAGACAATGTTTGTGTTTGTTATATGGGAGATGGCGCCGTTAGGCAAGGTTCCTTAAATGAGACCTTCAACATGGCTATGCTTTGGAAACTCCCTGTAATCTTTGTTTGTGAAAACAACGGTTATGCGATGGGAACATCCGTAAAGCGGACCACCAATATGGTGGATATTTATAAAATGGGCTTAGGTTTTGATATGCCTAGCGCTCCTGTTGACGGGATGGATGTCGTTGCTGTACATAATGCGATGGATGAAGCCGTTCAGCGTGCACGTACCGGTGAAGGACCTACTTTTCTGGAAATTCGCACCTATCGTTACAAAGGTCACTCCATGTCTGATCCAGCTAAATACCGTACAAAAGAAGAACTAGAACAATACAAAGAACGGGATCCTATTGCAGCGGTAAAGCACGCAATTTTAGACAATAAATATGCAGACGATCAATGGTTTGACCAAGAAGATGCCGAAGTGAAACGTAGGATAGATGAAGCGGTAAAATTCGCCGAAGAATCTGAATACCCAAATCCTGAAGAACTGTATACAGACGTATATGTGCAAAATGACTACCCCTATGTGGTAGACTAAGCAAAACACCATCATCGTTTAATTTAAATTGATAAAAAACCCTAGATAATATTATGGCGGAAGTAGTTCGAATGCCTAAAATGAGTGACACCATGACCGAAGGTGTTATTGCAAAATGGCATAAAAAGGTAGGCGATAAAGTTAATTCAGGAGATTTAATTGCTGAAGTGGAAACCGATAAAGCCACGATGGATTTCGAATCCTACCAAGAAGGTACACTATTATATATTGGCCCCAAAGAAGGCGAAGCGGTTCCTGTAGATGCAGTGATTGCTGTATTAGGTGAAGAGGGAGAAGATTATAAATCTTTATTGGGAGATAAAGGAAACAAAGCGCCAGAAACGACTCAAAAGGAAGCATCTTCATCGGCTGAAAAATCGGAAGAAAACAAAACCGAAGAAAGCGATGAAAAGGACGAAAACGATGGAGAAGAGGTAACAGCAGAATCTCTCGGTGCTACGGTCATCACCATGCCTTTATTAAGCGATACCATGACCGAAGGGGTTATCGCCGACTGGCATTTTAAAGTAGGGGACAAAATTAAAAGTGACGATGTCATTGCCGACGTGGAAACCGATAAGGCAACCATGGAAGTTACCGCTTATGCAGAGGGAACCTTACTGTATATCGGTGTAGAAAAAGGGCAAGCAGCCAAAGTAAACGATATTATTGCTATCGTCGGTAAAGAAGGGACGGATGTCACTCCGTTGCTTAAGCAGAAAAACAAACCTGCTTCAAAACCAACATCTGCTCCAAAACAGGAAGAGGATAAATCAAGCACCGAAGCCGCTCCTGCAACTCCGGTAAGCAAAGAAAATACCGACGATGATTCTTCATCAAGAGTAAAGGCCTCTCCTTTGGCAAGAAAAATAGCTAAGGAAAAGGGTATTGATCTTAACGAGATAAAAGGCTCTGCAGAAAATGGACGGATCATCAAAAAGGATGTCGAGTCTTTTACACCAACAGCAAAAGCACAACCATCAGCACCTTCAGCAGCAGGCGCTGTCGAAACGAAAACGGTAACCATTCCGCAATTTGTTGGTGAAGAAAGCTTTACGGAAAAACCGGTAACGCAAATGCGTAAGACCATTGCAAAACGCCTCTCCGAAAGTTTATTTACCGCACCTCATTTTTATGTAACGGTTAAAATCGATATGGATGCCGCCATCGCCGCAAGAGCGAAAATTAACGATATTGCGCCGATAAAGGTTTCCTTTAATGACCTCGTTATTAAAGCAGTAGCGGTGGCTTTAAAGCAACATCCAAACGTTAATTCGTCTTGGTTGGGCGACAAGATCCGCTATAATGAACACGTAAATATTGGTGTAGCGATAGCGGTTGACGAAGGATTACTTGTTCCGGTAGTTCGTTTTGCCGACGGTAAAAGCTTATCACACATTTCTGCGGAAGTAAAGGATTTTGCACAGCGCGCTAAGGCGAAAAAATTACAACCCAAAGATTGGGAGGGATCGACCTTCACTGTATCTAATTTAGGTATGTTTGGTGTAGACGAGTTTACAGCGATTATTAATCCTCCTGATTCTTGTATATTGGCTATTGGAGGTATACAACAAGTACCAGTTGTTAAAAACGGCGCAGTTGTACCAGGCAATATTATGAAAGTTACGTTAAGTTGCGACCACCGAGTAGTAGATGGTGCAACAGGTGCTGCATTTTTACAAACCGTTAAATCCCTATTGGAAGAACCGGTGAGACTTTTAGTCTAAATGTATCCCTAATAATATAAAAACCGCAAAGCCTATATCCCCATCTAAATGAGGTGGGGATTTTTTATTTAAATACTAACTTGCTAAGTTTGGAGCAAAAACAAACCGCTTTACCTTATGATACGTAAAAGACTTTTAATTTTATGGTGCTGCATGAGCAGCATCGCCATTCATGCACAAGTTAAACATGCCGCAGTTGACCGCCCTAAATTAGTGATAGGCATCATGGTAGACCAAATGCGTTGGGATTATCTATATCGTTACTATGAACGATATACCGAGGGCGGGTTTAAACGCTTATTGAACGAAGGCTTTTCTTGCGAGAACACGTATATTAATTACATTCCCACGTACACCGCTGTCGGACACAGTTCTGTTTATACCGGAACAACACCTGCTATCCATGGCATTGCAGGCAATGATTTCATTATACAAGCGACCGGGAAAAGCATGTATTGTGCCCAAGATGATGATGTTACGCCTTTAGGAACCGCCGCGGATAATAAAGCCGGAAAAATGTCCCCCAAAAATCTACTTGCATCTACCATTACCGATGAGCTGAAATTAGCAACCAATTTCCGCTCTAAAGTAATTGGAATTGCCATTAAAGATAGAGGCGCTATTTTACCTGCAGGACATTTTGCAGACGCAGCTTATTGGCTTGATTTTGACCATAGTGCCGACTGGATTAGCAGTTCTTTTTATAGGAAAGATCTTCCACAATGGGTGAAAGACTTTAACCAGCAAAAGCTAGCCGATAAATATCTAAAATCAGATTGGAATACCCTCTATCCTATTGACACCTATAAACAGAGCATAGTAGACGATAATCCATATGAAGGGAAATTCAAAGGTACTGACAAGCCTGTCTTTCCAGTAAAGACGTCCGAACTCATGAAAACACAAGGTGCCGGATTCATTGCCAATACACCTTTCGGAAACACATATACCCTTGACCTTGCCAAGGCCGCTATAAATCATGAAAAATTAGGAAACAATCCTGAAGGGTGTACAGACTTTTTAGCAATTAGTATTTCTTCGCCAGACAAAATAGGTCATCAGTTTTCCGTAAATGCTATCGAAGTGGAGGATAATTACCTACGTCTAGATCAAGATCTGGAAAGCTTTTTTAATTACTTAGATCAAACCGTTGGCAAAGGCGAATATACGGTATTTTTGACAGCCGATCATGGTGCTGCCCATAATCCCCAATTTTATATAGATCAAAAAGGAGCTGGTGGTTTCTTCAATGCTAGAGCAGCAAAAAAAGGATTGAATGATGTATTATTGGATAAATTTGGTCAAGAAAACCTCGTGCTTAGCTTAACCAATTATCAGGTTAATTTAAATAATGCACTTATTAAAGCGCAGCAACTGGATGAGGCAGCCATTCGCACTGCAGCGGTTAACTATTTACGTAAGCTAGATGGGGTAGCCTTTGTGACAGATATGGACAAGACATCAGAAGCAGCCATTCCGGAAAGAATAAAAGAAAGAATTATTAACGGTTATAACTATAAACATAGTGGCGTTATACAAATAGTCTTAGAACCCCAATGGTATGGTGGCTCTCCGCATGGCACGGGAACAACCCATGGTAATTGGAATCCCTATGATGCTCACATTCCACTTGTTTGGATGGGTTGGGGCGTTACGCATGGCTCTACTAATCGGGTTACCCATATGACTGATATCGCAGCAACCATTGCGGGTCTCTTGCATATTCAAGAACCTAATGGTTGCATAGGCAGCCCCATTACCGAAATTCTAAACAAAGTAGCACCGTAGACTTTCGTATTATAACTGTTACTTTCTTTTTCGGGAAAAAGAAAGTAACCAAAGAACTAAACGGAGCGCTCTCATGAGTGCTTTTAAAAATAAACTACAACCATCAAGCACATGTTAAATGCTTTGCCTGATACTTTTATTATAAGTTGTTACTTGCCTATAAAATCCATAGCTTTGGCAACACGTGTATATTAAAATGAGCGTAATGAAAGAAATAACTGTAGAAGAATTAAAGCAAAAGATCGATCAAAAAGACGATTTTCAACTCATCGATGTTCGGGAAGAATTTGAATATGAAACATCGAACCTAAATGGCCTCAATATCCCACTTGCCCAAGTTCTTTTAGAAAAAGACAAAATAAGCAAAGATAAACCTGTCGTTATTCATTGCAGAAGCGGTAAAAGAAGTGCCCAAGCCATTTTACTGTTAGAGCGGGAAGGTTATACCAACTTATCTAACCTCCAAGGGGGCATTTTAGCTTGGAGAGATACCTTTGATCCGGAAATGCCGGTTTATTAATTTAGGTATGGTTAAACAATTTCTATATAATATCGCGTTAAATATCGGCATTCTCGTACTTGCTTATTGCGCTATAGCCGCTTATCACGGAAAACAATATGCCATTATAGCTGGCGCATGCATTGGTGTTGCGGCTTTAATCTATCTAAAAGTTAGACTAGCAAAGAACGTAAAGCAGATGCTAAAAATTAGAAAAAAATAGATTGTTGACCATTTTGTACTATATTTAAGTCAATATTGTAGCAATAATAGACAGTTTTTTTAACCCGAAATTAATTATTTCTAAAAGCTTTTTAACAGTTAGTTATGTTTGTTACATTATCAAAACCAACACACAACATTCTTAAAAACAAGCATTTAACAAGTATTAAAGAAGGGTATACGGACAAAAAAAAGGGTGTATGGGCTATTTTTAAGCCTATATTTTTTTTGGAATAGTATTTGCTAATGTTGCATGAATAAAACTAATAACTATTTTTGTATACAAATTATACAATTAAAACTGTTTAACCTTTAAAAAAAACGAAGTATGAACTATTCTACAATCAAAAAAGCAGTTACTTGCTCTTTGATTGCCGCCTTAGGGTTTACTGGGGCAGCTCAAGCACAAGATGCTAAAGTATTTGGCGGAAGAAGCCAATACAGAACTTGGTCCTTAGGGATCAATGGCGGTGTTACTTTGCCAGCGGTTATTACAGGAGGTGGCACTCCTTATAACGCAGGGCAAAAAAATGTTTTTGATTACACCCCTCGCGAATATTACGGTATTTCATTAAGAAAGCAATTTTCTCACTTATTCAGCTTGCAAGCTAATGTAAACAGAGGTCGTGTTTTAGCTACTGTAGCAGATGATCAACCAGGCGTTTTAAATGCTGATGGTACTGTTTACAAATCTGTTGAAACAGATATCCAATATGCAGCAAGCATTTCAGGTGTTTTCCAATTGTGGACTATTGACTTCTTAAGAAGAGAAAATGCAGTTAACTTCTACGCTAGCTTAGGTTACGGCTTACAGGCTTACAATCCTAAGAGCTACACTGAAACTGGCGCAAACGGTACCGAAAAGGACGTTAAAGGTTCTTATGGTGAAGATGGTGACAAGGATTATATCCATGAAACCTATGTACCTATCGGCGCTGGTGTGAAGTTTAAACTTTCTGATCGCGTAGCGTTAGATATCGGTCACACGATGAACTACAGCCGTGGTAAAAACCTTTACGGTACGGGTGTTCCAACATCTAAGACTGACAAGTATTCTTACACTTACGCAGGTTTAGAATTCTCATTGGGTAGCAAAGATAAACCAAACTTAACTTGGGATAACCCTGTTGCTACACTTTATGATGAGTTAAAAGATCCTGAATTGAGAAATGAAGTAGATGCCTTGAAACAACGTGTAAGCGCTCTTGAATCTACTGTTCAAGCATTAAGTACTGACTCTGATGGAGACGGTGTTGCCGATAAATTCGACAAATGTCCTAATACTCCTGCTGGTACTCAAGTTGATGGTTCCGGATGTCCTATTAAGTTCCCTGAGCCAGATACTGCTAACTTGTCTACAGGTTCTTATTCAAACATTCAATTCGAATTTGATAGCTCTGTATTAAAAACTAGCTCTTACCCTGTATTAGATCAAGTATCTTCAGACTTACGTGCTAGCGGTGCTACAATTACTTTGGAAGGAAATGCTTCTGAAGAAGGTACCGAAGATTACAACTATCAATTAGGCTTAGACCGTGCTAACTCTGTAAAAAATTACTTAGTTAACTCTGGTGTTGCTGCAGATCAAATCAATGTAGTGAGCAATGGCGAAACTAAACCAGTTGCTTCTAACGCTACAGAAGAAGGTCGTCAATTGAACCGTAACGTACAATTCAAAAAATAATCCTGTCTATTAAGCAGGTTATTAAAAAACCCTCGGAGTAATTACTCCGAGGGTTTTTCTTTTTCTTTGAAATCTCCACGAACCACCTTAACTTCGTATCATGTATTTCTCCAAGAAAAAAGATCCGAGTGCTCCTAAAAAAAGTTTTAACCTACGGGTAATGCACACTATTAATAAAATAGCAATTACGCTATTTATATTAGGCGTCCTGTATAAACTTATTCTGTGGATTTTTTTTAAAAATTAAAATGACTATCGCATAAACTTACCCAAATGACAAACACATGTTAGGCTGATTTTCCCTTCGTCATTTCAACTTCTTTGTTCGCCATTGGATAGGATATTTTAGGTAAAAAATCGGTATAGAATAAAACACAACAAACATATGAAAGAAATCATCAATACAAATCAAGCACCTGCCCCCATAGGGCCATACAATCAGGCAATTAAGGCTGGAAATACCCTCTATATCTCCGGACAGATCCCCTTATCACCAGAAACCAATGCGCTAATTAACGGATCAATTGCAGATGAAACCAGACAAGTATTGGAGAATTTACACGCCATATTAACCACTGCCGGATATTCTTTTGCAGATGTAGTTAAAACTAGCATTTTTCTAAGCGACATGGCTGATTTTGCTGAAGTAAATGAAGTCTATGCTGAATATTTTACTGAAAATGCACCGGCACGGGAAACCGTTGCCGTAAAGGGCTTACCTAAAGGCGTACGGGTGGAAATTTCTCTTATTGCATGGAAGGCTTAATGTTAAAAGTTTAAATGATAGCTATCGGTGACTGGATATGGATTACATACACCTATTGAATATTTGAAAGGCGTAGGCCCACAAAAGGCAGATGTGTTAAAAAAAGAACTCCATATATTTACTTTTAACGACTTAGTGACGCACTATCCCTTCCGATATATCGACAGAACGCGCTATTATAAGATCAATCAATTACAAGCCGATTTGCCTGCGGTTCAAGTCTTAGGTAGGCTCATTTCGCTGGGGCAAATAGGCCAAAAGCGGAGTAAACGATTGGTTGCCCAATTTGTCGATGATACCGGAATCATGGAACTCGTCTGGTTTCAAGGCATTCGGTGGATGGAAAAAAGTTTAAAAGTTGGCAGTGTCTATCTTATTTTTGGCAAACCGACGCTGTACAATGGACAATTTTCTATGACTCATCCTGAAATGGAACTTTATAACCCCGCTAAAAAGAATATCGGCAACCTGAGTTTGCAACCCGTTTATAGCAGCACCGAAAAATTAAAGCAGTTCTTTTTGGATACTAAGGGTATACAGCGTTTACAAGAAACCCTCATTCCTTGGATAGCTAAGGAAATTGAAGAAACACTTCCTACTTATATATTAAAATCGCAGCACTTGATACCAAAAGGTCTGGCTATACTACATATTCATTTCCCTTCCAATATGGCAGAACTTCAAGCTGCAGAAAGGCGGTTAAAATTCGAGGAATTGTTTTTCATACAACTTAAACTATTAAAAAATAAACTTTTGCAAACCAATAAGTTTAAGGGACATCTATTTGATCAGGTAGGAACCACTTTTAATACTTTTTACACCAAGCACCTTCCCTTTCCACTTACTCAAGCGCAGAAAAGAGTATTAAAAGAAATACGGCAAGATACTCACACAGGAGCTCAAATGAATCGTTTGCTACAAGGAGATGTAGGAAGTGGGAAAACAGTAGTTGCCTTAATGACGATGCTATTGGCCATAGACAATGGCTGTCAAGCTTGTATGATGGCACCAACCGAAATCCTCGCACAACAGCATTATCATAGTCTCCTGCATTTAATTGGTGATCTTCCCGTAAGCATTAAATTATTAAGTGGATCTACGCCAAAAAAAGAGCGAAAAGAACTTCACGAAGCTTTAATGAATGGTTCATTGGACATTCTAGTAGGTACCCACGCCCTTATTGAAGATACCGTGCAATTTCTAAATCTTGGTTTAGTGGTTATTGATGAGCAGCACCGATTCGGTGTAGAGCAACGCGCTAAGCTTTGGCGCAAAAACAGTATTCCCCCTCACATGCTTGTCATGACCGCCACCCCCATTCCAAGAACCTTAGCGATGACGCTATATGGAGATCTGGATATATCGGTTATCGACGAACTACCCGCAGGCAGGAAGCCCATCAAAACACTACATCTTTTTGAAAGTAGTCGTTTGCGGATGTTCGGATTTATGCGTGAAGAAATAGCCAAAGGCCGACAAGTCTATGTGGTTTATCCTTTGATCAAAGAAAGTGAAAAATTAGACCTTATGCATTTGGAGGCGGGTATAGAAAACTTAACCCGTGAGTTTCCCCTACCTCAATATAGGATCAGTATTGTTCATGGAAAAATGGCTGCCAAGGATAAAGAATTTGAAATGCAACGTTTTGTCAAAGGAGAAACGCAAATTATGGTGGCAACAACAGTTATCGAGGTTGGTGTAAATGTTCCGAATGCAACCGTAATGATTATTGAAAATGCAGAACGTTTTGGACTTTCGCAATTACACCAGTTAAGAGGGCGAGTAGGCCGCGGAGGGGAACAATCGTACTGTATCCTCATGTCATCTCATAAGTTAAGCAACGATGGCAAGCTGCGATTACAAACCATGGTAAAAACCAACGACGGTTTTGAAATTGCAGAAACCGACCTTCAGTTAAGGGGGCCAGGAGATATCGCCGGTACTCAACAAAGTGGTATTTTAGATTTGAAGCTGGCCGATTTGAGCACTGACCAACTATTATTGCAAGAGGCACGAAATCTTGTTTTAGGTATTTTTAAAGATGATTCCACCCTAGATCAACCTAAAAACGAATTGCTTCGTAAGCATTTATCCCGTCAAAATACAGGTATCAGTTGGGATAAAATTTCTTAGCCACTGTTTAAATTTGTATGGTTAAATTTTAAACAAGCGCTTAGTCTAGGGATTTACCTATAAAAAGCTTATCTTTGCCTTATAAATCATTTTCACAAACATTAAATTAGCTTTATGTAATACCATATTTGTCAACATTATCGCTGCCCAAGGATGCTGGTCATAGATGCGGTATATTGATAGGTATGGACTTTCATATGTATGCTAATAAACCATCCCTAACTGTAATTGACTTCATTTTCTGGGCGCATAAACGTACGTTTATAGAACTATTATTAGTAATTTTAATTCCATAAGAATACCTATGGCTATACAAAAAATATACGATACCTCAATAAAACCTGAAAAAGCAGTTTTAATAGGTATCATCACTCCTAACGAAACAGAAGCACAAGAAAAGGAATACCTTGATGAGTTGGCTTTCTTAGTTGAAACAGCTGGAGGACAAACCATACAGACTTTTACACAGCGTATGCAACGAGCAGATCGCGCTACATTTGTCGGTAGCGGTAAGCTTGACGAAATCAAATCCTATATCGCTGCTGAAGAAGCAGACATGGCCGTCTTTGATGACGAACTTAGTCCATCGCAGTTAAGAAATATCGAAAATGAACTTCAGGTAAAAGTGCTTGATCGGAATAATCTTATTCTAGATATCTTTGCTAACCGCGCAAAAACAGCCCAAGCAAAGACACAGGTAGAGCTGGCCCAACTGCAATACCTATTACCCCGTTTAACACGAATGTGGACGCACTTAGAGCGACAAAAGGGTGGGATTGGCATGCGAGGCCCTGGCGAAACCCAAATCGAAAGTGACCGTCGGATGATCCTCAATAAGATCGCATTGTTGAAAGAAAAATTAAAACAGATTGACAAACAAAATGAGACACAACGCAAAAATAGAGGTGAACTGGTTCGTGTGGCCTTAGTTGGTTATACCAACGTAGGAAAATCCACCATCATGAATATGCTCTCCAAATCTGAGGTCTTTGCGGAAAACAAACTTTTTGCAACACTAGATACGACGGTACGCAAAGTAGTTATAGGCAATCTTCCTTTCCTACTATCCGATACCGTTGGCTTTATTCGTAAGTTACCACATCACTTAGTAGAATGCTTCAAATCCACCTTGGATGAGGTAAGGGAAGCTGATATATTAATGCATGTAGTAGACATCTCCCATCCTAATTTCGAAGACCATATTTTTACGGTCAATGAAACATTAAAGGATTTAGGAGCTGTTGATAAGCCTGTCATTACCGTGTTTAATAAAATTGATGCCTATCAACCTACAGCAATCATTGAACACAACGAGGAGCAATATGAAGGTGTAGAGAAAAGCATCACCATTGAAGACTTTAAGAAAAGCTGGATGGCTAAACATAATAGCCCAGCGGTTTTCATTTCCGCCACAGCGCGAGACAATATCGAGGAACTTAAAGAGTTATTATATAGCACGGTTGTACAAATCCATCAAGCCCGTTATCCTTATAATAATCTATTATATTAATCATGAGCGAGTCTAAAAAGTGCACATCGTCGTCATGGCAACCGAAGAAAGAAGGACGCATTTGATCAATAAAAGTACTTTTTAGACATCCTCTATAAAAACACATCAAATTATTATGGCTTCAACAGAAAGTAAAAGGCAGCAACGTTTCGCCAGTGTATTACAACAAGACTTAGCCGATATATTTCAACGGGACGGTGCCCAATGGGCTCCAGACACGTTAGTTACCGTAACAAAGGTTAGAGCAACACCAGATTTAGCTATTGCCCGGATATATTTAAGTTTCTTAAACGCTAAGGATCCACAACAAGCCATTGCTACTATTAAAAGCCATGCTGGCGAAATTCGTTATAAGTTAGGTGCAAAAATCAAAAATCAGGTTCGGGTTGTGCCGCAGCTCGAATTCTTCATAGATGACACCAACGAATATGTTGCGCGCATGGATCAATTGTTTGACAAAATAAGCAAGGAGCCAAGACAAGAAGAGTAAACTATCGTATGCTTTTCTCTTTAGATAAACATGATCTTTGGTTTCCGGATCCTTCACTAGCGGATGACGATGGACTGCTTGCCATTGGCGGCGATCTTCGCACGGAAAGACTCAAGTTGGCCTATGCCAATGGAATTTTCCCCTGGTATAGCGACGATACGCCTATCCTCTGGTTTGCTCCAAAAGAACGTTTTGTACTCTTTCCAACAGAAGTGCATATCAGTAGAAGCATGCGGAAATTCATGCGTTCATCATCTTTTACCATTACGGAGAACCAAGCTTTTGCGGAGGTGATCCGCAATTGTGCAATACAACCCCGTAAAGGGCAACGTGGCACGTGGATTACCCAGGATATGCAAGGGGCTTACCTAGCTTTACATAAGCGCGGAATAGCCTCTTCCATAGAAGTATGGGCTGATGGCCAGCTTTGTGGTGGACTTTATGGTGTTATTTGCGGTAACAAAAAACATGTTTTTTGCGGGGAAAGCATGTTCTCTGTCTCACCAAATGCCAGCAAGTTAGCCCTTATCCATCTCTGCCATAAACACTCTTTTAAACTTATCGATTGCCAAATCGCCAGCGAACACCTGCAGTCTATGGGGGCACGATTGATCAGTAGCGAAAATTATCTTAAACTTTTGCATACTTAAAGACAAACCTTTAGCTTCGCCATACGTTAGCCAAACAACGACATGGATCTGCTTTATATTATTGATTTAACCGGTACCTTAGTCTTTGCCATTTCTGGTGCTATGGCTGCTGCCGACCGGGAAATCGATATATTTGGCGCGGCCTTTACTGGCTTTGTTACGGCAATTGGCGGGGGAAGCTTACGGGATATTTTCTTAAATACACGACCCGTGTGGGTAGATGATGGGAACTATTTATTAGCCATTCTGATTGGGGTCATCCTCGCCATTAGTACACATCAATTGATTGGAAAGCTTCGGCGAACATTATTTATGTTTGACGCTGTTGGTATAAGCTTTTTCACTATTGTGGGCTTGCAAAAATCTTTAGATGCAGGAAGCAGTGAAATTGCAGCCATTGTATTGGGTATGTTTTCTGCTGTAATGGGAGGCGTTACACGAGACACACTAATGAATGAAACACCGCTTATCTTTAGAAGGGAAATTTATGCTACCGCCTGTTTATCAGGAGCAGTAGCATTTGTAGTATTATCAAGCTTAGGACTAAGTGAAGAATGGAATGCCTTTGTTAGTGCTTCCTTGATATTTCTCATACGAATCTTTTCCGTACGTTATAAACTATCTTTGCCTATCGTTGGTGGATAAAGAATTATCTTTTCCTCTTTAAAGCAGGGAATTTCATCTTATAATCAACTTTGACCTGCCCTTTTGTAATCGCATCCAATTTTGACTTTAGCATAGCTTTTCGCAATACGCTTAATCGGTCGGTAAATAGTTTCCCTTCAATATGGTCGTATTCATGTTGAATAACCCTTGCAGCTAAGCCTTCATAAGTCTCCTCATGTTCGACCCAATTTTCATCAATATAGCGGATATGTATGGTTTTATGCCGGCTGATGTCTTCTCTTATTTCGGGAATGCTTAAGCAACCTTCATTAAAATCCCATTTCTCCCCCTCTTCGTTAAGCACTTGTGCATTTATAAACACTTTTTTGAAATCTTTCAACTCTGGTGCATCATCCTCAAAGGGAGAAGCATCGATCACAAAAAGCCTGATAGATAATCCTATTTGCGGAGCAGCAATACCAACCCCATGAGCGGCATACATCGTTTCGAACATATTGGCGATCAATACATCCAACTCCGGATAGTCGCGGCTAATATCTACTGCTTTACGTTTTAAAATCGGATCTCCGTATGCTACTATCGGTAATTTCATATATAATAAGTATAATTCAAAAGTAAAAAGTAAAAAGCTAAAATTAAAATAGATCAACCTTCTGCCGGATGAAAGTTCAATGAACTAAGTTTTGCTGCATCGAATACCTCATTGGAAATCGCTAGTAAATCCTCTGCTGTAAGCACATTAACTTGTTCAACGATTTCTTCCAAGGTATTAACACGGCCATAGTCCAATATATTCTTCGCCATAGTAATCAATACTCCCATTCTATTCTCTTCTGCTAACGCAATTTGACCTATGAATTTCTGCTTAGCTTGGTGGAGCTGTAAAACGCCCAGTTTATTTTCCCGAAGTTTTCTGAGTTCCTTGTGCACCAATTTGTCTGCTTTTTCCGCTTTATCCTCATCTGTTCCATAATAGATCGAGAAGACGCCGCTATCGGTATAAGGGGTATAGTTCGATTCTATTGTATATGCTATACCATATTTCTCCCGGATTTCTAAATTCAGTCTGGAGCTCATTCCCATTCCGCCGAGCAGGTTATTCAAAACCATCATTCCAATCTTCCTATTGTCATATAAATGATAAGCAACATTCCCGATGCTCGAATGGTTTTGTACAATTGGCTTTGTTATGGTCATTTGTTGTGGCAAATAATGTACGTGTGCCTTTCGTGCACAAGAGGATTGTGTCGGACCAATCTTGTCAAATAAGCCCTCTAGTAGCAGCTTTAGTCTTCCTAAGTTATATTTACCAGTTATCGCAATAACCATTTCATTGGTACAATAATATTGTTTAAGGAAGGAAAGCACATCTGATCGGTTAATTGACATTAACGATGTCGTTATGCCCAATATATTATGCCCAAGGCTATGGTTTTTAAACACTAAATCTTCAAAATCATCCATAATAGCATCTTCGGGACTATCTTGGTAAGAAGCAATCTCATCGAGTATAACACTCTTTTCCTTTTCCATTTCCGTTTCTGGAAAAACAGAATGAAAGACAATGTCTTCAAAAAGATCCATTACCCGCAACAAATGTTCTTTTAGAAAGGAAGCATGAACACAGGTATATTCCTTGGTAGTATAGGCATTTAAATCCGCTCCAACAAGCTCCAACCGGTTAAGTATCTGATTTGTATTTCTCCGTTCTGTTTTTTTAAAAAGCAGATGTTCAATAAAATGAGCTATGCCATAGTGGTTGGGAATTTCATCGCGTGCACCAGCATTAATCAGCATACATGCATGAGAAATCACCGTATCTGTCGGCTTAAATAAGACTCGAATTCCGTTGGATAGATGAAAGAGTTGATGGTCCATGACAATCGGCAAATTTAGCTAAATTTGCCGGTTTATTAAAATCCTTGGGATCTTCCCTCACCTGGTCCTCCCATCGGAGGACCACCCATTGGGCGATCTCCTCCTCTCCATCGTTCTCTACCTTCGTCAGGCATAGCTCCTCCAGCTCTTCCTGCAAATTTTTGGAATTTATAGGTAAATGAAAGCATAAAGTACCTAGCTAACCTATTGGTACGGCTATCTGAAATCCTATTCTCTGTCACTGAACGGGAAATGCTTACCTGCTCATTTAGTAAATCAAATGCCTGTAGACGCAGCATACCATTTTTATTCTTAAAAAATTGTTTTTCTAAGAATGTATTAATAATAAGAGGATTAGCGCCGACATTATTTGAATATCCGCTGTTGCTGGTCTTTGCCACATCAAAATTCCATAATAAAGTAGGCGTAATGAAAATATTACCCCATAAAGAAGTCGCCCAAGTAGAAACATTTTGATTATTCGTTCCCTGCAAGCTATTTTTTGTGGTATTATAGGTAAAATCTACCCCAGGTCTAACTTCTAGCCAGTCGGCCGGGTTAATTTGTACATTAAGTCCTTGGTTCAACTCCCAGTTTTTAGCGACATTTTCCGCATCATTGACATAAGCCACGTTATTATTAAAGCTGGCACGCCCTCTCAAGGTGACCACATATTTCCTATTATTGAAAGGCTTACCATAGTTATAAAAACCATTCACATTATAATTACCATCCGTATTCAGATAGTGTGTTTCCTGCACAAGTCCCAAACTATCGACTCTTGTTATTCTATTCGTTGTAATTTTATCTTGCGTAACATTTGCATTTAACATGGCGAAGAATATATTACCACTCTGAAAATCGAAGTTGCGATAACGCATACGTAAGGTGTGATTAAATTCGGCCGCTAAATCTGGGTTTCCAGTAACCGGAAATCTGGGATTCGAAATATCAGTTATAGGTTGTAGCTGAGAAAACGACGGTTCGTTGGCATTGCCGCGATACTCTGCACTAAATGATCGAGTACGTGAAGCCTTATATTCGAACCGTGCTA
The DNA here is from genome assembly GCF_039542865.1 of Olivibacter ginsenosidimutans. Lineage (NCBI taxonomy): Bacteria > Pseudomonadati > Bacteroidota > Sphingobacteriia > Sphingobacteriales > Sphingobacteriaceae > Olivibacter > Olivibacter ginsenosidimutans. Next base: position 173,524 of record NZ_BAABIQ010000043.1, on the reverse strand, counting down.
CGGGCACGAAATAAAAACCATTCCGACTAAAAGACAGGCTTTCTCCAGACAATACTGTATTTCCGCTTAAACGTGTTGGAAGTACGGTGGCTCCCAGCTGATAGACAATCTTATCTGTCCGATAGCGATAGGTTACACCAGCCTTATGTGTGGTAAAGGTATAATCGTATTGATTACTCGACAGGGGATCGTAGCTTTGGTTACCCAGTTGGTCCACATTATACGTCAGGCGGTCATTATCGTAGTTGGCAAAGTTAAAATCATAGCTAAACTCCAAATTACTTTTATCCGTCAAGGGTTCGATATAGGATACAGAAGTTCCGCCATTTACGCCCTTATTATCTAAATCTATTAATTGCCTCAAATACGTACTGTCGGCATTCCCTCCTTCGTTATTAAAGCTATTGGTTATCCGATCCTGATCTTGCTTTGTTTTCCCGGAATTTGCGGAAAAGTTAACAAATAAGTTCCGTCCTTCATCGTTCAATTTATAATTAAAGAGACCACTTAGCCCATAGTTTGGTGTATTGGTTTTACTCTTATAGATACTGCTGATGTTTGTTGCGATTTCCGGTTTGTCAGTCTGTTCAAACTGGAGACGCTGGTCTGTTAATTCATCTGAATAACTATTATTATTTCCAATACTTAATGTTGGCGATACCTTAACAAAGATTTTATCATTCGGTTTATATTCTACATTCCAATCAAACCGATGGTTATTGCTGATCGCATTACTCAATGAATTAATATTACTTAGGGCTGTACTATCACTAAAAAAATCCTGCTGAAGACTACTGCTAACTACGGTATTATCACTATGATTATAGCTATAGTTGCCATACATAGTCCATTTATCATTGAAATCTTTCCGATAATTGAACCCTGCCGAATAAGAATCCGTTAGTCCGTTGCTTCCACCACCAAATCCTCCCGGTCCGCCAAAGCCACCACCCATTCGGCGCGTGCCTCCACCTGGCATCCTTCTTGCCCCTCCCCCCCGTGCATTAAAATCAAAGGCTTGGTTATTATTGTTATTCATATTGGCTATTACGGACAACTGCCTTGAACCGGTGAATGAATTATACATGCCACCTATTTGGTATCGGTAATTATTTTCATCTTCAGGTTTCGTTCCCATTCCTGCACCCACCTGACCAAAATTCCCATTATTATTTTTTTCATCAATAGTAATGTTTAACACTTTTTCCGGATCGCCTGTCTTATTACCGGTTAAATTGGCCTGATCGCCGTAGTCGTCTACAATTTGGATTTTCTCGATGATATCCGCCGGAAGGTTTTTAGTTGCCGTTTTAACATCGCCACCAAAAAAATCCTTACCATTGATTCGTACCCGTGTTACGCTTTCCCCTTGTGCCTGTACGTTCCCATCTTTATCTACTTCTACACCGTCCAGTTTCTTAATCAATTCTTCTGTCATGGCATTGGGCCTGACTTTGTAATCCTTTGCATTATACTCAACAGTGTCTTCCTTCATCGTAATTAACGTACCCCCAGTCACATTAACCACATCTAATACCTGTGATTCAAAACGCATCGTTAAAGGTGGTATTTCCAATTGGTCTTTGCCCTCAAAAGATAAATTTTTGCTCAGTGGCTGAAAACCCAGACTAGTAATCAATAACTTAAACTCATTCGCTTTAACATTTTTAAAATAGAAATGTCCTTCGGTATCACTACTTGCTTGAAGCGTATCTAAGGGAGAGGTCAACTTTACCGATGCGGCAATTACACTTAAACCCGTACTGTCTTGTAATATACCACTAACTGTTTTACCGGTTTGGGCGATCGCCGTAGTGGTACCTCCTATAAAAAGTATCAAAGCAACTAATGCTGCAAGAAAAACACTGGTTTTGGTTTTAGTTAAAATCATTTAGTTTGTTTGTTTTAGTATCATGCACAACAAATTTGTTCTGACATCCATTGTGAGCAGCTGACTTATTTATCATTTTGGTTTAGCAAGCGGTAGTACAAGCCATACTCCTGGTTCCTGCTGAGCTTCTTTTCTTGTGGGTTGCATCCCATAAGCGCCATATGGATAGCCATACCCATAACCCCCATATCCGTATCTATTCATTGCTCTTCCCCCTCCCACTGTTCGCATAACAATCCCATTTATTTTTATATTAAAGGCCATGTCTTTTGCTTCTATCGTATATATTCCCAGCCTTTCAAAAGGAATCACGGCCTCATAACATAACGTATTGTTACTATCTATAGCCGCGATTGCTCTTATTCCATAGTTATTTTCCAAAGAAATAAAACCATCCACCACATCTGTCAAGCCTTTCACATATATACCCCTAACCGCACCTAGGATACTTTTGCGAATATCAGCGGGTTTCTCCTCTTTATCTTTTGTAGCCAAAGCCCTTAAAGATTCCCTATCAGGCAGCGGGAAATACACACTCGCTCCTTCTTTCTTCTTACCATCAGTATTTACAGTAAAACTGAATCCTTGATGCAAAGCCTGCATTTGCCATGCGCCATCAGGCACCTGCATCGCTACGTAAATGTGTCCTTCGTCGTTAGCTAAGGCATATTTCAATTCCTGTTTATCAAAATAGTACGGCAGACTGTCTCCCCAATCCGACAATTTACCATCGATTTGAATGGTTGATTTAAAATCGATTTTTGTAGGTTCGACCGATTTCCGCTTATCTATATGTTGTGCATGGGCGGTTAACGCACTAAAAATCAGCCAATACATCACCATACGTTGAATACCCTGTCTCATTTGTTTCCAATACAAACAGCCATTTGACTTCATAACTATTAAGGGGTTTAATTGTAACATAAAAGTTAGTTAATTTTCCCGTATTACGCTTTGGTCCGAACCTGAGGTTATACTTCCAGTATTCACTTTTGTTCTCATTTACAGGTAATTTTACGACATGTCATTTTACGTCGTAAATTTCATGGTGTAAAGATACGGTTGCTTTCCGACAGCAAAGAGTCCACAATAATTTTTAACTTTGTTAAACTTTGTTAACCCGAAGCAATCTAGGGCAACCGCATTTAATATGCGGTTGATTGTTGGTGTCAAAAGAACCATTTCTTTAAACACTATTTTTAATTTTGTTTGTGTAAAGTCAATAATGAAGCATGTTATTATCAACTTTTCAGCATGAATATTTGGAGGCGGGATGTGACGAAGCAGGAAGGGGTTGCTTAGCCGGACCTGTTTTTGCTGCAGCCGTAATCTTTCCGTGTACCTTTCAACATGAAATCCTGAATGATTCAAAAATGCTTTCCGCTGCCCAGCGCTACAATTTACGGGAGATTATTGAAACAGAGGCGCTCGCTTTTGCGGTTGCCAGCGCCAGTGCTGAAGAGATTGACCAGATCAATATATTAAATGCTTCCTTTTTAGCTATGCACCGTGCCCTCGATTCGTTAAAAATTTTAGCTGAATATATTTTAGTTGACGGTAATCGATTCAAAAAATACAAAAGTATACCGCATCAGTGTATTGTTAAGGGAGACAGTAAATACCTTTCCATTGCTGCTGCCTCTATTTTAGCAAAAACGTATCGGGATGACTACATGGACTCCCTCGCGCACCAGCACCCCGAATATGACTGGTTACAAAACAAAGGATATCCTACCAAAAAACACCGTGAGGCGGTATTGAAACATGGCTTATCACCACATCATCGAAAAACATTCCGGATTACTGATCCTCAGTTAAGTCTTTCTTTTATCTAACGGTTATTTTATCTAAGTTTGCGGCGGCAAATATAGCCGGCGGTAACTCGTTAGCGTTCCTTTATTTATTTTGCATTCACACATGACCAATATTATATGAAAACAACTGCTCTAACCGAAGTGCATATCGCATTAGGAGCCAAAATGGTACCCTTTGCGGGTTATCAAATGCCCGTACAATATACCGGCATCAATGATGAACATGAAACTGTCCGTAAAAACGTCGGCGTATTTGACGTGAGCCACATGGGCGAGTTTATCCTTAAAGGAGAAAAAGCACTGGACCTCGTTCAGAAAATCAGTTCAAACGATGCTTCAAAGCTCTATGATGGTAAGATACAGTACGCGTGTATTCCTAATGAAACAGGAGGCATTGTGGACGACTTTTTGGTTTACCGGATAGATGCTCAAACGTATTTTTTGGTTGTTAATGCCGCTAATATTCAAAAAGATTGGGACTGGATTGTGCAGTATAATACCTATGGTGTGGAGATGAAAAATATTTCCGACAAAACCTCACTCTTTGCCGTTCAGGGGCCTAAAGCAACAGATGCACTTCAAGCCCTTACTGCAATAAATTTAGGTGAGATGGAATATTATACCTTTAAAAAGGGTACGTTTGCGGGTGTAGAAAACGTATTAGTTTCTGCCACGGGCTATACTGGCGCTGGAGGATTTGAAATTTATGTAGATAATGCACATGCCAAGCAAATATGGGATGCAATCTTTGAAGCCGGCGCACCTTTTGGCATTAAACCGATAGGTTTAGGAGCACGGGATACCCTGCGGCTGGAAATGGGCTTTTGTTTATATGGCAATGATATTGATGATACGACTTCTCCACTAGAAGCGGGATTAGGTTGGGTAACTAAATTTACCAAAGATTTTGTAAATGCCGATTATCTAAAAAAGCAAAAAGAAGAAGGGGTTAACCAAAAGCTGGTGGGTTTTGAGATGCTAGAACGTGGAATTCCCCGCCACGGCTATGAATTGATTAATGAAACGGATGACGTCATTGGCGTAGTAACCTCGGGCACACAGTCGCCTAGTCTACAAAAATCACTTGGTTTGGGCTATGTAAAAACAGCATATAGTAAAGAAGGCAGCGAAATATGGGTTAAAATAAGGGATAAAAAGGTAAAAGCGGTGGTTAGCAAGCCACCATTTATAAAATAATGCAATGGGAAAAATAAGTGTTTGCCTGAGTCCGGCACTCATTCATTTACATGACATTAAAAACAGTATTGTAGTTGTAATTGATATTTTTAGAGCCAGTACATCCATGTGCTATGGCATAGCCAATGGAGCAGTGGGCATTATTCCGGTAGCAGAGGTTTCTACCTGCGCTATTTATAAAGACCACGGCTACCTACTGGCCGCCGAAAGAAACGGAGAAGTGGTAGATGGTTTCGATTTTGGCAATTCCCCCTTTTCCTATGTAGAAGAAAAAGTGAAAGGAAAAACCATTGTATTAACCACAACCAATGGAACTAAGGCCATTCATTTATCAAAAGAAGCTAAATGTGTTGTTGTAGGCTCGTTCTTAAATTTAACCGCCCTATGTTCTTGGTTAAACCGGCAGCAGGATGACATTATTTTAGTTTGTGCCGGTTGGAAAGACAATTTTAATTTAGAAGATACCGTTTTTGCTGGGGCGGTGATTCATCGTTTAGAAGCACAACACACAAAGGATGATGCTGCTATTGCTGCGGAGAGCTTATATTTGACGGCGGCAGACAACCTGCATCAATACTTGGAACAAAGTGCACATAGCGCTCGTTTAAAACATTTAGGTGTCCAAAAAGATATCGATTTCTGTCTACAAATCGATATCCTTCAAAGTATTCCTATTTTAAAAGGAGACAGACTTGTAGCGCTGGAGTATTAAATCTAGCAATAGGCAACAGGCCATATGCTTTAAGCGATTTGCAGAACCTACAAGACTATAAAATCGGCAAATGCTTATTGCTTAAAGCGTAATGCAGGATTAATCCTTCAATCCGGTAATTAATGCTTCACAGCGTTCGGCAATCATTTGATATACGGGATCGAATAGGTGTTCGTCAAAGTAGGGATCAGGTACAACATCATTTACTAAAAACAGGCTTACCTTAGCCCGCTGTTCTGAAGAGCTAGCCAATGCCAACACATCGGAAAGATTAGTGCGATCCATCACTAAAATATGATCATAATAGTCGAGATCGTCTTTTGAAAATTGCCGCGCCCGTTGTTTGCTAATATCTACACCATATTTCCGAGCGATAGCAATCGATCTGGAATCCGGACGTTGTCCAACATGCCAATCGCCTGTACCTGCCGAATCGATTTCCCAATCTAAATGATGTGCTTCTGCTAAATGTTCTAATATGCCATGGGCTAATGGCGATCTACAAATATTACCTAAACAAACCATTAAGATTTTCATTCGAATAAATTGTTTTTTTAAAGGCAATGAAGCTTGCAAAATTATTCATATCCTTTTGTTTATGGTAATTTATGCAGGTTTCATTCTTTTAAATTAATGTAAGGATCAAATTTTTTACCTAAAAGCAGTACTTACTCATCATACCGAGCGCCACCTAGCTGCTTAAAACTGCAACGTAAATACGCTGCCTTTCCCTTCCTCCGAGTGTACGGAAATATTCCCTTTATGCATTAGCATAATTTGTTTACTCAAGGTTAAACCAACCCCACTACCGTTTTTCCGAGTCGTAAAGAACGGAATAAAAATGTTTTCGAGCAAATCCTTAGGGATTCCTTTACCATTATCGGCAACCTTGATTTGCGGATTACCATTATTTGCCAATGCGGATAAACTGATATAGGGTTTTTCGAGATCCTTTACAGCTTCTATGGCATTTAACAGCAAATTAATTAGTACTTGTTCAATTAAATTAATGTCTAACATGATCTGCAAATAAGGATCTTTCAAAATAATATCCAATTCAATCTGTTTTTGAAGCAATGAGGGCTCCATTAATTGATATAGGTTTTCAAAAAGTTCTGCCGCTAATACGGTCGTTAGTTCGGGTTGTGTAATTTTATTGAGGCTTCGATAGGTTCCCGCAAATTTTAGCAAGCCCTCACTTCTACGCTTAATCGTCTCTGTCCCTAAACGGATATCATCCAATTCGTCACTATTGGGTAAACCATCTAATCGATTTTTGAGCGTATCGGCCAATGAAGATATCGGCGCGATAGAATTCATAATTTCATGGGTTAAAACACTTAGTAACTTTTGCCAAGCTTTTGATTCTGTTGCATCCAAGGCTTCATTGATGTTCTGAAAAGCCAATAACCGATAGTGCCCATCAGGTGTTTGAAAACTGCTGGAAGAAAACTGCAATTTTAAGGTTCCCTTAGGCGTAATAATGGAGAGGACATCCCCTTTTCCAGAAGGGATATCTTTCACTTGTTGGTAGAGATCGGGATTTCGTTTGTGTAGGCCTTCGAGGTAAGAGATATAAGGTATATTAAATAACTCCTTAAATGCTTCATTTATCCAAACGATTTTGCCTGTTTGTTCGTCATAGGAAAGGATCGCCGTATTGACGACCTCCAATATTTTCTGCAAGTACTGATATTGCGTTTCACGTTCACTACTTATTCGTTTAAAAACACCATTGATTTCGTTAAAAGCTCCACGCAATGGCCTAATTTCCGGACCAGCGTGCTGCAAAGGGAAAAAACGGGTAAAATCACGATAGCGCGCCGCTTCTGCAAATTCCTCCAGCTCTCTATACGCCCTTAATTGGGATCGAAAATTTAATCCAAGAACCCACAAGGTAATGGGGAAAAGGAGTAAAGCATACAAGTAATAGGCCTTAAGAAGAAGCCAGCAAAAGAGAGCAATAACCAAAAACAGTAAGAATGCCCTGAATGTTATAAGCAACCGCAAACGATTCATTAGAGACTGTTTAAATTTGTGTGAATAAATTTTTTACAGATAGTTTTTGAGCAGACCAAGGCACAGGATTCACATAACATTTACTTTCATCGGTGTTCATGAGCTCTCCGCCGGCTGGCGGATTGGTTTTGCAGGGAAACCTATTCTGAAAAATGTAGCGAAGGTACAGCCAAAAAAAAACATAAAAAATGATTAAGTAGATGCGCAACCGTCTCTCAGATATTATACTTGCTTAATCGTCTATAAAGTGCCGTACGGGTTAACCCCAATTCCTGAGCGGCCTTGCTGATGTTACCATTATGTTTCTCAATAACCTTCATAATAGCATTTTTTTCCAGTTCACTTAGGTTATAGGCCTCTTGTTTAGGATTTACACGCATATTGGCTTGTTCTATGGGTGAAAAAATGACATCCTCAGGAGCAAGAGTATTTCCTTCCGACATAATAATTGCACGCTCAATGCTATACTGCAATTCTCTTACATTGCCGGGGTAATGATAGAGCAGCAATTTTTCCTCCGTTCGCCGATCCAGCTCAGGTACTTGTTTTGCATATTTCGCTGCATATTTTTGCATAAAATGTTTCGCCAATAACAAAATATCATGCCCTCTTTCCCGAAGCGGAGGAACCTGCACTTCCACCGTGTTAATACGATAGATTAAATCCTTTCTAAAACGATCTTCATTAGCTAATGCGGTCAATGGAACATTGGTTGCGCATAATAAGCGGATGTCTATCGGTATTGGCGTGTTACTTCCCAGCGGAACAACTTTTCTGTTTTGGAGTACACTCAGCAGTTTTGCCTGTTGCTGCAAAGAAATGTTCCCTATTTCATCTAAAAATATTGTTCCCTTATCGGCAGCTTCAAACCGCCCGACACGATCTTCCCTCGCATCGGTAAAAGCACCCTTTTTATGACCGAACAACTCACTTTCAAACAACGTATCTGTTAATGCTCCGACATCTACTTTAATATAAGGCATTAATGCCCTTCTAGATTCATGGTGAATCATATCGGCAATGACATCTTTTCCCGTACCATTTTCACCTAAAATTAAGATATTGGCATCTGTTGGAGCAATCTTGCTGATTTTGTGCATCAGTGTTTTCATCACTTCCGATTCGCCAATAATATCGGGATTAACTTTTGGCCCCGAAGCAATGCTACTTTTCTTTCCCTGTTTTTTATCTAGTATATCGCGGACGACCTTTAACAGGTGTTCATTTTGCCACGGTTTAACAATAAAATCAGTTGCTCCTTGCTTCAAAGATGTCACGGCTAAGTCGATTGCACCGTAGGCAGTAATCATGATGACCGGAATATCTGGCTTCATCGCCCGAATACGGTTTAACCAATAAATCCCCTCATTCCCGGTATTGATGGCACTCTTAAAATTCATATCCAGCAATACGAGATCTATCGGCTGTCTGGAAAGAATGGACGGAATATTTTCTGGGTTTTTATCGGCAACTACCTCACTAACCTCCCTTTTTAATAACAACTTAACAGCTGTTAGCACGTCGGGATCATCATCGATTATAAGTATTCGGGAGTGTTTCATGCTTGTTTTATTAATTGACAGTGCTTTGTTATTTGCTTAATCCTGTTGAAAAAGCGAATATCATTCTCATTCTATCTTGTAAAGATATAACTATGCCCGAATTATTAAAAGGCTGATACTCAGAAAAGCTACAAAATAGACGATTAATTTCCCTGTACGTAAGCGCACATTAAGTGTTCGATATCGGACAGTAGCCTATTTTATAAAAGCGCTAAAGCATTGATTATTAATTAGCTATTTTTATGGCATACGCTTGTATAGTAAATAAAGCACAGGCAAAGGAAAACAGACGAGCATCATGACGAGTGAAACAAGCTGAAACCTAGAACTGAAACCTGTAAGTATAAGAACATGGATAGAGCATTACCAAAGAAAAAGTGGAACAGTAAACGAATCGCTACCGTCGTAGGAATTGTAGCTATAGGCGCATTAATTTTTTCGAGTTATTATTTTACCTCAGGCAACGCTAAGCTAAACGTAGATGCCGAAAGAATCACCATATCCGCTGTTACCGAAGGGCCCTTTAGAGAATTCATTCCTGTAAATGGTACCGTAATGCCCTTAACGACGATTTATCTTGATGCATCAGAAGGTGGACGTGTAGAAGAGAAGTACGTAGAAGATGGAGCCATGATGAAAAAAGGCGATCCTATTATGCGCCTATCAAATACGGATCTGGAATTGAGCTTAGTTAACCAGGAAACACAGGTACTTAACTTACTAACGCAATCGCAGATTTCACAAACCAATGCCCAACAGGCATCTATCGCTACCCGTAACCAAATGGCCGAAGTAGAAAATGGCTTAAAGGAAGCTAAACGGGTATACGAATTAAATAAACATTTATACGAGAAAAAGGCTATTGGCCGACAAGAATATGAGCAGTCGGTAAACGAATACAATTACCAAGTGGAACGGGCCAAGTTAAGTCGGGAAAACCTGCGTACCGATTCCCTACGATCGCAGCAGTCGCTTAAAGAAAGTCGGGAAACGTATGAGCGGACACGTAGCGCGTTGGAACTTATGCGGCGCAAGGTAGGCGATCTCATTGTAAGAGCACCAGTGGATGGACAATTAACAGCATTCGATGCTGAAATTGGACAAAAGAAAAGCCCCGGGGATCGCTTCGGTCAGCTAGACGTACTCAGCGGATTCAAAGTTAAAGCAGATATTGACGAACATTATATCTCTAGGATATATCCAGATTTGGAAGGAGAATTTTCTTTATCAGATAAACCCTACAAATTACGTGTCAAAAAAGTTTATACCCAGGTTTCTAACGGAAAGTTTCAGGTAGATATGGAGTTTAACGGTGATGTACCAAAAGGAATCCGTCGTGGGCAAACCTTAAATATCCGCTTGGCATTGAGTGATGAAACAAAAGCCGTATTATTACCTAAAGGAGGCTTTTATCAACAAACCGGAGGGAATTGGGTGTTTAAATTAGCTCCGGATGGCAAGGTAGCTTATCGTGTTGATGTACAGTTGGGCAGGCAAAACCCCGATTATTATGAAGTAATCCAAGGTTTAAAACCAGGTGAAAAGGTCGTTACGTCAAGCTACGAAACCTATGATAAGGTACAAGAATTAAATATCAAGTAAAATTCAGGTCAATGCAAGAATGGAGCGATACATAAGCTTACACACACATAGATAAGGCCAAGTTAAAATAATAGCAAATGATTAAGATAGCTGATCTTCAAAAATTTTACCGTACAGAAGAAGTCGAAACGGTAGCCCTCAACAACTTAAGTATCGAGGTGCAGAAAGGCGAGTTTGTCGCCGTTATGGGGCCTTCAGGATGTGGAAAATCCACTTTGCTGAATATTATTGGTTTATTGGATGATCTAGACGAAGGCAGTTATAAATTTAATGACATCGAAGTAGCCCATTTCAATGAGCGGAAACGTTCGGATTTGCGTAAGCATAATATTGGTTTCGTCTTTCAAAGTTTTAATTTGATCGATGAGCTTACGGTATTTGAAAATGTTGAATTACCGCTCATTTATACTAAAGTTCCCGCGGCCGAACGAAAAAAACGTGTAGAAGAAGTTCTCGAAAAGGTACAGATTATGCATCGTAGGAATCACTTCCCGCAACAGTTATCGGGAGGTCAGCAACAACGGGTAGCCGTAGCGCGCGCCGTAGTCAATCACCCAAAACTTATTTTGGCCGATGAGCCTACGGGTAATCTGGACTCCAATAACGGTAATGAAGTCATGCAATTGCTTACCGAACTGAATGAACAGGGTACTACCATTGTGATGGTTACCCACAGTGAACACGATGCGCGCTATAGTGATCGGATTATCCGCATGTTGGATGGACAAGTTGTGATGAGCACGGTGGGGTAAAGTAGTTGTTAGTTCTTGGTTGTTAGTTATCCGTGGTCTGATCAAAACACGTATCTGAGTTACGATTCCAACCAACAACAAACAACGATTAACGAACAACGAATATGCTGAAGAACTACGTTAAAACGGCCTGGCGCAATCTAAAAGAACATAAGTTCCATACCTTTGTTAACATTAGCGGGTTGGCACTTGGCTTGACTACGGCCATTTTGTTGCTCCTTTGGGTGCAACACGAGCGAAGCTACGATCGCTTTCACAAGGATTATTCACGCATTTATCGCTTCTTTGCTTGTTTAGATGCCAACACCGTTTGGGAAGAGGTCCCCGGCCCATTGGCTATATTTTCCAAATCATTACCCGAAATTGAAGCCGTTGTCCGCATCAACGAAAATAATGGCCAGGTATTAGCGACTGAAGACCGAAGCACGGTACTTGATGGTTTCACTACCGCCTATGTAGACAGCTCTTTCCTCTCGCTGTTCAACTTTGAGCTACTCGAAGGAAAGCCTATACAGCTATTCCGCGATCCGCATAGCATCGTTCTGACCGAATCAACAGCAAAACAATTCTTCGGAAATGACAATCCCATCGGTAAGGTACTTCAATTCAGGGGAGATAACGTTACCGTTACTGGACTGATGCGCGACTTTCCGGACAATTCGTCCATGACTTTCGACGCTTTATTGCCCATGACGCTATATGCACAGCGATTTACTGCAAACGGAGGGAACGGTGATTGGAAAACTATCGATGTTGACATGGGAAGTTACGCATTTAGCACCTTTGTCAAATTACGTGACGATACAAACCCAGAGGTAGTCGGCAAAAAATTTACCCAGTTATATACCGATGCCCAAAACAAGAGCAGCACCATTCAGTTTGGGTTACAACCACTTGCCGATATGCACTTAATTAGCGCAGATGGCAACAATGCATCTGCTAGAATGGTACAGATTTTTTTGCTCATCGCCATCATGGTACTGGCCATTGCAGCAATTAACTATATCAACCTATCCACCGCCCGTGCTTTGGTGAGAGCCCGTGAGGTCGGCATCCGGAAAGTTATTGGTGCCAACAAAGTGCAGTTATTCTTACAATTTATTATAGAAACGGCCTTGCTCTTCTGCATCGCGCTACTATTGGCCCTGGGGCTGATCTTTTTACTCCTGCCCTTGTATAACACTATCTCTGGCAAAGAACTTCATTTTTCGCTATCCAACGGAGAACTTTGGAAAGTTATCGGATATTCGGCTTTGGGCACGTTACTGGCAGCATCCGTTTATCCTGCACTCCTGCTATCGGGCTTCCAACCACTACAGGTCATGAAAGGAAAAATGACCTCTGGCACAGGCGCTGTTTTACTGCGCAAGATTCTCGTGGTTTTCCAATTCTCCATCTCCATAGTACTGATCCTCGCTACATTCGTCATCAGCCGTCAGATGGTCTACATGCGGAAACTCGATCTTGGCTATGATAAAGATTACGTATTCAGTGTGTCGCTACCTGATAATGCAGTGAAGCACATTGATGCCGTGAAAAATGAACTCCGAAACCATCTGGGTATCGTCAATGTGGCCCTCTCAGACATATATGATGTTACTGCTATTAGCAATGCAACTGGCGACCTAGAGTGGCCCGGCAAACCCGCCAACAGCAGCCTCATCATTAGCCAATCGTCAATCGACAAGGATTTTATCCCTACTATGGACATCCAATTGTTAGAAGGGCGAAATTTAACAGGCACAGCAGCCGACAGTAACTTATATGTGGTTAATGAAACCACCGTAAGGGAAATGGGGCTCAAGCCTCCCTATGTTGGGACACCCATCAGCTTCCACGATCGGCCGGGAACCATTGCCGGTGTGGTCAAGGACTTCAATTTCAAGTCGCTCAAGGAAAAAATTGGTCCCTTGCTCTTTTACCATTGGTGGGATGGCAATATGCTATATGTACGTACCACGGCAGCGGAGGCTTCAAATGCTATCAAGGCTGTTGAAGAACAATATAAAAAATACGCGGGTGATACCCCCGCTCCGTTCAGGTATAACTTTGTCGACAAGCAGTTTGAGGCCAAATATCGCTCGGATCAGCACGCGGGCCTTCTTTTTAATGTTTTTGCAGGTATTGCCATCTTTATTTCCTGCCTTGGTCTGTTAGGCTTATCCACCCATACCGTGCGCCAGCGTGTAAAAGAAATTGGTATCCGCAAAGTATTGGGCGCGAGCGTTGGCAGCATCGTAGGGTTATTGTCGAGCGGATCACTTTGGCCAGTACTTTTCTCGATCATAATAGGCACTCCCATCGCATGGTGGGCAATGAACAAGTGGCTCAACGATTTTGCCTACCGCATTGAAATGCAGTGGTGGATGTTTGTCACGGCTGGGTTGGTTGCAGTAGTGATTGCTTTAGTGACCGTAAGTTGGCAGGCCATACGAGCGGCAGTGGCCAATCCGATTGATTCGCTTAGGGATGAATGATATGAGTTACGCGTTGCCAGTTGTGTGTTGTGCGTGAAAAATAAACAATATAAGTAGTTATTACTGATTACGGAATGGTCAATACATCATAAAGTAGTGATAGTTGTGAAGTAGATGAGTTGTTAAATTGTTAAGTCGTGATAGTAGTTGAATAGTTAAATGGTGAAATACTAGGTGAAACCAAAAAACTAATGGTATAGGCTTGAATGTACTTAAAACGTAGAACTTAATACTTACAACAAAACAATCTTGATACTTGTTTCTTGATACCTGATACTAAAAATGTCTAAATACATTGTACTAAGTACTAAATACTATGTTAAAGAACTATTTTAAAACCGCATTCCGGACGCTGAAAAAGAATAAATCTTATTCCGTAATTGCCATTGTTGGGCTATCCATTAGTCTTAGTACGACCATGCTTATTTCCTTATGGGTGTGGGATGAATTGAGTTTCGACCAGATGCATAGTAAGGGAAACCGAATTTATAAGACCGCCACATTATTCGGTGATAATAAAGAAGACGCTTGGTCTGCAACCTCTGCTCCCGTCGCAGTATTCGGTAAAGCCGAAATTCCAACTATAGAAGAGGCCTGCCGTATTAACGAATGGGGTGGCGATATGCTTCTGCAATATGGGGATAAGAAATTTAATGAAACCGCTACCTATGTGGACGCCAGCTATTTCAACATGTTTGATTTCAAGCTCATTCAGGGCAATCCGGCAAGCCCTTTTCCGGATAACCAATCCATTATTTTATCCCAAAGCCTGGCAAAGAAGTATTTTGGCACAGCTGATCCGATAGGAAAAACGCTCATTGACAAAGATCAAAAAACCTATAAGGTTTCGGGGGTGATGGCCGACATGCCCAAAAACTCGTCCATGCAATATACTTTGCTCTTGCCTTTCGATATCTTGGTAAAGAATTATAAGAATACAGGTGGCTGGGGCAGTCTCAATACCGATTGGGGTAATGCTAGTTATGTCACCTATTTTCTGCTAAACGCCAAGACAAACATCGCTGATACCGAGCAAAAATTAACAGCAACGCTCAAAAAATATATCAAAGACGATTGGGCAAAGAACGCTTCCTTTCTTTTGCAGCCATTACGACACGTGCACCTCTATCACCCCGGTGGTAGTGAAAACGGTATGAAGGAAGTCAAAATTTTTATGCTAGTCGCCTTTATCATCTTACTTATTTCATGCATTAACTACACCAATCTGGTTACCGCACGCGCATCTCGACGGGGAAAAGAAGTTAGTATGCGCAAAATTGTAGGCGCCAGCAAACAACAGCTCTTCTGGCAATTCCTCCATGAATCATTTTTGGTATTTGCTATCGCTGCCTTACTCGCTATCGCCTTCGTTGCACTTGCCATGCCCTTTTATAATCAACTTTCTGGTAAAGAAATGGTTTTTAGTCTCTCCGACACTCATGTTTGGGTGCTCTTCGGATCAACATTAGCGGCTACGATGATATTAGCAGGGATCTATCCTGCTATCACCTTATCTTCGTTCAAACCCGCCTTAGCACTCAAAGGGATTTATGCGGTGCTGGGAAATAGCGGAAATTTTCGCAAGCTACTGGTCGTTGTACAATTTGTATGTGCTGTTATATTAATTATCGCTACACTGATTATCAGCAAACAACTAAGTTACGTACGCCATAAAAACCTTGGTTACGATAAAGAAAATGTCTTTTCCATCAATCAACGTAATTTTAACAAACGATATGAAGCCATAAAACAAGCGCTGCAATCGCAAACCGGTATACAAGGCGTAACCGCCTGCAATAGCGATATTAATAACATCAGCTACACGATCAGTCCGGCAAAATGGGAAGGCCAACCTGCCAATTTATCAAATTTTGGGGTTAAAATACTGTATGCCGATCCGGATTTCTTCAACGTGATGAATATTAAACTGCAAGCGGGTAAAGCTTTCTCTGGTACGGCAGCCGACAGCTCTCATTACATTTTAAATGAAACGGCAATTAAGCAAATGCAAATCGTGAATCCTATAGGCAAGACATTCACGTTAAATGGAACTTCAGGGATAATTATTGGGGTAGTAAAAGATTTTCATTTTAAAAGCATGAAAACGGCTATCGAGCCTTTGGTCATTCAATCGGTGGAACCAAGCAAGTGGTGGAATATGTATATCAAAACCACTGGCCACCAAGCCCATCAGGCATTAGCGGCCGTAGAAAGGTTATGGAAACAATATAATCCGGATTATGCCTTCGATTACCAATTTATTGACCAGTCTTTTGATAATTTATATAAGACCGAAATTCGGTCGGGGAAATTGTTCAATATCTTTGCCGGCATGGCCATCCTCCTCTCCTGTTTAGGTTTGTTTGGCCTGGTTACGTATACTGCTGAAACCAAAGTGAGAGAAATTGGCATCCGTAAAACATTGGGCGCCAACATTAGCCATATTATACTCTTGCTATCCAAAGATTTTTTAGGTTTAGTAGGCATGTCCTTTATCGTGGCCTTTCCTGTAGCTTGGTGGATGATGAGCAAATGGTTAGATAATTATGTGTACCGCACAACAATAGCTTGGTGGATATTTGCCTTAGCCGGATTCGTTGCCTTTACCATTGCCTTCCTTACCGTCTGCAGTAAGGCATTAAAAGCAGCGCAGGTTAATCCGGTAAAATCGTTGCGGAGTGAGTAGGTGGGGTTAAGTTATAAGTTCTACGTATACGTTTAAGGCATGAGGCATAAGGTAAAAGGTGTGAGTAGAGTTGCACGGGCTTTGCAGTCGAAAAACAGGAGGTGCTACTGCTACTAATAAAGCCTTGACACTTGATACTCCTAATAAAAATTGTCAAATACTTTGTACTAAGTACTAAATACTGAATACCATGTTAAGAAACTACTTTAAAATTGCGTTCAGAAACTTATGGAAAACCAAAACATACAGTTTTCTGAACATTGTAGGACTAGCGATAGGCATTACGTGTGCCTCCCTCATTTTCCTTTGGGTAGAGCATGAACTTACCTATGACAGTTATTTTGCGCACAAGGACAATATCTATGACGTCAAGTCTAAACAGACCTACGGAGAAAACACCTTTGTCTTTAGCGCAACTCCCGGCAAACTAGCTGCGGCCATTAAAGAGGAGATTCCTGAAATAGCCGATGCTACGCGTTTTTTCTATGGTGTCTCTAAATTATTCGGTGATGGCCAGCAAGCCATTTATCAGACGGGAGCCTATGCAGACCCCTCTTTTCTTTCTATTTTCTCGCTACACTTTTTGGCAGGTGATAGCCGAACAGCTTTACAGGATATCAATTCTTTGGTCATTAGTTCGTCCATGGCTAAACGTTTATTTGGAAAGGAAAGCGCTTTAGGCAAACTCGTTAAAGTAGATAACGGAGATCCATACACTATAGCGGGTGTCATAGAGGACCTGCCCAGCAACAGTTCCGTTCAATTTGATTGGCTCATTCCCTTTAAAAACTACGAGCAGACAAACGAAAGTCTGCAAGTTTGGGGCAATAATTCAACCGCTACTTATGTATTGTTAAAACCGAACGCTAGCTTAAATGCAGCCAATGATAAGTTACGCGATTTTATAGCTCATAAAACTGGTGCGGAAAATGCTAATTCAAGTAATTTCCTTTATCCATTAAATCGGCTCCATTTATACAATTCCTTCAAAGATGGCTTTGAACAAGAAGGTGCTATAAAAAACGTTCGCCTGTTCAGTATCATTGCTTGGGTTATCCTGATCATTGCCTGTATCAATTTCATGAATTTAGCAACGGCTAGATCGGAAAAAAGAACACGTGAAGTCGGTGTGCGAAAAGTTGTAGGTGCTGAAAGAACGTCGTTAATTTCCCAATTTTTAGGAGAATCCCTCCTTTTGGCTATCTTGGCTACTTTACTGTCTGTGCTATTGACCTATTTGTTCATCAACCCTTTTAATACCTTAGTAGAAAAGGAACTTGCTATACATCTTTTTCAACCCACCCATTTGCTGTTTCTGGTGGTCACCGCCTTGGTATGCGGACTATTTTCTGGCAGTTACCCAGCCTTCTATCTTTCTTCTTTCAATGCCGTTCAGGTATTAAAAGGCACTAAACTCCCATCAGGAAATGCTCATGCGATTCGTCGTGGCCTAGTCGTCGTACAATTTGCGGCATCCATTACGCTCATCATCTGTACAACGCTTATTTTCCAGCAAATTCAGCACGCCAAAAACCGGGATTTGGGATTTGATCGTAGTCAGGTCATTTCAACTGCCATTCAAGGCAAAATCAGAACGCATCTATCCACCTTTAAAGAACAGCTTCAATCATCCGGCGTGGTTGAACGTGTAGGAGGCAGCCAACTGCATGTGCTTAACATCCATTCCAATACCGGAGGTATCCAATGGGAAGGAAAAGATCCTAATAACAACACCCTTATCGGGTTTAATACGGTCGATGCCGATCTGATTCCGACCTTGGGTATGCATATGGTGGAAGGACGGAATTTTCACCCGCAATTAACAGGTGACAGCGCCAGTGTAATTGTAAACCAAGCTTTTGCTCGATTGATCAAGAAAAAGGGCTCTGTCGTTGGCGAAAGAATTTTTTCCGGCAACGATGAGCCTGCCACTATAGTTGGCGTACTTGGTGATTATATTTACAACAATATGTATAGCGCTGCCGATCCACTCATTTTTATCCCATCGAACCCTCAAGAAGGTGTTTTGTACATCAAAACAAAGAACCAAATACCGATTTCCAAGGCCATCGAAAAAATTAGTGCTATAATGAAGGCTAGTAATCCAGGCTATCCTTTTGAGTATCACTTTTTGGATGAAGATTTTAAACAGAAATTTAAAGGGGCAACGATGACGCAACACCTGGCCAATGTATTTGCGGTGTTGTCTATTGGTATCTCTTGTCTTGGCCTTTTTGGTTTGGCGGCTTTTATGGCCGAGCGCAGAAAGAAAGAAATCGGCATCCGTAAAGTGTTGGGAGCAACGGTCATGTCGTTAGCGAATCTACTCAATAAGGAGTTTGTTGCTTTGGTTTTACTATCATGTCTTATTGCTTTTCCATTGGCCTATTGGTTTATGGCTGATTGGTTAAAAAATTATCAATACCGAATAAGCATGCATTGGTGGGTTTTTATGCTTGCAGGATTATGTGCTTTGGTTATTGCTTTATTAACCGTAAGCTCCCAAGCCATTAAAACCGCTTTGATGAATCCGACCAAGTCGCTGCGGGATGAATGACAAGAATTATACGTTGTCAGTTGTGCATTGCGAGAACCCGCTTACAACAAATAACGAGCAACGTATAAATAAAAAAGTCTAAATACTATGCTGAAAAATTGCTCCAAATTATGCTAAAAAATTATTTCAAAACGGCCCTGCGCAGCTTGCTAAAGAACAAGTCCTATTCAGCCATTAATATAATTGGTTTATCCGTAAGCCTTGCTGCCGCGCTATTACTTATGCTTTGGGTATGGGATGAGCTAAGTTTTGATCGTATGCACCGTAATGGCGATCGAATTTATATGGTCGGCAGCTCTTTCGATGCAGACCTAAATACCATATGGCCGGTAGCTCCGCCGCCGATAGCCTTATTTGGTAAAGCAGAAATACCAACTATAGCAGATGCTTGCCGCGTAAATCACAATGTAGATGGCTCGCTGCTTGTAGAATACCATGCTAAAAAGTTTAATGAGGCCCCTTCCTATGTTGATCCAAGCTTTTTCTCCATGTTGGATTTTCCGTTAATTACGGGAAATACGAAACAACCCTTTCCGGATAACCATTCCGTCATACTGGGTGAAACCTTAGCGAAAAAATATTTCGGCAAGGATAATGCCATAGGTCAAATTATCCAAATAGGACCAGAAAAGGAAAACTACACCGTATCAGGTATTATCCATGATATTCCCAAAAATTCTTCCTTTGAGGGAGCGCTTTTCTTTCCATTCGAAGCGTTAAACCCTAAAAACAAAGGAGGTGACGATTTGAACACCCAGTGGGGAGCCTTTTCCTATACTACCCTGCTTTTTTTAAAAAAAGGAGCAGACCCAAAAGTAACGGGTGAACAACTTGCCAATCTTCACCGCAAGAACCAACCCGCTGATATCTTTGAACATTTACAGTACATTCTTCAACCGCTTCCCAAGGTGCATCTTTATGACTTCAAAGGCAATGAACAAGGTATGCAGCAGGTTAAGATTTTTATCCTGGTAGGTTTTGTTATCCTGCTCATTGCATGTATCAATTATGTCAACCTAGTTACCGCACGATCATCGAGACGCAGTAGAGAAGTTAGCGTACGTAAAATTGTCGGTGCCAATCGAATGCATCTTTTTTGGCAATTTATTAGCGAGTCTACGTTAGTTTTTGTGCTTTCCTTAGTCGCCGCCATTGGTTTGATTTATTTAGTCGTTCCTTTATATAACCAATTATCTGGAAAAGAACTAGCCTTTAACCTGCTGGACGCGAAGGTCTGGCAACTGTTTGTAGGTACCTTTTTACTGGTCATACTCATGGCGGGAATTTATCCTGCGTTGGTTTTATCCACTTTTAAACCTGCACTGGCGTTAAAGGGTGTATTGCCTGGCTTGGGAAAGAAAAGCACATTTCGACAAGTATTGGTTATCGTCCAGTTTACCTGTTCAGTCGTACTAATTATCTGCACAGTAGTTATTAGCAGACAATTAACCTATATCCGGCATAAAAACCTCGGCTATGACAAAGAAAACGTTTTTATTTTAAATCAACGTAATTTCAAGCCACACTATGAAATGATCCGCGATGAACTACAGCGACAAGCGGGCATACATGGTGTAACGGCCTCAAGCTCAAATATCACAAACGTAGGTAGTGGCACAGGAGACATCGAATGGGAAGGGAAGCCTGCTTCAATGGCCAATTTCATGATCAATCAAATGTCGATCGACCGAAATTTCCTTGATGTACTTGGATTAAAGCTCATACAAGGAAAGGGATTTACCGGGACACCAGCGGACAGTGGCTATGTTTTCCTAAACGAAACGGCGGTAAAAGCCATGCATTTAACGCACCCTATTGGTCAGAAAATCACCTTTCACAATATACCGAATATGACTATTGCAGGGGTTGTTAAAGACTTTTATTTCAAAGATATGAAGACCGCAATAGCACCCTGTATATTATATATGGACGCATCAGGCTGGGGAGGTCTATACGTTAAAACCACCGGAAAGGATACCGACAAAGCCCTTGCTGCCGTTCAACGGTTATGGAAACAATATAATCCCGATTATAATTTTGAATACGAATTTTTGGACGATGCCTTTGACAAACTTTATAAGGCAGATATCCGTAGTGGAAAACTTTTCAACCTCTTTTCGGGTGTTGCCATCCTACTTTCTTGTCTCGGCCTTTTTGGCCTGGTCACTTATACAGCCGAAACCAAAGTCAAGGAAATCGGCATCCGCAAAACACTAGGAGCAAGCGTTCAACATATTATAGTATTGATTTCGAAAGACTTTTTAATGTTAGTGATCATCGCTCTCATTGTTGCTTTTCCTTTAGCTTGGTGGATGATGAGCAAATGGTTGGATAATTATGTCTATCGAACCGATCTTTCCTGGTGGATTTTCGTCGTCGCAGGGCTCGCAGCCTTTATTATTGCCACAATTACCGTTTGCAGTAAAGCATTAAAGGCAGCGCAGGTTAATCCGATAAAATCGTTGCGGAGTGAGTAATATTGGTTATTCGCTGCTGGTTGCTCGTTGTTCGTATGCCTGCTAACGAAGAGTCGGGAAACAGCAATGAGCGTCGGATCTAACAACGAACAACAATTAACGAACAACGAAATGTTAAAGAGTTATTTTAAAACTGCATGGAGAAACTTAAAAGGGGCTAAATTTTACAGCCTTGTTAATATTAGTGGTCTAGCAGTAGGACTTGCAACGGGCATTATGCTCTTATTATGGGTGCAGCACGAGAGAAGTTATGACAAGATGCACCAGCAATATTCGAATATCTATCAATTCAGCGCACATCTTACGGCTAACGGAAGTGATATGACCTGGACCAAAGTTCCCGGGCCCCTATCCATTATGGCTAAGTCCATTCCGGCAGTTAAATCCATTACACGGATTACTGAAGAATGGGATCAGAATCTATCTACCAACGATCACAGTAAAGCAATGGATGGTAATCATATCGCTTATGTAGATACCAGTTTCTTCACCTTATTTGATTTTCAACTTCTGGCAGGAAGTCCATCTGATCTTTTCCAGAACAGTAATTCGGTTTTTATTACACAGACAACTGCCCAGAAACTTTTCGGCAAATCAAATCCTGTGGGCCAAGTGATCGGTTTCAAGGGCCCGATGCGTTTTACCGTTACCGGTGTTTTAGCCGATTTTCCCGAAACCTCAACACTTCAATTTGATGCGCTCTTCCCAATGGATTTTTATGCCCAGCAGTTTACAGCAAGCGGCGGTAATTATTCCTGGAAAACCATTGATAGCGATTTAGGAAGTTATGCATTTAATACTTTTGTGCTATTAGCCCCCAATGCAGATCCTCAACAGGTGGCGCAGGCGTTTTCTTCGGTCTACAAGACGGCCCGTAAGGGAGATTCAAAAACGCAATTTCAGTTGCAAAATCTGGCAGATATTCACTTAATTGGCGCAGATGGCAATGCTTCTGCATTACAGATGGTGCAAATTTTTATGCTCGTGGCCATTGCATTATTACTTATCGCGAGTATCAATTACATCAACCTCTCTACAGCGCGATCTTTATTCCGTGCGAAAGAAGTAAGTGTGCGGAAAATTATCGGTGCAAATAAAGGGCAACTCTTCTTTCAATTTATCAGTGAAACGACCCTGTTATTTTGTATCGCAACAATCATTGCCTTTGGATTGATCTATTTGTTCATGCCTCTTTATAATGAACTTTCTGGAAAAACCCTCCGCTTTGCCTTATTTAGTGCAAGTGTTTGGAAGGTTATTGGTGGTGCAACTGTGGGTACATTACTCCTTTCCAGTATTTACCCGGCCTTATTATTAACCTCCTTTAAGCCAATTGCGGCAATAAAAGGAAAGGTTACCAGTAACATGGGCATCACCATATTCAGAAAAACCTTGGTAGTTTTCCAATTTACGGTCTCTGTTATCTTGATGATCTCGACCTTTGTAATTAGTAATCAAATGGCTTTTATACGAAATAAAAACTTAGGATATGATAAAAGCTATGTTTTCTCCGTACCCCTAGTACAAGAAGTAGCCGATCACCTCGATGCCATTAAGGCTGATTTAAGCAAACAACAGGGAATATTACAGGTAGCATCTAGTGATATTTACAATATCTCTTCGATTAATAATACGACGAGTGATCTGGAATGGATGGGTAAACCTGCAAATTCTACCCTAATGATTACAGGAGCCTCCATCGATGAAAACTTTATTCCGACCATGAAAATGCAGTTTTTGGAAGGCCAAAATTTTTCGGGAACACCAGCAGATAGCGGTTATTATATTTTAAATGAGAAAGCGGTACATGAAATGGGTCTAAAACCACCCTATGTAGGACAAGAAATTAGTCTTCATGAGCAAAAGGGAACCATTATCGGTGTAGTGAAAGATTTTAATTTTCAGTCTTTAAAAACAGCAATTACTCCACTTATCTTTTATACCTGGTCTAATCGCAATATACTGCATGTCCGTACTACCGGAAAGGACGCGCAAAAAGCCATTACCGCGGTAGCCGAACAACACAAAAGATATGGCGGAAATACGCCGTATAGTTATTATTTTGTCGACAAGCAGTTTGAGGCTTTATATGCATCTGATCAGCGTACGGGTACTTTATTTAATTTATTCTCTGCTATCGTTCTATTTATTTCTTGCCTAGGGCTATTCGGATTAGCGACATACACAGCCCAGGTCCGGACAAAAGAGATTGGTGTACGCAAAGTTTTAGGGGCAACGGTTATGCATATCTTACAAATGCTATCTCAAGATTTTGTAAAACTAATCATCCTCGCCATCCTAATCGCCTCACCTATAGCTTGGTGGGCTATGAACAATTGGCTGGATGATTTTGTCTTTCGCATCGAGATAAAGTGGTGGATGTTTGTATGGGTAGCACTTATGGCAATAGCCATTGCGCTTTTAACCATCAGTTTCCAAGCAGTTAAAGCAGCCTTGGCTAACCCGATCAAATCGCTGCGGGACGAGTGACAAGAGTTACGAGCTGCCAGTTCTGTGTTGTGCGTGAAAAACAAACAATATAAGTAGTGATTATTGATTACGGAATGGTTAATACTTGATACCTCTAATAAAAATTGTCTAGATACTTTGTACTATGTACTAAATACTAAGGAACATGATAAGAAACTTTTTCGTAGCCACTTGCCGGAATTTATGGCGCCATAAATTTTTTTCCTTCGT
This sequence comes from Olivibacter ginsenosidimutans, assembly GCF_039542865.1. Taxonomy (NCBI): domain Bacteria; kingdom Pseudomonadati; phylum Bacteroidota; class Sphingobacteriia; order Sphingobacteriales; family Sphingobacteriaceae; genus Olivibacter; species Olivibacter ginsenosidimutans. The sequence goes on along the minus strand of NZ_BAABIQ010000043.1, from coordinate 149,078 downwards.
TAATATACTCGGACTAGCTGTTGGTGTTAGTGCATCACTGATACTCTTCATGATTGTTTATTACGAATTCAGTTATGATCAGTTTGAACCCAAAAAAGACAATACCTATCGAATTGTTATAAAGACAAAAAGCAATGGTGGATTTGAAGGTTATAGTGGAGCTGTCCCTTCTCCTTTAGGTAACGCCATTCGTGATGAAATACCTGGCGTGGAGCAAGCTATTTCAATCTTTAGCTTTCCCGGCAATGGTCAGATAGATGTATCCGTTGTCGATCCCAAGGGAAGAAAAGATATCTTATTCAAAAAACAGGAGAACGTTTATTTTGTCGATCGCAACTATACCCATTTACTCGATTACCAATGGCTAGCTGGAGATCCAACCTCTGCCCTTGAACAGCCCTTCCGTGTGGTGCTAACCCGAAGCATGGCAACCATGTACTTTCCCCATCAAAAGTCCGCGGAAATTATTGGCCGTAAACTTCGGTACGACGATATGGACGTTACCGTAACCGGCATCATTCAAGATCTCGATAAACCTACAGATTTTCAAGGTAAAGCGTTTCTTTCAATCCAAACCGCCAATACCGCTTCATTAAAAGAAGAATTAATGATGGATAATTGGAATGACTGGATGGCCTATTCCAAGCTATTCGTTACGTTGGCAGCAAATGCCAATCCAGAACAGGTTGGCAAGGAAATAAATCGTTTATACAGCAAACACCGCAAGAACGAAGGCTATTTCTCGTCGATAGAATTCTTTTTGGTGCCCTTAGCAGATATGCATTTTGACTTCCGTACCCAAAGCGTTGATTCTAGAATAGTTAATAAATCTACGTTATATGGCCTCATAGCTATTGCGACTTTTCTCCTACTCTTAGGTTGTATCAATTATATAAATCTCACCACTGCACAAGCTTCGAAGCGGGCGAAAGAAGTTGGAATCCGAAAAACCATTGGCAGCTCTCAAAAACAGCTTATTTTACAGTTTTTGGGTGAGACATTCTTTTTGACTTTCTTATCCATATTATTATCCATCATTCTTATTCCGATGCTTCTGCAATTGTTCTCGGCTTTTATCCCAGAAGGTTTGCATAGTTCCTTTCTTTTTCAACCAAGGTTGGGCTTATATCTGTTGGTGTTAAGCCTATTATTAACTACCGCCGCAGGTCTTTATCCAGCTTTCGTTTTATCGCGCTATAAACCAACACAAGTAATCAAAAACGAAACGTCGATTACTTTCGGACAATCCAGGCAGGCTATTGTTCGGAAAACACTCACCGTATTTCAGTTCATTATTGCTCAATTCTTTATTATATCTACACTCATGATCAGCAAACAACTCTATTTCGTGCTACATGCTGATATGGGTTTTCAGAAAGAAGCCATATTCACCTTCGATATTCCCAGGGATTCCGTTCAGACATTACGAGCGCAACTGGTACAACGTATTCAAGCAATCCCAGGCATCGCACTTGTTAGCAATGGTTTTGCCTCTCCCGCCATGTCGGGAGGCGCATTTGCCGATCTGTCTTACCATAACGGAAAAGAAGAAATAAAACCTCAAGCGCAAATTCGTTGGGGCGACCAAAACTATTTTAAATTATATGAGATCCCTTTAATTACCGGCCGTATAGCTACTACCAGCGATTCAGTTACAGAATTGGTGGCTAATGAACGTTTCTGCGAAGAATTGGGATTTAAACATGCTCGTGAAGCCATAGGACAATTTATTACTTATAATGGTAAAATGATACCCATTGTAGGAGTCATGAAAAACTTCCATGCGCAAAATTTACACGCGGAAATCAGTCCAATCGTTTTTGTTAACCAACCGGGTAGCACCTTTCATATAAAACTTCTACCGCAACCAGCAGGCACTAACCTATGGCAAAAAACTATTGCACAGATTGAAACGATTTTTAGGGATAATTTCCCGGAAGAAGATTTTGCATATCATTTTGTAGACGACAGTATTGCTAAATTTTATGCAGAAGAACAACGTACGGCATTACTTTTACGTTGGGCCACAGGTTTAACAATGTTCATTAGCTTTCTTGGTTTACTAGGCTTAGTACTGTATACAACGAACAGTCGTATAAGAGAAGTAGGTATTCGCAAAGTACTTGGAGCAAGCGTTTCTCAGATTATACACCTTCTATCAAAGGATTTTGTTCGTTTAATTATCCTGGCTTTTCTTATTGCGTCTCCCATTGCTTGGTGGGCAGTGCATGTATGGTTGGATAATTTTGCCTATAAAACAAGTATCAGTTGGTGGATATTTGCGCTAAGTGGTATAGGGATGCTCATTTTAGCAGCAACCTTACTTAGTGTGCAGACTTTCAAAGCAGCACGGGCAAATCCAGTAGATAGTTTACGAGATGAGTAGGTGGAGTTAAGTTATAAGTTGTACGTAATATGTTTTAAGGCATAAGGCCGAAGGTAAATGGTGCAGGGTGGAAAGGACATAAGACACAAGAAGCGAGACATAAGACTGATACGTTTAAGCGTGTAAAGGACTTGAGTGTACTTAAAACGTAGAACTTAATACTTACAACTAAACCATCTTGATACTTATGTCTTGCTACTTGATACTATAAATCTTGATACTGACATGTTAAAGAACTACTTCAATACGGCTTTTCGAAGTTTATGGCGACATAAAATCTTCTTCTTCATCAACACGATGGGACTTGCTGTGGGTATTAGTGCCGCATTAGTGATTACGATGCTGGTAAGCTATGAATTTGGTTTTGATCGTTTTCAAGCTCATCCAGAACGCATATTCCGGGTGGTGACCGATATCCAGATGGGCTCGGTGCAGGGGCATAATGCAACTGTTCCTGGCGCTTTGTCGCAAGCGGCACAAGAGCTTACGGGTATCGATCGGATTGTACCCATGCTCCGTATGGACATGGGTACGATGTCTGTACAAATTGATCAAGCCAATGGTGCAATCAAAACATTATCGGCGGATCAGGTTATTTTCACAGACGCCAACTACTTCCAACTTATACCATACAAATGGTTGTTTGGAGGAAACATTAGCCAAGTGCTTAAAAATCCTTTTCAGGTGGTATTAAGTCAACGTTCAGCGGAGAAATATTTTCCACGGCAACCTTTATCTAGCGTAGTTGGGCAACATATCACCTACAATGGTTTAATGCTCACAGTAAGTGGCGTTGTTGCAGACCTGACAGACCCTAGTGATCTCGAAGCCAAAGAATTCATCTCCCTGCAGACTTTAAATAAGCTTGGAGCAGCTGATCAGGCCACCTTGAATTCCTGGGATGATTGGTCTTTGTCCTTATATCTTCAGCTTGCACCTGGTACAGCTCCACAGCAAATAGAACATTTGCTGAACAACATTTTTACGGAACACCAATCATCAAACGACCCCCGAAAAATTTCACTTCACCTTCAACCACTACATGAGGTACATTTCGATAGCCGCTATGAAACCCCCGGCATTCATATTGCCGATAAATCTTCGCTCTATGCCCTATTGGCCATTGCCTCTTTTCTTCTATTGCTTGGAAGTCTCAACTACATTAATCTCACCACAGCTCAAGCCTCTAAAAGAGCGAAGGAAGTCGGTATACGTAAAACAAATGGGAGCAGTCGACAGCAATTGATTATACAATTTCTCGGAGAAACTTTTATCGTGACCTTACTTGCAACGATCTTTTCTCTCCTCTTATGTCCTTTCCTACTCAAATTGTTTAGCTCTTTTCTACCTCCTGGATTAACCTTAGACTTTCTTTGGAAAGGACAGACGATAGGTTATTTGTCCTTGCTTGTCATCAGCGTCACCTTTTTTGCTGGATGCTATCCCGCTATCGTGCTTTCCGGCTTTAACCCGGTACATGCACTGAAGGATCAGTCGCGATTACTACTCGGACAATCGCGACAGCTAGTGCTTCGAAAGGGTCTCACCATTGCCCAATTTACTATTGCCCAATTTTTCATTATCCTTACTCTTATTATCAGCAAGCAAGTATATTACGTACTGCATACCAATATGGGATTTCAGCAAGAAGCCATTATCAGTTTCAGCATTCCAAACAAAAGCCATCGCGCTGCGCTTAAACAAAGCATACGAGCACTACCCGGCGTAGCTAAAGTAAGTACGGGCTTTGTTGCACCCGCTTATATTGGAGCAGCTTTTTCAGACATCATCTTTAATAATGGTAAGGAGGCACTTAAGTTTACTCCCCAGGTTAGGACAGGCGATGAGGATTATTTTGATGTTTATCAGCTGCAGCTGATTGCGGGGAGAAAGGCTTCGGCCAGCGATTCTGTTCGCGAGCTCATGATTAACAAGGCTTTTATGCACGAACTAGGCTATAAAAATCCAACGGATGTGTTAGGCAAACTTGTGCACTATGGAAGAGATAAATCCCTTGTTCCTATTGTGGGCATCATGCAAGATTTTCATACCCAAAATCTTCACGCACCGATATCTCCCCTTATTTTTGGTGTCGAACCGGGTCAAACCTTTCATGTACGATTGGCAGAACAAACCAATGCCGCCGAAGATTGGCAGCAAACGATTTCCGCCATCCGGAAATCCTTTAAAAAGATATATCCGGAGGCTTCTTTTGATTATACTTTTGTGAATCAACAGATCGCCAAGTTCTACGAAAAAGAAAGGGCCACAACACAATTATTGAACTGGGCTACCGGCTTATCCATATTTATCAGCTGTTTGGGATTACTAGGGCTTGTTATCTTTACTACCAATAGCCGAACGAAAGAATTGGGTATTCGAAAAATCCTAGGGGCTTCTATAAGTAATCTTGTTTTACTCCTATCTAAAGATTTTATTCGATTAATTATCATTGCTTTTTCCATCGCTGCACCTATCGGTTGGTGGGCAGGCCATGAATGGTTAAAAGACTTCGCCTACAAAACTTCCATCAACTGGTGGTTATTTTTAATTGGTATAATCGGTATGGTGGGTGTAGCCTTGGCCGTTCTAGCGATACAAACTTTCAAAGCAGCACGGGCAAATCCGGTAGATAGTTTACGGGATGAGTAACAAGAATTGCCAGTTGTGAGTTGCCAATTGCGAGCTTTATGACGAAAAACGGAAGGCTAATGAACAGCAGTGGCGGTAGCAGTGGCAAGTCCGCCATCTCAATAACGAAATAGAACGATGCAACATTTGTATTTTACTCGCGTCTATTAAAAAAGTACAATTATGAATAAGGTATTTCTATTTTTTTTTATAGTGGTAGCTGGAAGTTATTTGACCACTAGCGCACAAGACAAGAACACACCCTACCTGAATAAACCGCTTAACCAATCCAATATTCGGGCGGTAGATTTACAGACATCCGGGGGGAGCCTTACGGTTATTGGGGCAAATGAATCGGAGGCCCGGTTAGAGGTATATGTTCGGGGAAATAATGGTCAGGAGCTCAGCAAAGCAGAAATTGAGGCGCGGCTTAACGCAAATTACGATTTGCAGATTAGCAGTGATCAAGGCAAATTAATCGCGATCGCCAAGAACAAAGGAAATATTCGGGATTGGAAAAAGTCATTATCCATTTCCTTTAAAGCCTATGTACCCCAAGCTGCTTCTGCTCAATTAAAAACAAGTGGCGGAAGTTTATCCATTGATGGTATTAACGGAATGGTGGAAGGAAAAACATCGGGAGGAAGTATTAAAATTGCTAATGTACATAATAATCAAGTAAATCTAAGAACCAGTGGCGGTAGTATACAAGCAGAAAATGTCGCTGGCAATCTTTCCTTAATTACCTCGGGAGGTTCCATTCAACTAGCCAATTTAAAGGGAAATATTGAGGCCAAAACCAGTGGTGGTAGTATCAAGGCAACAGACGTAACGGGTGAGTTGATTGCCAAGACTTCTGGTGGGAGCATTAAAGTTGACCGGATGTCTGGCAGTGCCGACCTAGGTACCAGCGCGGGTAGTACATCAGTCAATATGCTACAAATTGATAAGTACTTAACCATTGATGTTTCGGCCGGAAGTGTTGATTTACAATTGCCCTTGCAAAAGGGGTTAGATTTAAATTTACAGGCACGTAAAGTAAATATTCCCTCATTAAGTAACTTCTCCGGAGCGTTGGATAAAGACAGTGTAGTAGGCAAACTAAATGGCGGCGGTGCAGCAGTTAATGTGGCGGTTAGTGTAGGAAGCTTAACTATACATTCCAATTAAAATTTAGAAACATTCAAGATTACATTTCTTTTTGCTTAAATCCTTTTATTAAAGACAGATACTTTATCTTTGAAAGGGTAGCCACGTATAAACGTGGCACCTTTGGTATTTATATAAAGCAGCTGTCGTTATGGACGATTTCCTAGCCGCCCGTTCCCAAATGGCCCTTTCTTTGGGTTTTCATATCGTTTTTGCGTGTATTGGCATGGTTATGCCTTTTTTTATGGCCGTAGCCCATTATAAATGGTTAAAAAGTGGTTTAGCTGTCTATAAAAATGTAACCAAAGCTTGGAGCAAGGGTGTCGCCATTTTCTTTGCTACTGGAGCCGTTTCGGGAACGGTATTATCCTTTGAGCTGGGTTTGCTTTGGCCAACTTTCATGGAACATGCCGGCCCAATTTTTGGCATGCCCTTTTCACTAGAGGGAACTGCCTTTTTTATCGAAGCCATTGCGCTTGGTTTTTTCTTATATGGTTGGGGTAAATTTAATCCTTGGTTTCATTGGTTTACGGGCGTAGTCGTAGGCATTAGCGGCTTGGTATCAGGAATCTTGGTCGTTGCGGCCAATGCTTGGATGAATAGTCCTACTGGATTCCAATACATCGATGGAAAATATCTAGACATCGATCCTATTCAAGCTATGTTCAATGATGCCTGGTTCTCGCAAGCCTTACACATGTCACTGGCAGCCTTTGTAGCAACCGGTTTCGCCGTAGCTGGTGTACATGCTTTTATGATTTTAAGAGGCAAAAATGTGCTTTTCCATCAAAAGGCCTTTCGTATAGCCGCCATTTTTGCGTGTATAGCCGCTGTACTTCAACCTTTAAGTGGCGATATTTCGGCAAAAGATGTTGGTAAACGGCAACCTGCCAAGTTAGCGGCAATGGAGGCTCATTTTCATACCGAAAAACAAGCGTCGTTGATCGTAGGAGGTCTTGTTCATGAAAAAAAAGAAACCGTCCAGTACGCTTTAAAAATTCCAGGTTTATTGAGCTGGATGGCGCATGGTGATTTTCAAGCCTCTGTAACTGGCCTTGATCAAATTCCAAAAGAGAATCACCCACCAGTGGCCATAACGCATTATGCATTTCAAGTCATGGTAGGTTTGGGAATGATGCTTTTGGCTTTGGCACTTGTTTATTTTGTCGCGCTGTGGAAAAAAAGGACGTGGCTTAATCGTACCTGGTTATATAGATTATTTGTATGGGCTATTCCATTAGGTTTTTTGGCCATAGAAGCCGGTTGGATGGTTACCGAAATAGGTAGACAGCCTTGGATTATATACGGAGTGATGCGCACAGCCGATGCGGTGACCCCCATGCCGGGTATAGCTTATTCATTCTATTTGTTTACTGCTGTTTATTTATCGCTGACGGTTATTGTTATTTTCCTATTGTATCGGCAGATTAAAATGGTAGGTAAATTGTATGACCAAAGCGGTGAAATTAGCTAATGGGATGATTAGCCAATGCACTGCTATATAAAATTATATCTAAATACGAAGTACTTAGTACTACATACTTAATAAAAAAATGTTGTATATCGTTATTGGCTTTTTATGGACATCTATTTGGCTATACTTGCTATTAGGTGGAGCCGATTTTGGAGCAGGTATTCTTGAATTGGTTAGTAAGCGGGAAGATCGGCATACGGCTAGGCATACCCTATATCGGACTATTGGGCCAGTATGGGAAGCTAACCATATGTGGCTTATTATTGCCATTGTTATTTTATTTGTAGGATTTCCCCGTATCTATACCACAATGTCCATTTTCGTACATATCCCTTTGGTGGCAATGTTATTAGGCATCATTGCGCGCGGGACTGCTTTTGTTTTCCGTCATTACGACGCAGTGGAAGATCATATGCAAGAGGTTTATAACCGAATTTTTATTTACTCTAGTGCCATAACACCTTTCTTTTTAGGCATTATAGCGGCTAGTACTGTTAGCAGCAATATCGACCCATCAGCCAATGATTTTATGTCGGCGTACGTTTACAGCTGGTTAAATGCCTTCGGCATTGCTGTTGGCCTTTTCACGGTATGTATCTGTGGATTTCTGGCAGCGATCTATATCATTGGCGAGATTAGTGAAGAAGCAGAAAAGCAACGTTTCATTCGATTGGCAAAGCGAATGGTTATTGCGGCTTTTATTAGTGGGGCATTAGTTTTCCTTGCCGCACATTATGAGCACATCCCTTTATTAGATTGGATTTTTGGTCATTGGATAGGAAGTGTGGCTATTGTTGCCGCCAGTATTTCTTTAATTGTCTTATGGCGCAGCTTAGGCCGGGGTCATACTATTCGGATTCGTTTATTAGCTGGTTTCCAGGTCAGTATGATTTTGTTTGCTGCCACTTATATCCACTTTCCAAAAATTGTACTGTTGAAAGGCGGATCAGCACTTTCTTTACTAAGCGACGCTGGTACAGAAAAAACGATGGAATCGCTTGCTTTGGCCTTATTGATTGGTAGTTTATTTATTTTGCCAGCCTTATTTTATTTGCTTTACAGTTTTGAAAAAAGGAAAGCGAATGTTGACCATTAAAAGGTATAGGATACACTTAAAAGATCCCACCATCTACCTTTTGGTAGTCCATTTAACAAACGGGCACAAACGTACAATATGTTTAAAATATACCAATCGTTTTTAGACTTATTAAATAAGGGTTATTTATTTTATTATCCTATAAAAGGAAAATTTATCGTTTATCTAAAGTCGTTGTCATTCAATTCATCATCATCGTCTTGATCAAAAGAAGCGTTGAACAAACTTCCAAACATATCCGAAAAAGCAAAGCCTCCTTCCAAGGTATTTTTATTGAGCTGTGAGTAGGCTGCTAAACCATGCAATACGAACTCCATTAGTAAAAGCAATTGATTTTCGGAAAGCCCTTTATGAAAAGCCTTAACGATATCTTTCAACCCAGGCACATGGTTCAAGATTTTCTTATAGCTTGCATTATCAAGATTGTCGGTGATATCTATTTTGTTGCCTGTAGTGAACCAATCGATAATTTCCTGATAGGGGTTACCCGTTTTTGCTTTTTTAGCCTTTTCGGGGTCAGGGAAGTATTGGGCAAACAAGGTCTTGATGGCACTTTCCATCAATTTATGCGCCACATGGACCGGACCTTCCAGCTCTCCTTCATAAACCAGTTCTATTTTCCCTGTGATCGCAGGAACAATACCAACGAAGTCGGCAATTCGGGCAAACGTATGGTCCTCCTGATTCAACAACATTCGCCGTTCAGCAGTACTCACCAAGTTCTCATAAGCGGCAATGGTCAGGCGTGCTGATACACCTGATTTTTGATCGATGAATTCACTTTTACGCGCCTCAAAAGCGACTTGTTCAATCAAATTCTTCAATAAGCTGTCTACCTCAATACCGTTTTTTTGGTCTTCTGTCAATCTGGCTTCCTGAAAGGTTATGGCTCGGGAAATATCAATTGTTTTAGGATAGTGCGTTAGAATCTGACTTTCAATCCGATCTTTCAGAGGGGTGACAATAGAGCCGCGGTTAGTATAATCTTCTGGATTTGCAGTAAATACAAACTGGATATCCAATGGCAAACGTAATTTGAAGCCACGGATCTGGATATCCTTTTCTTGCAGCATATTAAAAAGAGCCACCTGAATCCTCGCTTGTAAATCTGGAAGCTCATTAATCACAAATATGCCTCGATGTGCTCGTGGGATTAATCCAAAATGAATCACCCGCTCATCATTATAGGTTAATTTAAGTGTGGCCGCCTTAATGGGATCAACGTCGCCAACTAAATCGGCAACAGTAACATCCGGTGTAGCCAGCTTTTCTGTATAGCGTTCATTCCGATGTAACCATGCAATTGGTGTATCGTCTCCTTTTAATTTGATTTCGTTTTGGGCAAACCAGGAAATTGGATGTAGTGGATCATCGAATATTTCACTTCCTGCTACATAAGGGATATATTCATCTAAGAGGTTAACCATCAGGCGAGCGATACGGGTTTTTGCTTGTCCACGTAAACCTAATAAGAGCACATTATGCCGAGAAAGGATAGCGGTTTGCAATTCCGGTATGACGGTTTCGTTATATCCCAACACGCCTTCAAAACCTTCTTCCTTATTTCTTAGCTGTTTGATCAAATTCTCCCGTAGTTCTTCTTTAACCGATTTACTTTTATATCCAGAAGCCTTAAGCTCACCTAATGTTGTTATTGTCATATTATTTCAAGTAAAAATTCAAACGTAAAAAGCTGAGTTGTTGGTTATTCGTTATTGGTATCAAGTAGCAAGACATAAGTATCAAGTAGCAAGATATTCCTAGACGCCCTTGGCTTTATGCTTTTCGCTTTAATACTTTTCGCTAAAAAGAGGTCTTATGTCTCGCTTCTTGTGTCTTATGTCCTTTCCACCCTACACCTTTTACCTTCGGCCTTATGCCTTAAAACCTATTACTTACTACGTATAACTCAAAAACTACCTTACTGTTCTTCGTCTATTTCGAATATAATCTTCAAAAATGTATTCACCTAAACCATTCAAGGAGCTATAAAATGCTTTCCCTCCATTGACCTGCGTAAACTGCCGTACAAATTGTTGTAGGTACGGATCACGAGCGATCATAAAGGTCGTTATTGGGATGTTAAGCCTTTTGCATTGTGCCGCCATCGTCAGCGTTTTATTAATTACCTTTCTATCTAGACCCATACTATTTTTATAATAACGTCCATTTTCTTTTAAGCAGGTAGGTTTACCGTCAGTTATCATAAAGATTTGTTTATTATGCGTCTTTCTTCTTCGAAGCAGGTCTGTTGCTAATTCTAAGCCGGCATAAGTATTGGTGTGATACGGCCCTACTTGCAAATAAGGCAAGTCTTTTAATGTTATTGGCCAGGCATCATTACCAAAAACAACGATATCCAAGGTATCCTTAGGATAACGTGTACGAATCAATTCGGCAAGGGCCATGGCTACTTTCTTTGCAGGCGTGATGCGATCTTCTCCGTAAAGAATCATGCTATGCGAGATATCAATCATCAAAACCGTAGAAGTAAGTGTCTTATAATCGCGTTCTTCTACCTCCAAATCGCGCTCTGTCAGCGTAAAGTTATGCAGTCCATGGTTCACTTGTGCATTATGAATGGAGGCTGTCATATCAATCTGATCTAAGCTGTCTCCATATTGATATTCCCTCCTATCTGCATTCTTCTCCTCGCCCATGCCGCTTTTATTGCTGTTATGATTTCCTTTTCCCGATTTCTTGAGTTTCCCAAAAATTTCCTCCAATGCCGATTGCCGGATGGTTTTTTCTGTTTTGGCAGTAATCTTAAAAGAGCCATCAATAGGATTTTCCTGCAAATAACCTTTATTTTTAAGATCCTCAATAAAGTCGCCCATCCCATAATTATCATCTGTGAGGTTATATTGCTTGTCCAGCTCGTTCATCCAAGCTAGGGCCTCTTCGGCATCACCGGCAGTGTAATTCAATAGCTGTTGAAAAATTTTAAACAGGTTGTCGAATCCACCTTTGGGTAGCTCGTCAGCCTTAAAGTCTGTAAAACGAAAACCTCTCATCTTTTACCTCCGTACTAATATACCCTAACGTCTCTTCGAAGATAATAGTTTCTTTGAAAAGTTTTTCTAAGCCGTTTGTCATAATATCCTGAAAACGGCTATCCGCATTTTTGCTATAAAAGGAAACAAAGAGGCTAATTTTTAAGCCTCTTATAATTTATGATTGAAATGATGATATGAACGAACAGTACTGTATTTGTCGTGATTACTGGGTTAACACGACGATAATTGGAGTGGGTTCTTCCTATTCATATTCAAATGGAAAATCAACACGGTTGGTTATAAGGTGATCACCTTCCCTTCCTTTGCGCTCTCTATCGCAGCCTCAATAATTTTCATGGTTTGTGCGCCTTCATCCGCTGTAACAGGCTCCGGTTGATCATGTACAATGGCTTGATAGACACCCTCATAAAAATCCAAATAATTGCCCTTTTCTGAAGGAATGAACGTTTTTATAAGCGTTCCATCTTTCTCTGTTTTTAAGAGCCCCCATTCGCTTTCGGGTTCTGCACACCAATCACTTGCATTTGGTTTTTCACCGCGCAGTAAGCGATCTTCCTGCTGGTCGGCGCGGCTTTTCAAAAAAGACCCTTTCTTTCCATGAACGATATATGAAGGAGCCATTTCCCGCGCAAGGAAGCCCCCTTTTAAACGTACTCGTTTATCGTTATAATAAAGGATAACCTCAAAATAGTCGTTTACCCGGGAATCCGTTCGCATAATGGCCAAGTCAGCAAATACGGCCTGAGGATAACCAAAAAGGCAAAGCGCCTGATCGATCATATGTGGACCACGATCTCGAATTAACCCTGCGGCAGGAGAAGGTTCTTCTAAATGTGCCTTAGTGTTTAATTGCGGTAAATAGGCCTCATAGGAAAAGGTAATTTCAACAAGTTCACCCAAACATGCTGTTTCAATCACCTTTTTTACCGTTTTAAAATCGCTATCCCATCGTCTATTTTGAAAGACAGCTAATTTAAGTCCTTTCTCCTTCGCAAGATGACTTAGTTCTTCCGCTTCGGCAGCGGTAATAGTAAAGGCCTTTTCTACCACTGCATGTTTACCCGCTAGCAATGCTTTCTTGGTAAAATCATAATGCGTTCCTGTTGGCGTATTAACGATCACCAATTCTAGGGTATCATCCGCTAAAATAGCCTCTAGTGAAGGATAACTGGTTACAGTTGGGTAATCTTGCTGGATAAGCTTTTTACTTCTTTCCCAAGAACCTGCGAGTTCAAACCCTGCATGTAAATCAATAAAAGGGGCATGGAAAACGCTTCCCGACATGCCATAAGATAATAAAGCTGTTTTAATAGTACGCATGAATTTTGTTTTGATTACGCTTCAAACCTAACCTATTTTTTCTACTGTACCTAATTTTCCTAAAAAAGGATGCACCACCTTATCGTTTGACAGATTGCTACATCACTCCGTTTCTGACAAAGATGATGCGATGAATGTCACGAACAAAACGTTTCTACATACAACGCTTCTACCTTCTCACGAGCCCAGGGGGTACGCCGAAGAAAATTTAAACTCGACTTGATCGTTGGATTAGTTGCAAAACAGTTAATCCGGACAATCCGTGCAAGCTCTTTCCATCCATAGTATTCATATAACTGGGTAACTATCATTTCCAATGTTATCCCATGTAATGGATTATTTGGTTGTTGCTGCATTCGACAATCCTTTTGCTAAGTATTTTATGATGGCCATCACATCTGCTTCTCCAAAACCGTCTTGCAACGCAGCGGTATAGGTCTCTGAAAGTGGGGTTGACAAGGGGAAATCAATCTCCTGTTCACGTGCCAAGCGCAAATCTTTCGCCATATGCTTCAACGCAAAAGCAGGTGGATAGGTATCTTCAAGAATCAAAGGAGATTTAATTTTAGTAAGCGCACTACCACAAGCGCTTTCATTGACAATATGTAGCATATCCTTGGCCGATACTCCGTTTTTTTCTGCAAAAAGGACTGTTTCCGCTAAGCCTTGGAGCGTTAATGCCAAAAAGTAATTAATAGCTAATTTGGCGTAGGATGCGGCTCCTACCGAGCCAAGCCACAGGCTTGCTTTCCCAAGTTTCTCCAGCAACGGTTGTGCAGCACGGAAGTTATCCGCCGTCCCGCCAGCTAAGATCAGTAAGGTACCATCTTCTGCCGGTTTTACACTTCCCGAAACAGGTGCCTCCAAAAACCTAGCTCCCACTGCTTTGCTCATTTCTTCCAGTTCACGGGAAGTTTTTGGCGAAACGGTACTCATGTTGATGAATAGCTTACCTGAAACCGAAGCATTTAGAAGCCCCCCTTCTCCGAGGTAAACACTTTTTACGGCCTGATCGTCAGCAAGCATTGTCACCACGATATCGCTTTCTAAGCAGAGGCTCGATATAGTATCCATGAAGTTAGCTCCTTCCTGTACTAAAACATCTGCTTTGGAAGCTGTTCGATTATAGACATTAACGGTATATCCGCCTTTTAATAAATTTCGGGCCATGGGAAAGCCCATATTTCCCAAACCAACCCATCCAATTGTTTCTGCCATCTTAACTGCTCATTAAATGAAGCGATTGTATCGCCCTAAGCAAACTTAAAGAAAATGAGCGCTAAATACAATCACCGCTTACATTTTGCTTTTAACCGGGCGTGTTACCCTAACCGTTTTTTCCGGCTGGTTGCTTGCACAAGCTCTCCATTCCACTTAACACATCGCCTAGAAAATTTACGGTTTGCAGAAGGATGCACTACCACTGTAGCAAAGTTCCAAGCGATGAGCTTTCTTTGTTTCTTTCTTTCGCGGTGAAAGAAAGAAAAACCTAAATGCAATCGCAGCTTACGTTTTCGTTAAGCAATGGTGCCTCTTTGCTTTGCTTTATTTCAGTTATTTCAATAACATCTTTTTTCCTGCTATTGAAGGCAAAGGCGAACAATGCCCCAGCAAAAGCCATAGCAGCGCCAACGATAGCTGGCCAAGTATAATCAAAATGATAGACTAAGGGTAAACCACCCAAGAAAGCACCCAAGGCATTACCAATGTTAAAACTCGCTTGACTTACGGATGCTGCGATCATTTCAGCTCCTTTAGCCGTATTGATCATCAACATTTGGATCGGCGCAGCCAAAGCAAAGGCTACTGCGCCCGTAATAAAAGTCATGACAAGGGCTGTTATAGGATTAAACGAAAGAAAATGGACCACAACTAATGTCGCCGCCATAGCTATTAACAATGCTGCAGATGCTTTACCTGCCGAAAAACGATCGGCTAAAAATCCACCCAATAAATTTCCCACCATCATACCAACGCCCGCCAGGATTAAGACATAAGTCACCGCATCTTCCGAAAATCCCGCTACATTGGTCATCAATGGCGCGATGTAGCTATACCAACAGAACAATCCACCGGTGCCGATCGAGATCATGAAGATGATTAACCAAGCTTCCGTTTTTTTGAAAAAGCTTAACTCGCCTTTTAAATTTCGTTCCGCATTAGCGGCCAATGCAGGTAGAAAGGCCTTTAAACTGAACAGGGTAATCAGTCCAACTGCCACCACAATAGCAAAAGAAAAGCGCCACGAGAAATGGTGCCCGATATAGGTACCCAGCGGTACACCTGCAATATTAGCAATAGTCAATCCTAAAAACATGAGCGAAACCGCTTGTGCTTCTTTCCCTTTTACTGCAATCTTGCTCGCAACGACTGAGCCCACTCCAAAGAACGCTCCATGTGGTAAACCAGACAAAAGCCTCGTCATAAATAATACAGTAAAATTGGGTGCAAAAGCAGAACAAGCGTTAAATACGGTAAACATCGCCATTAAGGCAATCAAGATATGCTTTGGTGGATATTTACCGGCGATGGCCACCAAAACCGGAGCACCAATCACTACACCCAATGCATAAGCGGAAATAAGATGACCCGCTTCCGGAATAGATACGTGTAAATCCTTCGCGATGTCAGGCAATAAGCCCATCATCACAAATTCGGTAATCCCAATTCCCAAACCACCTAAGGTTAATGGTAGTAAACTTTTGTTCATGAGCAACTTAGTGTTTATTATACACTATGCAAAGTTAGTGCATTCTGGCGATCAATTTTGTAGCTTTTTAAAATAAATACCTATGTTTGTTGCTTATTTACACAAAACAAACAATTAAACGTAAATACACATGAGAACCACCTTCCTGATGCTAGCTATGGCATTGGGCGCTTCCTCCCTTTATGCTCAACAGCAACAATTTACGATAGAAGAGGCAACTATAGGCCTTTCCACTAATCTGGCACAAGATCAGCTGAGCCAGCTAAACTGGATACCCAATCAAAGTTCCCTTTTTTACACCGTTAAAACAGGAGTCGACGAAGCGCTTATCACACAAGCGATGCCTTCCTTAACTACCGATACCCTGATTAAGCTATCGGCGATTAATCAATCTTTATTTAATCGCTCTGCCCTTCGTAGCTTTCCCGAACTCCAGTGGATCAATGCCGATCAGCTCTATTTTGCCTTGGAAAACCATTATTTCAAGCTTTCCAAACAAGCCGATCATCACTGGGAGGCCACCCCTTGGCAGATCTTACCCGAACAAGCGACAAATGCTACCGTAGAACCAAGCACAGGGCAGTTCGCCTATACTGTAGGCAACAATCTTTTTTTAATTAACGCTGAGGGAAAGGAACAACAAATTACCCATGACAGCGATGCTGCTATCGTAAACGGGCAATCGGTACATCGTCAGGAATTCGGTATCGATCGGGGTATATTTTTCTCGCCCAAAGGCAATTACCTGGCTTTTTACCGAATGGATCAACGCATGGTGGAAGATTATCCACTGATCAACTGGGACGAGACGCCAGCCACCGTACATTTTACCAAATATCCCTTCGCAGGCCGAGCCTCCCATGAGGTAAGCCTTGGGGTATATAATCCAAAAACTACACAAACGGTCTTTTTACAAACAGGAGAACCGAAGGATCATTACCTCACCTGTGTTACGTGGAGCCCGGATGAAAAGTCTATCTACATCGCCCTGTTAAATCGGGAACAAAACCACCTTTGGCTTAACCAATATGATGCGTCAAGCGGTCGCTTTATAAAAACGCTCTTTGAGGAAACCGACCCTAAATATGTACAGCCCTTACACGAACTGCATTTTTTACCCGGCAAAAATGACGAGTTTATTTGGTGGAGCCAACGGGATGGCTTTATGCACCTATACCGCTACAATACAGCGGGTAAATTACTGAATCAAGTAACCAAAGGCGACTGGCTTGTGAACGAATTGGTAGGAGAAAATGCATCGAAGAAATTACTTTATATCACCTCTTCCAAGGAATCGCCTATGGAAAAGCATTCTTATACCGTTCAATGGGAAACAGGCAAACTGGAACGGTTGGATCAGGATCCTGGCACCCATCAGGTTGCTGTCAATACAGCGGGCGACTTTATGCTAGACACGTGGAGTAATGACTCGACACCGCGTTCTATAGATGTCTTCAACACAAAAAAATCATGGAAAAAGCGCCTGCTAACCTCTAAGAATCCATTAGCGACATATCAGCGACCAAAAATTGAAAATGTCACCTTGCATGCAGATGATGGGACACCGCTTTATGGAAAGTTGATCTATCCTACAGCTTTCGATGCGTCCAAAAAATATCCCGTCATTGTTTACCTCTACAATGGTCCGAATGTGCAGTTGCTAGCCAACAGTTTTCCATCCAGTGGAAATCTATGGTATGAATATATGGCCCAAAGGGGTTATATCGTCTTCACAATGGATGGTCGGGGAAGCAGTAACCGGGGTTTAAAATTCGAACAGGCAACCTTCAGACAACTGGGTACCGTTGAAATGAACGACCAAATGCAGGGCGTAAATTACCTTAAATCGCTACCTTTTGTGGATGCCAGCCGTATGGGTATACACGGTTGGAGTTTCGGCGGATTTATGACTACATCGTTTATGCTCCGCAAACCAGCTGTATTTAAGGTGGGTGTCGCTGGAGGGCCGGTGATGGACTGGAAAATGTACGAGGTAATGTATACGGAACGTTACATGGACACCCCTCAAGAAAATCCTATAGGATACGAAGATGCCAATCTGTTAACCAAAACGGGAAACCTAAAAGGCAACCTTTTGCTGATCCATGGCACCTCTGATAGTACTGTTGTATGGCAACATTCGATTAAATTCCTAAAACAAGCCATCAAAACAAAAACACAAGTAGATTATTTTGTTTACCCCGGCTATGAACACAATGTGCGCGGCTACGATAGGGTACATCTCATGCAGAAAATCAGTGATTATTTTGATCACTACTTAAAGCCGGAGGATTAATGATTGTCTTAGGATGCCTGACTTTAATTAATGACTTTTGCATGATCTTGAATCTGCATAGAAAAAAATAGCTTTGAACCTATGCAGATTCAAGATCAATTTCCCGCGTTAAAAAACAGCACTTACTTAAATACCGCCACATCCTGTTTACTGGCCAAAGATATTCTCCATTGGCGTAGACAACATGATGAGGCGTTTTTGCAGCAAGGATACGCGTTTAGGGGTCATTTTGAGGAATTTCTAGTAGACGTCAAACGTACTGTTGCCAATTTTTTTCATGCCGATGCCCAAAACACCTTTTTATTACCTAATTTCTCTTTTGGCTTCAATACCTTTTTACAAGGTTTAGCTTCTGCTGAGCGGATCTTATTACTTCAGGAAGATTATCCTTCCGTTAACTATCCCATAGAACGATTGGCGTTTCCCTATGCTTATGTATCTGTAAGCGCATCTATGGAAGATGACATCCTCCGGAAAATAGAAACTTTTAAACCGACGGTTTTTGCTTTCAGCTTAGTGCAATATATCAGTGGTATCAAGATCGATTTTAAATTTCTTAAGCATCTTAAAGAAAAATATCCGGATATGCTCTTGCTTGCCGATGGTACACAATATTGCGGAACAGAAGTCTTCGACTTCAAAGCTTCTGGCTTAGATCTTTTAGCATCTAGCGGCTACAAATGGATGATGGCGGGCTATGGAAGCGGATTTTTATTGCTGCAGGAGCAAGCAAAGGCAAGGCTGCATCATGTCCATTCCACTAACACTCCATCCGCTTCGTTCCTACGAGAAAAAGATCCGTTTTCCTTATATTTCGAACCAGGGCATCAGGATACTTTGGTATTTGGTACGTTAAAACAGGCTATTCTTCTCTTACAAAAAACTGGTATACAAACGATAACAGACATCAACCATCGTTTATCAATAGCCGCGAAGATCGCTTTTACCGAACGGGGGTTGCTCACAGAAGCAGTGGTAAAACGCAAACAACATGCAACCATATTTAATCTTGACCTTAGTGAAACGTGTTATCAACAACTACAAGAACAACAGATCATCTGTGTTCGCAGAGGCAGTGGGGTACGTGTAGGCTTTCATTTCTTTAATACGGAAGCAGACTTAGCAACCCTTTTGCAGGTGATTGATACGGCAATCAATTATTAAAAAGACCCCGGAAGAGGGGCCTAAACGAACACTTACTGAACCTTACTTCCTTTTTTATCAATATAGAAAGAATCGGCTCCTTGCTGTACCCAGGCTGTTCCATACACAAAATCGCCTACCGTATCGTATGCGCATGGGATGACCTCCTCTCCTGCTTCATTAACAAATCCATATTTACCGTCTTTCTCTACGGCGGCAAGCCCTTCAGCAAACACAGAAGCCGATTGATACCTTGGTGGCGCCAAGATACGGTTCGTGGTATCGATTAGGCCATATAGATTCCCCTTCATTGCCCAAATCCGATCTTCTGAAGCCGCAGCAAGATGTTCATATTGCACAGGAATTAACTCCCGCCCTTTTTTATCAATGATACCATACAAGCTATCACGTGATACCGCTGCTAAACCATAATGATAGGTATAACGATCGTGGTAACGGGGTTCTATCAAGACATTTCCTGCATCATCTTCCACTCCCCATAGCTCACCATCGTCTGTCCAATGAAACCCAGTATCCAACTCAAAGTCTTCTTCATCTGCCTCTTCGGCCGTTCCTGTTGTCGAAACCGAATCGGCCACCATATCCTCCATAGCAAACGCATCCTCTTCTACCGTATAATCGCTGGGAATCTCAAAAATCTGGTTGTCTACTAGCGTTTCTTTTACCGATCCCACCTTAATTCCGACATCCATACCGTTTGCTTTAGTAGAGACCTTCATGGTCAATCCTGGAATATCCTCTAAATAATCATATTCGCCCCAAAATAGTTTAGGTAGGTTTTCTGCATACCAGATGGTTATCTGTGGTGCCTCCTCTCCGACTGCAACTTCCATAATTGCTTTTTTGCAAACATAACCCGCAATGGTCATGGTATCCTCTGTTAAATGGATTTTTCTATCTGCCGTAGACGTTACAACTAAACTATCACCAACCATTTCACTGCTAATCTTCGGACTTGCCAAAGGGATACGATAAGCGACTTTAGACGCGGTGTCCAAGCGATAAGAGGTACTATCGTTCAAATTGCTCACCTGTATGGTGCTAAATATTCCGCCTTGCTCCACACGTATATGTTTATCGCTTATGTAGGCTTCCAATAAGGGTTTTTCTTCATCCGCTCCACTCATGGCCTTGCCCAGCTCCATCAGGGCCATCATACGTTTGTCTTCTTCTGATAGTTCATTAACATTTTTCTGAGGTAAATCAAAGGTCATTTCATAATGAACCTTCCACGCTTTAACCTTGTTGATCTGCTGAGCTTGTGCCCCAAGGCAACCAGCAAATACTATCCACGAACAAGTAATAATCATTATCGATTTTCGTATATATACCTTCATTATAGCGTTCTTTTAGCGGCCAAAAATACACGGTTCAAACCATATTCACCATAACGGAAATCAGGGATTCTCCTAAAATTTCATTTAAATTTTTACGACGATTTTTACGACGATCGGTAAATTACCCAAAGGGACTTAAACACCAGCCATCTCAACCGCAGTACTTTCCGATGATCATTCACCTAATTTCAATCTTACTAGGAGCAAGTAAGTTAATGCTATGTTAGCATCTAGAACAATACCGAAGAAGATGTGAGATCACATGCAAAATAAAATCTTAAATTTACATCCTGTTATTTGGCGTATTTAATTATAAATCAATATATTGTACTAAAAAACAGGTTTGACAACTACAACTAAAACCTAAACATACCTCTTCTTGTTGTTGTAACAGCTGGCTTTTACTTATTTAGAACCGGCAGCTACTTCGAGATAGCTTGTACAAAAACTGTTAAATGACTTTATTATCTACATAAAATAATTTATGTTTGAGAAAGAACCACCGCTTTTTAATGATTAATAGATGGGAAAGGCTCACACAAGAAACCGCTTTTTATGCTTCGGCAAGAGAATACCCTATGCTAAATTTATTTCATTCGTATTTATTTTTCTCATCAGCACCGGTATTATACGAGCTCAACGCCCTGGTTATGAGCTTGAACCTTCGCGATCTAAGGCTGATACAACCAAGCAACGGGATTTAATTGACATTGCTAAGGACATCTTAAATATTGAACCTCCAAAGGGCCCAGACAGTAGCGGTAAATCTATTTATTTTTCCTTTCTTCCTTTTTCAACCACCGTACCAGGAGGTGGACAAGCCCTTATTACATCCACCACTGCTGGATTTTATACTGGAAATCGGAAAACAACCCACATGTCTAGGGTAACTTTTACCCCCTACACCAACTTTAAAGGTCGCTTCGGTCTTCCTGTCCGTTCGTATATATGGTTAAAAAACAATGAATGGGTCATCATTGGCGATACCCGTTTAATGAAGTATCCCCAGTACACTTGGGGACTAGGCCGGCAGCACGACGATGACGACAAACTGCTAGTCGATTACACTTATTTTCGTTTTTATCAACATGCACTCCGTAAGATAAACGATGCCTTATTTGCGGGAATTGGTTATAACCTCGATTATCGGGTAAACATTGACGCAGATAAAGATGGGATTTTACTACGCGACTATACCCAATATCCGTACGGTACTGATGATTTTGGTCGTAGCCTATCATCCGGATTAAGCATGAATGTGCTGTTTGACACTCGCTCCAATTCCATTAACCCAATAGACGGTTATTATATGTATTTTCAATACCGTTTAAACCCCCATTTTATGGGAAATGACCATTCCTGGAGTTCGGTATATCTAGATGTAAGGCGATACCTACGTTTCACCAAAGATCCGAATCGGCAAAATATGTTAGGCATATGGGGCTATTATTGGTCTGTCTTAAATCGAAAAATACCTTATCTCGACTTACCTAGCATTGGTTGGGACGTCTATAATCGATCTGGGCGGGGTTTCGACCAAAATCGTTTTCGCGGCAGGCATCTTTTTTATCTGGAAGCCGAATATCGCCGCGATATTACACAAAATGGCTTATTGGGTTTTGTGTTATTTACCAATACCAATACCGTATCTGGACCTAAAAGTCAGTTGTTCAAAGATTGGAATCAGGCTTATGGGGGCGGCTTACGTATCAAATTCAATAAGGGCTCTGGCACGAACATCGCCATCGACTACGGTAGAAGCAAAGATTTTTCAGGATTCCAGATCGGTCTAGATGAGGTTTTTTAGCTTTTTGCTTTTCACTTTCTTTTGCCTATATTGTCCCATTAATCTGCTTTGACAACGTATATGGATAAAAAAGTTTACAATCGTATTAAGGCTGTCTTAGCCGAACAGGGGAAAACCAATAAATGGTTGGCCGAAACACTAGATCGTAATATTAATACGGTTTCAAAATGGAGCACCAACAAAATGCAACCCACGGTAGAATCGTTATTTGAAATCGCAGAAGCATTAGAAGTAGATGTTCGCAGCTTGTTGATTTCAACGAAACCCTAATTCTTGCTAAGCCTAGTTGACAAACGCAGGGGAGTATTAAAAATAAGGTATATCTCATAGGTATTAAAACAGTAAAATAAAAAATGGCTTATCGGTTAGGTGATTTTGTCCGTTTCGTTGAAGAAGACTTCGAAGGACATATTACAAAAATAATCAATGATGAATTAGTCGGTGTAACTGGAGAAGACGGGTTTGAAATCCCTGTGCAACTATCCAAAATAACGAAGGTGTATGGCCAGCAAAATCGACGGGATGTTGATTTTGATGAAGAAGTTAAAGTACTTGCGGTAGCAAGCAGCCCTTTTATAACCGAGGGTATTTTTTTGGCCATTACGGGCGATCAGAAGCAACCTCGAGGTACCTTTCACTTAGTGAATGAAACATCCTTTAGTCTACTAACCAGTATGGGCATCGAAAAAGCCGGAAAGACGAGTGGTCTATATGCTGGTATTATCCACCCCAACAGTACTCAGCCAATCCACCATGAACATATTGGCGAAGTAGGGAACTGGCCTTTGTTTACTTTTCAGTTCCTGTTCCATACACCACAGCTAGCTGTAGCCAAAGCTCCTTTAACGCTAACTAAAAAGATCAAAGCCTTTGATTTAGCAGAACCCAAAAAACATGTTCCTTTACTCGGTGAAAGAGCTTGGCTCCTGCGTTTAGACGAAATAGAACAACTGGATATCGAAAAGCTGAAAGCGAACTTTATCAGCCATCGACCACAAAAAAGGTAAGCTTCATTTTCAAGTGATAAATTAACTGTTTTAAGTTCTTACCTTATCTCGATTCCAACTCCTACAAACTGTTCATTTCCGAACAAAAAACTGTTCGGTATCGAACACTAATTGATTGAGCACCCTCCAAAACAGTCAGCAAACAAACGTCTTGGCTTTGGCGTGATTCGTGTGATGATACTCGTATAAAACCTAAAATACCGGATTTAACACCAAGAACGACATGTTAAGACCATTTAAAACGCTCGCCCGATCTTTATGGAAACATAGGCTTTTCACCACTATCAACATTCTTTCGCTCACGCTGTGCCTCACGAGCGTCATCGGTATGCTATTATTGGTTAATAAGCTGGTAACGTTCGACAACTTTCATCAAAAAGGGGATCGTTTATTTGGCCTGGAACAAGGTGATCATAAAAATCCCTTATCGCCAGGTACGGTATATCCTGTAGTAGAGAGACTCAAAGCCGATTTTCCGGAAATCGAAGCTTATACCCGTACCTTAACTTGGGATACTTACCTTTTGGGCTACGGACAAGGAACATGGTCTGTTACACCTGACTTTGTCGATCCCGACTTTCTGTCCATGTTCTCTTTTCCCTTGCGTTACGGAAACATAAATACCGCTTTAGCCGACCAAAATAGCATCGTACTTTCTGCTGAATTAGCTTTACGTATTTTTGGAAATATCAATCCCGTTGGAAAAGAAATTGCGTGGAATGACTCTTTACGCTTAAAAGTAGGGGGTATATTGAAACCCCTTCCGGGGGCATCTTCCCTACAATTTACCGCATTAATGCCCATGCAATGGTTATACGCAAACACGCCCTATTTTCGCCAGATGACAACAAGTTGGGAAGACCGATTTCTAACCTCCTACGTATTACTCAAAAAGGGCACCAACCCTTCAGGCTGAACGGTGGAACGGAGCGCTATGAAGTAACGGGAGTTGCCGAAGATGCACCACTCAATTCACAGATTCAATACGACTTAATTATCTCGTTTAGCAGTTTGGAAGCCTCCAAAACAGAGGTATGGCACACAGCAAATTACATTACTTACCTCCTCCTGCAAAACGCCAATCAAATTGCTCCGCTATCCCGCTCCATCTCATCTGTTATACCAACAGTAACCCGTGAAGAGTTGGGGCTTTCTGCAGACGATTATTGGACCATGCGCTTAGAGCCTCTTAAATCCGTGCATTTGCATTCTAATTTGGCAGGACTAGAGTCTAATGGCAATATGACCTATATCTATGTACTAAGCATCGTTGCCTTCCTAATCCTACTGATTGCTTGCGTCAATTACACGAATTTAAGCGTCGCCCAATCAGCCAACCGAGGGACCGAAATCGGCATTCGTCAAGTGATGGGCGCCGGTAAACAACAATTGCTTAGGCAGTTTTTGAGCGAATCTGTTTTGGTTACCTCGCTTGCTTTAGTTTTAGGTTTTATGATCTGTGCGGCTTTGTTACCTTTATTCAATAACATAACAGGGAAAACCTTTTCTTATGGGCTGTTGTTCCGCCCATGGTTTTTGCTGGCTACGATCTTACTCAGTTTAGCTATTAGCTTACTTGCCGGGGCTTATCCAGCTGTTATTTTGAGCAGCAAGCGTTTGGTTACCAAACTCAAATCTGGCTTACAGCTAACGCATTCGGGAGGATTAATGCGTAAGGGCTTAATCGTTCTGCAATTTACCATTGCTATTTTTCTATTAGCAACAACCCTGATTGTATTAAAGCAAATTCATTATATCCAAAATAAGCATTTAGGTTACGATCGTTCCCATATACTCGTGTTGCCTATCGATCGTAAGACACATGGGGTATATGAGCAATTGAAACAGGCATTTAAAGCGGATCCGCATGTATTAAGTGTTACCGGTGCTTACGAAGACCCTACCGATATCGGTTGGGGTGATGGTATTCAAGCTGATGATGGTACCGGGCCTAAAAATCTTTCGCTAAATGCCACTCCCGTAGATGTTGATTACCTCAAAACCATGGGTATGACTTTGGTGGCAGGCAGAGATTTTACATCCGCCGATTTCATGACAGAAGATACGGCTGCCCAGGGTTCTTCCTATCAAATGTCGTATATATTAAATGAAAAAGCGGTAAGCGACTTGGGATGGACACCCGAAAAAGCTCTTGGACAAATTATTGCAAAGAACACCCCAGGTCCTGTAGTCGGCGTAGTTAAAGACTTTCATTTTTCGTCACTGCATACCCCCATCGGTCCACTCCTGATTTTTCCAGATACTTCAATGGTTAAACAGCTTTTTGTTAAAGTAAAAAGCGACAACTTAGCTGCAACACTCGCCTCTTTGGAAAAAGCGTGGAAGGCCCGCGTTGGACACCGGACATTTGATTATCATTTTATGGATGACGACTTCCAATCACTCTACAAAACGGAAGAACGCATTGCGGGCTTATTTTCCATTTTTTCAGGAATTGCCATTACTTTAGCCTGTCTAGGTTTGTTTGCATTAGCCGCTTTTACCACCATTCAGCGAACCAAGGAGATTGGCATACGAAAAGTCTTAGGAGCCAATATACCGGATATTGTCGTCCTTATTTCCAAGCAATTTTTAGTCCTTGTGGCTGTTGCTTTCTTAATTGCCTGCCCCTTAGCTTGGTGGCTGGGTAATGATTGGTTAACTGATTTTGCTTACCGCATGGAATTAAATAGCTGGATTTTCGTTTCGGCGGGTATAACGGCTATCAGCATTGCCGGTATCACGGTTAGTTTTCATGCCATTCGGGCGGCATTGGCTAATCCGGTGAAATCATTGAGGAACGAATAGTTCCCGGTATTGTCGATTCGTGTTTTAATAGGTATAAGGAGTATCCGAAATCGAGCGTTTTAAAAATGTGGAATCCATGCCGTTCATACCAAAGGATATTCTTACGTGTGGAAGTTTCTAAATATATGGATTTATCTTGTTTTTTAGCTTCTTCTATGACCAAACGAAGCATTTCCGATCCTTTCCCTTTTTGTCGCGCTTTACTTTCAACGCCTATAAACCATAGGTAACAAATTTCTTTTGATGGATATTGAGCTTTAATTCGTGCTTCTCTATGAAGTGCCTTTTTCACCTTCCGTAATCCTATAGTACGTAGGACGAGTTTTAAATCCAGCAATAGGGTTTTCAAGTCCACACGCTTTTGATCAGGATATAAAAGAAGTGCCACCGCTGTTTTATCTTTGTTTAAAAAAACTTTCCCAAATCGCCAACAGAGATCAAAAGAATAATCCATCAGGTATTCCAGTCGCTGTTGTCTCTTCCGATCTTGCTTTACCAAATAATTAACACTTTTATTTTCTTGGAAAGCATCAGCCAAAATTTTTATCACGAGGGCCTTATCTTCAGTAGTAGCAGGGATCACCATAAGCCTCCAATTAAACGTTTACATTGAAAAACTATGTACTAATCCTCTTTTAACTCCAAATCTCCGAACAAGGTTAGCAACATTGCACAAGGGTCTACATCAATAGCTTTAGCAATCAATACTAATTCATCCGCCCGTAGTTTGGCTGTAGGATTTAAGGATAATTCACTAATTCGCGGTTTACTTAATCCGGTCCGCCGTGCTACCATTGATTTGTTAACCGATTTTTTAGCTAAATACTCACCAAGAGGGGTCATAGGAATTTTTCTTTAAGAATACGTTCAGGCAAATATTCAAAATATACAGAAATTCTGTACATTGTTTTTGAATATTGAAAATAATTCTTTAAAATTGTAAAGATATTCTTTACAAAAAGAAAGGAATAAAATACGATTTTCTATTCAATAGGAGCACTAAATTTTTATCTATATGGAAATACTTCAATCTATTTTAGAAAAACTGGCCGAAAAGATGCCCTTAGACAGTGTATATGAATTTTCCTATCGCTTTCAGGGCATCGCACAGTCACGATTACTCGTCGTGATTGATTCGAAATGCCAAGTATCTGCAAAAACACTAGAACCTATGGCTGAACTGTGTCTTGCTGAAACGCCGAAGCATCGTTTTCGCCTGATTCCTTACGGAGAACTGAAGACCGCCATTCAGCATGGCGCCTTGTATTATGTATTAGCTTGCCGCCAACCTCATCAAAAGCTCATTATAGGCAAGAAACCATTACCAAGCCCAACACGAAAAGAGCTGGAAAGCATTCGGACTAAGGCGCAAGAGCATTATGAAAAGGCAAAAGCCAAACAAGAGGATTTTTTGGAAGGTATGGAGTTTTACCGGAGCAAAGGTAATTTTTCACAAGCGCTTTTCATGTTACATCAGGCCGCTGAACTTACTTTCCGAGGTATGGAAAATGCTGTTTTTAAACGGGATCGCCCGTCTCATAGTTTGCAAGACCATTTAAAGCTAACTAGTCAATACCTTCCTGAATGTAGCAAGTTGTTTGATAAGGAGGAACCTTACTTCTACCGGCTTCTTAAACTTATCGATCAATCCTACACAGCAGTTCGCTATCAGCGAAATTTTGAAGTCGACCCAGAAGAACTGGAACAACTGACATCCAAGCTGCTACCGATCTTGACTTGGTGTACGCAATATGTGCAAGATTGTATGGCCGAGCTGGATGAAATGATCCGGCATGCTGAGGATGAAGCCCTAACTGAAGTTTACGCACCTGCAAATGCAATTAAGTCCATTCAAGTTTCATTACCGAAAAAGTTACTCTCCCATCTCCATGCGGAGCAGACACAGGCATTCACTACCATTTGCACGAACCTGATCAAAAGGGAGTCTTTACAGCAGCTGTTATTAATTGGGCTAGAAGCGAATAATACCAATAAGCTGCTCACCTACCTGCCGGAGACATCCGCGCCGCAAACAAAAAATGTACACTGCTTTGTTTTGGGCATCAGCATGCAGAATGGCGTAGCAAAAAGCCACAGCATTGATCATCCTCAGCTTCGGGTTACTGTTATCTTAACAAGTGTAACCCATGCTAGCAGAGCTTTAGAAAAGAAAAATCGCTTTTTTATACAGACCTTAACGAATGGTTCGACTTTATACCGCGACTCCAAAACCGATAAGCTGGGAATTCCTTCGGCAGATTGGGTACAAACCCTGGATAAGGCCCGTGCAGCGTGGAACTACAGAAAATACAAAGCCGAAACGTTTCTTAACTGTGCCCAACTTTCCCTAGAGCAAAGGAAGGACACGCACATCACGCTGTTTTTAATTTCGCAAAGCATGGAACAGCTTTGCATAGGCCTAATCTATGCATGCCTCGGCTATCATGCCGATCAGTGTAACATTCCCTTCCTGCTTCAGGTTACCAAGCTTATATCTCCGAAATTGGCCGATTGCTTTACAGTAGATGGTGTTTCTGTTTCGCCGTCAATACTAAAATCAATTAGCAACAGCCTTCATGCGGTTCGGTATAAAAAAGAAGCTGCTCCGAGTGATACGGAACTGAAGACGGCCATGGCTTGTTATGATCGCTTTCAGACCATAGCCAAGGAGTGCTGTGAAAACAACTTGATAACCCTCGAGAACATGATACTGCAAAGTCAGCCTATACCAAGTGAACATTCGGATTATACAGCAGATGATACCTCTGCGGTTATTCCAAGCAATTCTGTAGCAGTATAGACCACGGCTACCGTATTATGCACACATCCTATTTTGAGGGATATGCGCCGGTTTTTACGCTGCCGTATCCCTTTCTATTATTGCTTCCGTAAGTATTTCGTAAGAATCACAATAAGCTGGCCTTCCACTCGTCCTTCAATTTGCTCTGGGTTACCTTCTACTAAACGAATGTTCCGAACAACCGTTCCTAGTTTAGCTGAAATGGAACTCCCTTTCACATCTAATGTTTTCGTGAGCACTACTGAATCGCCATGTTGAAGGATATTACCATTGGCATCTTTATGCTGTTCTAAGGTTTCGTTAGTTCCTAATTCCAACGGTGCAGCCTTTGCCCATGCTAAGCGTTCATCATCAAGGTAAATAATATCCAAAGCATCCGCTGCCCAGCTTTCATTTTTCAAATGATTGAGCAAGCGCCAAGACAATACTTGTACCGCCGGTACTTCACTCCACATGGCTTCTGGCAGAAAGCGCCAATCATCTGCTGCGAATGGTTCTACACCACTTAACTGGTCTGCCAGCTTTTTTGCGATGTTGATTTCTTTAGCGCCATAGTTTTCAGGTCCTACTGAATAAACGACCAGTTCGCCGTTATCACCACTTAATTCACATTTACCGCCACTTCTAGCTGCTAGTTTATCATTCATGCGTATCTTTTTCTTAAATGACGCAAAGATAAGGTTTTACACCGAACTACAATTTCCGTTGAACATTATTAGCCAACAATGATTTCATTTGTGTAATAGCAACCTTATTTAACTGCAATAAACGTTCTTTTGAAGATAGTCCTTTGTTGTATCAACAAAGCGTTGATGCTTTCCATAATATAACCATTTTTTACAATCTCGGAATACGATTCCGAGATTGTAAAAAACCAAGAAAGTAATCAAGATGTATTTTGACAGTTATAAAATTTGAGTAGCGTTGAAATTCTTTAATGGGATAGATTTTGAATGCGGGGCTATCCACATACCAACTCAAATGCTATATCAGGAAGAGCATATGTTCCTCCGCATCGGCCTGCGGTAGCTTTAAGTCCAATTGCATTTGTTTTTTCAACCCATTCCTTAACACTGATTTTATAATTATTCAGGCCGACAGCACTTTTAAATATGGAGAATTCTCCATATTTAAAAGTGACATTATTCGCTGATTCCCAAATACCCAAATCAACATGTCCGTTAGTGATATATATTCCTTGTTCCCAATAGATAAAACAGAAATTTCCATTCCTTGTACATTAATCTTTTTATTCTTCGCCATAATTTTAAAATTTGGTTGAGGGCAATTTACCAAAACTACCATCAGGATACACTAAACATCACGAATATGAATTAAATGAACAGCTTCTACTAACTTCTGAAATCTGCCGTGTACCTTCCTGAAACCAAGCCTTCACCGTTGCTTTATATTCTAAACACTTAACTCCTGACTCAATTCTAACCAGTGCCTGGATACAAGGTATATAATCATTGTAATGACTCATCTTCCGTATTATACGTTCGCCATTAACACCTTTGGTATACAAAAAACGTTTGAAGATTTCTTTCCTCCGATATCTTTTAGCATTCACATTTTGGCTTATGAAGTCATAAATTTTGACGCTTTTAATAATTGTTTCCAGTGTTTTTTTAACGAGATGTTTAGCAGCTCACTGGTCAAAATAACATCATCAGATAGTTTTAGGAATACTTTTCTTTTCATATATCATCTATTTGGTTTAGTTGAATCGATATTACAAACATACAAATACGTTGCTAAAAAGCATATTAAAATGCTTATAAATAGTATTTATAATTTTTTAACAAGCTCTCCAGACACGTTTCTGACATATGAGGTAAAATAATTTAAGAGAAATACCTCAATGTGCCCGATATCACTTTTAGGTCTGCCCCTTATCACCATCTCCAACAAAAAACCAGCGTAACTTTACATCATCAGCAAAAAATAGGTAATCACCAATTGCTGAGTATAATAGAGGGCCTCGGCTTCTAGAGCAAATTATCGGACATAAAAATTCAAAATCATGAAAACGGCAAACACCCTGCGTACTTTTTTAAAAAAATTAACCATAAAGGATGCCGATGAACTCCTTTCGCTGCACACGTATCCTACGATGTATGGTGACTATTTCAAAAAAATGTTCGTTGCCGGAGAAGGTCCACAGCTTTTTACTCAACGGTTATTATGGCTTACCAAATGTGCCTACACCATCCGGCTTCAGGCAGAACCATCCAAAATTATTGGAGCGTGCATGGTTTACAGTAACCATCAACATCACCCTGAATATTTTCTAGGCGGTACGCTGTTGTCTGGTTATCGGCAAAAATCCATTCTTTTAGATGCCTTTGATCAATTAAAAGATCTCGTAAAATATGGTTGCGGGATTACACAACTCCAAGCGATAGAGAACCGGACAGAACCAAAAGTATTGCCCGTAGTCCGGCTACGAAAGATGCTACCTGCCCCTCAAAAACAAGTTGATAATTATGGCATTACCGCTATAAAGTCTTCGAATAAAGCCTTACGTGTTTAAAGACAATAACCCTTAACATACACTTTAAGAACCCAAACCCACCACAATCGCATTGTTGGTTTATTCCTGCTGTACGGAAACGGACAAAAATATGTCCGTTTCCGTACAGCACATTCCAAGCAAGACTCAATTTTTGCATCAAATAAGCTCAATTCTGATTTGGCCGTGTAATTGCGTGTGGCTAACCGATTAAGATTCATCGACTGGGATGACACGAAAGTCTTGATACTTATGTCTTGCTACTTGATACTATAAATCTGGCTACGGCGAAGAGCGAAGGATCCAAGAACGATTAACGAACAACAAAAATGTTAAAGAATTACCTCAAAATCGCCTGGCGCAACTTGCTAAAAGATAGGACTTACACGATTATCAATACCGTGGGCTTGGCACTAGGTTTAGCGGCGAGCATGCTCATTGCACTATATATCATCGACGAGCTGAGCTATGACCGTTATCATGAAAAAGCAGACCGGATTTACCGGCTCGAAGCCGATTTTATGGTTAACGGCAATACCTTTCATGAGCGAACAGTACCGGCACAATTCGGTTCGGTATTAGTAAAAGAGTATCCAGCTATTGAAAATTACGCTCGTGTGCAAGGGCCGAGAAAGGCTTTAGTGAGGAAACCGGGCACTCTGGACACGTTTACTGAAGAAAATGAAGTATTTGCAGATGCTGCACTTTTTGACATCTTTACATTCAAGGTATTAGCTGGAAATCCTCGGATCAGTTTACAAAAGCCCAATACAGTAGTATTATCCAAATCGATGGCCCTCAAATACTTTCACAGTACTGAGGTTGTAGGCAAAGTGCTTCACTTGGACAATACAGTCGATTATGAGGTGGTAGGTGTGATTGATGATATGCCTCCCCAATCACATATACGCTTTAACTTCATACAAGCGATGGCTGGAAATCCCGAAAGCCACGATGCTAACTGGATGAGTGATAACTTTGTGACCTACCTCCTTACAAAGCCGAGCTTATCTCAAAAAAAACTAGACACTTATTTGAGGCAGGCAACACTGAAGTACATGGATGGCCCATTAAAAACCATGACCGGCAGCAGTATTGCCGAACTGGAGGCAAAACAAGAACACTTCCGCTATAATAGCATGCCTATTCGGGATATCCATTTAAATTCGACGCTATTGGATGAAGCAGAACCCTCAGGAAATCGCCAGACGGTCAATTTATTTATAGTCATTGCTACTCTGATTATCTTAATTGCCTGTGCTAATTTCACAAATCTAGCCACTGCCCGTGCGAGCAGAAGGGCGAAAGAAGTGGGAGTACGAAAAGTGATTGGCTCATCCCGACTAAATTTAATGCTCCAATTTTTAACGGAATCGATTCTGACGACGTTAATTGCGACAATTATTGCTACGATACTGGTGAGTTTATTGTTGCCGACATTAAACCAGATCAGCGGAAAAAACATCATTTTCCTGTCGCTTGAAAATTGGTGGCTACCAACAACGATGCTGTGCTTTTCGTTGTTAATCGGCCTTTTGTCTGGCATCTACCCTGCTTTCTTTCTCTCTGCTTTTGAACCGGTGAAAACGTTAAAGGGTAAGATAGCCCAAGGGCTAAAAAATAGTGGTCTTCGGAATGCTTTAGTTGTTTTTCAATTCGCGGCGGCTATCATTTTGCTGATTAGCACCGCTGTTATTTTAGCACAGTTGCATTACATTCAAAACAAGCGTTTGGGCTATGAGAAAGATCAGGTTTTAATCATCAAAAATGCCCGCTCTTTATACAAGCAACTTCCGCTTTTTAAAGAGCAGGTAAAAAATCTTCCTGGCGTGCAATCGGCTAGTATCACCTCTTCGCTACCAACTGATCTCAATCGAAATACGCATATTTTTTCGAAGGACGCAGCAAAAAGCAGTGGAGGAGTAAGGGGCATTGCCCAATTCGATATTGATCACGATTACCTCCCTACATTGGGCATGGAAATTGTAAAAGGCAGGAATTTCCTGTCGAACGACGTAGCCGATTCCGCAGCCCTGCTCATCAACGAAAGTGCGGCACGCTTGCTGGCCTTTGGAAACCCTATTCGTAAGTCGCTCTATGAAGGCGGGGGAAAATACGAGATTATCGGTGTGGTAAAAGATTTTAATACGGGTTCCTTACACAACACCATTCCCCCACTGGTTTTCAAGCTTACCGATATAGCCAGCTATCTTGCCATCCGCGTTAAAACAAGCCATTTAACTCCATTACTAAATCAAATAGAAAAACAATATCATGATATAGATGGTATGGCCGGACAGCCGTTCAGTTATTCTTTCTTAAATGATAATTTTAACCAGCTATATCAGGCCGAGCAACGGGCGGGCAAATTATTTATGGCAGCGGCTATTTTTGCCATCTTTATTGCCTGTTTAGGATTATTCGGCTTAATCAGCTACAGTTGCCAACAGCGAACCAAAGAAATTGGAATTCGAAAGGTGCTGGGCGCTTCAATAACCTCAGTTGTCCAGATGATTTCGGTCGATTTCATCCGTTTGGTAGCGATCTCCATCCTCGTAGCCTCACCTATCGCCTGGTGGAGTATGAGCCACTGGTTGGAAGATTTTGCATATCGGATTTCTATACAATGGTGGATGTTTGCCCTTGCCGGAACAATGGCATTGTTTATTGCTTTACTAACCGTAGGGTTCCAAGCTATCAAGGCGGCATTAGCCAATCCAATAGAGAGTTTAAGGAATGAATAAATTTAGTTATTGGTTATTAGTTCCTGGTTATTCGTAGACCTGCCTATCAAGAATTGGTTAAAAGCATGGTGTCAAACGAACGGATCTAACAACTAATAACGATTAACAAACAACGAAAATGCTAAAGAATTATATCAAAATCGCCTGGCGCAACTTGTTAAGATATAAATTTATATCCTTTATCAACTTATTCGGCTTAAGTATAGGCATTACCTGCTGTCTGCTCATTGCGCTATACGTTTCTGATGAGTTAAGTTATGACCGCTATAATAGGCATGCGGAACGCATTTATAGGGTTGAACGTACGTTTTTGAATCCAGAAGACAAAAGCGTCTCTTTAGCCCTGAGCTCAGTAGCGCCGCCCATTGCTCCTTTATTGAAAAATGATTTTAAGGAAATACAAGTTATTACCAGCCTATATCCAGTAGGAAACGCCACTTTTCAATACCAGGATAAGCGATTAAATGAAGCGGAAATCTATTTTGCCGATGAAAATCTATTTAACGTGTTTGATTTTCAATTAACCGAAGGTAACCCTGCCAATGCCTTAACGGAGCCATTTTCGATGTTAGTAACAGAAGAAATGGCCCGTAAATACTTTGGTGCTGAAAATCCGCTAAATAAACTTATCAAGCTGAATAATCAATTTGTTTTCACGGTAACCGGTGTATATAAGGCATTGCCTAACCAATCCCATTGGCATCCTCAAGTTATGCTTTCTTTCGCTACCTTAAGGGATAAATCGATCTATGGAGAGGAAGCACTACGAACCAACTGGGGAAACAATGCCTTTTACGATTATATTTTATTACCCAAGAACTATGACGCTAAACAACTGGAAAGACAGTTTCCTGCCTTCCTTGACCGGCATATCGCTGAAGAAAACAGTATCAAAGCTCATCAGTGGAGCGCTCTTTCTTTACGAAACTTAAATGATATTCATCTTCATTCCCATAAGGATTCGGAACTGGAAGAAAATGGAGATATTAAGCGTATCTATATCTTTACGGTCATTGGTTCTTTTATCTTGCTGATTGCTTGTATTAACTATATGAACCTCTCTACAGCACGGTCTGCTCTCCGGGCGAAAGAGATTGGAATCCGCAAAGTAGTAGGCGCCGAAAAACGCGAACTTATTTATCAATTTTTAAGCGAAAGTATTTTACTCAGCTTACTAGCCACGTTAATTTCCCTTCTAATAACTGGATTAGCCTTAGCCGGACTGAATAGTCTATCAGGAAAACAAATCGACTTTTATCAATTGATCCAACCAAAAGTACTAACGCTAATAACCTTACTATCAGTGCTTACCGGGATATTGTCGGGCTTATACCCAGCATTATTTTTATCAGGATTTAAGCCTATTAAAGTACTTAAGGGAATTATAAAGAATGGAGAGAAAACCCTCTCTTTAAGGAAAGTATTGGTAGTCTTTCAATTTGCGACATCTATCGCACTTATTATCGGAACGATTATCGTATTTCGCCAGTTAAACTATATGCAAAACAAAAGTCTTGGGTTTAATAAAGAACAGATTGTTATATTAGAAAATGATGAAGCATTGAAAAACAGCTTTCCCTCTTTTAAAATGACGTTATTGACTAATCCCACAATCAAAGAAATTGGTAGATCGAGTCGCATTCCTTCAGGAAGACTCCTCGATGCGCAAGCCGCTCAAATGGATATAGGCAACGGCTTAGCCCCTACCAAAGCTGACATCAAATATGTGCGAGCAGATGAAGGGTTTATTCCCGCATATTCCATTCCTATTAAAGCGGGTAGGAACTTCAATCGTAGCGATGGAACAGACAGTTTATCGTTCATCATCAATGAAACCGCCGTTAACGTATTAGGCTTGAAATCGAATGAAGAGGCAATAGGCAAGCCGTTCAACTATGGCGGCCGTTCCGGTCGAATTGCGGGAGTGATGAACGATTTCAATTTTGAATCGCTGCATCAACGGATCATTCCCTTAGTTTTATTTAACGCTCTCGAGCAGAATGATTACGGCCGGATATCCATCAAAATAAAAGGAAATATACAGCAAGCCTTGCAGCATATTCAAACAACATGGGAAGAATATTTACCTGAAAAACCTTTTGAATATACCTTTTTAGACGATAGGTTCGACGACCTCTATAAAGCAGAACATCAACAGCAAATTATATTCTCTGTTTTTTCTTGTATTGCTATTATCATTGCGTGTCTGGGATTATTTGGGCTATCCTCCTTTACCATAACACAACGCATAAAAGAAATTGGTATACGAAAAGTCTTGGGAGCCAGCACGAAGAGTATTATCCAATTGTTGTCGACCAATTTCTTGTTCCTTGTGGGTATATCTGCTCTTGTTTCATTTCCGATTACGTGGTATGTGATGAGCCGCTGGTTAAACGATTTTGCCTATCGCGTGAATTTAGAGTGGTGGGTATTTATTATGGCAGCTATTCTTGCCTTGCTCATCGCTTTTTTCACCATCAGTTTTCAAGCTATCAAAGCGGCATTAGCCAACCCGGTAGAGAGTTTGAGGAATGAATAAAATTAGTTGCGAGTTGCCAGTTACCAGTTGTGCGCAAAAAAGTTTAAATACAGGAAGCATAGAAGGCAGGTCTAAAAAAGCATATCAATATATCAATCATTTGACAAAACCAAACCGGTTATTGCAACCTAACTTCATTATATTTGGCTACACATAATAATTTCACTACATGAATAAACTTTTTTCCTATCTTTTCCTTGCTTTCTTTTTTCTCCATACGGCCAAAGGGCAAGAAGCCCGATTACTACGTTTTCCAGCTGTACACGGCAATCAAGTGGTGTTTACGTATGCCGGCGATCTATACCTCGTCCCTTTGGATGGAGGCTTAGCTAGACGCATTACCAGTCATCCCGGCTATGAAATGTTTGCTAAATTTAGTCATGATGGTCAACAAATCGCCTTTACCGCGCAATACGATGGTAATACTGAAGTTTTTGTCATGCCTTCGAATGGCGGCATTCCAAAACGGATCACGTATACGGCTACATTGGGTAGAGATGATGTAGCCGACCGTATGGGTCCGAACAATGTCGTTATGGGCTGGACATCCGATGACCAGCATGTCATTTACCGTACACGTGCTACTACTTTTAACGATTTTAAAGGAAACATCCGCTTAGCGCCGTTGAATGGCGATATGGGTCAAGAGCTGCCCTTCGCCGCCGCCTCTTGGATTTCGTACAGTCCCGATGGAAGTAAAATAGCCATGAACCGTGTGTTTCGAGAGTTTCGCACTTGGAAGTATTACCGAGGTGGACAGGCTGACGATATTTGGCTTTACGACAATAAAAACGAAACGACTGAAAACCTAACCAATAATCCAGCACAGGATATTTTCCCGATGTATTATGAAGACAAAGTGTTCTTTTTCAGTGACCGTCAGCGCACGATGAATCTTTTTGTCGTCGATACTAAAACCAAACAAACCCAACAACTCACGCATTTTACGGAATTTGATTGCAAATTTCCTTCCATAGATGGCCATATCATCGTTTTTGAAAATGGGGGTTATCTTTACCAATACAACATTACCACTAATCAACAGAAAAAAATACCGGTTACACTAGCGGAGGATTTATCTTCTGGCCGCAACAAACAGGTAGATGCGTCCAAATATATCACCAGTGCTTCGCTGTCTCCGGACGGTAAGCGCGTAGCCTTTGGCGCCCGTGGAGACATTTTTACACTTCCTGCAAAAAGCGGCGTTACCCGAAACCTGACCCAAAGCAGCAACGCACACGATCGCAATGTGGAATGGAGCCCAGATGGTAAATGGCTGTGCTACATATCCGACCGGAGTGGAGAAGATGAACTCTATATCCAGGCACAAGACGGGAGACAAGCTCCCAAGCAAATCAGCTCTGGAGGAGGATCCTATAAATTCAATCCCGTATGGAGTCCCGACAGTAAGCTTGTGTTGCTTTCAGACCGTAATCAGGATTTATATTATTACGACATTGCTTCAGGCAAAAAAACGTTGATCTTGCATTCAGATAATGGTACGGTAAATGATTATACCTTTAGCCCCGACAGTAAATGGATCGCTTTTACCCTCCCCGGTAAAGCACGTGAATTTGCCCTAATTTATTTATATCGCTTAGCCGATAAAAAACAGGTAGCGGTTACCGATCAATGGTACGAAAGTGGAGATCCCACATTTAGTCCCGATGGAAAATACCTTTACTTTACGTCCTCGCGCGATTTTAACCCAACATATAGCAGCACGGAGTGGAACCATGTATATAATAACATGACTCGTCCCTATTTCGTACGGCTCGCTAAAGATGTCGTTTCGCCTTTTGAGGCAGAAAACGATGAGGTAAAAATAGAGACGGATACGGTATCGGATAAAAAGATGGATAAGAAAAAAGAAGCCTCCCCGAAAGATGAAGAACATGTCGTGCGCATCGATGAAGAAGGATTGGCTGATCGTATTGAAAGTTTACCGGTAATTCCGGGAAATTATGCCAATCTGGTAGCCAGCAATGAAGGGCTTTATTACATGAGCCATTCTATGCATGGCGGCGGACTAAAATTTTATGCATTAAAGGATAAAAAGGAAAACGTCATTGGTTCTTTTGGCAATTATCAAGTAAGTCCTGATAGAAAGAAAATCCTTATCCGCAGTGGATCTGATTTTTTTATCGAGACCCTTAGTCAAGGTCCGCTCAATCCGAGTAACAAGGTTCCATTAGACGGTATGAAGCTCATCGTTGATTTACATGCCGAATGGAAGCAAGTCTATGACGAAAGTTGGCGGCAAATGCGTGATTATTTTTATGATCCTAATATGCATGGCGTGAACTGGAAAGCCATGCACGATAAATATGCAGCATTATTACCGTATGTAAACCATCGCAATGATTTAACCTATATCATTGGTGAGCTGATCGGCGAATTGAATATCGGTCATGCCTATGTTAATAGTGGAGACCGCCCAGACATAGAGCGCATTCCTATGGGATTGCTTGGGGCGCGTTTTTCCAGGGATAAAAGTGGCTATTATCGCATTGACAAAATCCTGACCGGAGAAGGCTGGGACAAAGACCTCTATGCTCCCTTATATGCGCCTGGCGTACAGGTAAAAGAAGGTGAGTTCATTATTGCCATTAATGGAAAATCCGTAAAAGATATGGACAATCTGTATCAGGGTCTTATTGGTCAGGCAGATCAACTGGTAGAGTTAGAAGTGAATGATAAAGCTTCTGAAAGTGGTGTGCGAAAATATATTGTCAAACCGGTAGCGAGCGAGGCCAGCCTTTATTACCACGATTGGGTGCAGCATAACATTAAGGTGGTTAGTGATGCCAGTGATGGAGCCATCGGTTATGTGCATATTCCGGATATGGGTGTAGAAGGGCTCAATCAGTTTGCTCGCTATTTTTATCCGCAACTGGATAAAAAAGCCTTAATTATCGACGATCGTGGTAATGGCGGAGGCAATGTCTCGCCCATGATCATCGAGCGTTTATTACGCCGGCCGAGTCTAGGCACTTTACGCCGGAACAACAAATCGTCTTCCGTGAAGCCCGATGCGCACATTGGTCCGAAAGTATTGCTCATCGATCAGTATTCGGCATCTGATGGCGACCTCTTCCCTTATCAATTTAAATACTTCAACATTGGTCCTGTTATCGGCCAGCGAAGCTGGGGAGGCGTTGTTGGGATTAGTGGTTCGCTACCCTTTATCGATGGCGGTGATATGCGTAAACCAGAGTTTGCCCACTTCGCCGCAGATGGATCTTCCTTTGTCATCGAAGGCCATGGTGTAGATCCGGACATCGAAGTGGTAAATGATCCGCATATTGAATATACGGGCAAAGACATTCAGCTAGAACGGGCTATTGAAGAAGTACAAAAACTATTAAAGGACGCAAAACAAACCCGTGTACCACCCATTCCAGCTTTTCCGGATAAATCGAAGTAACAAATTACGAACAGCGTGCATTGAAAATCGTCATCCGACCGTAGTGGAGGAATCTCATCCTTAACAGATGTCTATTCACTAGTATCCGTTTTAAGGATGTTTCCCTACGGTCGGTTCGGCTATGCTACATGACGAATAGGTTCACTCCATATGAGGGGTAATGTTTTTAGACGAAGGCGATCTTTAACCAAAATAATGCATTCGCCCTTCTATCGTTTTTAACAGCAGTTTACCTTCATGCAATAATTGGTATAAAACAGCTTTTAATTCACTTGGGAAAGGATAGATATTTCGGCTTACTAATTTCGTTACTTCAAAATGAATAGCATACGGCAATTGGGGTATCTGAAAAAATGCCCTGTTTTTTAACCGTTGCAACACATAAGCAATTTCACTCCTTATTTTACAGTTATCTTTGGGTGCTATAACTCGTATGGTTTCCACTAATTGAATCGCTTTATTACTTTTTTTTGTTTTTTCCTTTATTAGCCAAGGATGATGGATGCAATACTGACGCTCGTTTCCGCACTCATCCAGATTAACCCGTATGAAGCGTTTTTCCTGATACCCGTGAAACTCATCTTTCGCTAACAAAAGCTGTTCGTATAGCTTGTTTTTGAATATTTCGTCAAGTATTTTTCGATCATACTGATTTAAACGTGCCCCTCTTTCCATCCGTTCATAATCTACAAAATAATAGGGAGCGCGCCCTATCATAAAGGAAACTTCTTCCGGCGAATATCCAGCTTTTAGCCGTGCACTTAAATAAGCGTAATATTGTACAAACTCATCTTGGGTCAGCATACCTGCATAGGTTTTTATGGGTTTTGGTTTTATCATGGCTTAATACAGTTAGATTATTCAAAGATATAAAAATACCATTAAAAAGCATATTAAAATCCTAAAAAATTGGAAATGGCTGTTTTGTTAATAAAGCAATAACAAAATTCTTGTTCACTTCCGCACAAAAAGTGTCCGAAAACGAACGGTAAACCCACGTAGGAGATTATAAGCAACTACATATCAGCATCTTATATTTTTGGTTGCTTTTTTGAGTAGTTGAAAGCGGAAGCAAAAGAGGAAGGACATAAGACATAAGTATCAAGACACAAGACCACATTTTAGTTAAGCATAATAAAACGTAAAGCACAAAAAAGACTTAAGGAAGAAGGTATTTAAGAATATCTTGATACTTGATACTTGATACTTGATACTTGATACTTGATACTTGATACTTGATACTTTTAAAAAATATATCTAAATACAGAGTAAAGAGTAATAAGTACTAAATACTGTGCTAACATGTTAAAGAACTACTTCAAAATTGCTTGGCGAAACTTAGTAAGAGAAAAGGGATACTCTTTTATTAATATAAGCGGACTTGCGCTGGGAATAGCTGGGGCTACATTTATTTTGCTTTGGGCCCTTCATGAGAAGAGCTATGACCGTTTTTTTTCTAATTCGGATCGTATTTACCAGTTATGGTCGCAATTGCCTGTAGATGATAAAATTTTTAGCTTCGAATATTCACCTGAAGTGCTTGCCTCTTCCCTACAAAAAAATATACCCGAAATAGAAACAGCAACCAGCTACGTCCCTATTCCCGCTGTTTCG
The DNA here is from genome assembly GCF_039542865.1 of Olivibacter ginsenosidimutans. Lineage (NCBI taxonomy): Bacteria > Pseudomonadati > Bacteroidota > Sphingobacteriia > Sphingobacteriales > Sphingobacteriaceae > Olivibacter > Olivibacter ginsenosidimutans. Next base: position 107,237 of record NZ_BAABIQ010000043.1, on the reverse strand, counting down.
TATGCATATCGTGATAAGAAACTCAATCTTGCCACTGCTATCGTCGATTCTTCTTTTTTTAAGGTGTTTGATTTCGATTTTGCCCAAGGTGATCCAACCTCTTTCTTTCAAAATCCTACGACTGCCATACTAACAGAAAGCGCAGCCATTATGATTTTTGGAACGACCGATATCATTGGCAAGACGATTGAATTAACGGATCGGCAACTCTTGAACGTATCTGCCATTCTCAAAGACCTACCTAGCAATACGGAATTTAATTTTAAGATACTGCTCCCCTGGAATCTAGGAAAGCGTTTAGGACATGTTAGTGATCAATGGGATAGCTTTGAAGCCGAAACATTTATCCTTACACGTGAGCATGCACATACCGCTATATGGACGCAAAAAATTAGCTCCTTTATGCATCCGTACAAAACGGATGTGGCCATCGATCTTTATCCTTTACCTTTAGCCAAAAGGCATTTGCAAGCTAATTTTGAGAATGGAAAACGTAGTGGAGGAAAAATCGTATTAGTTAACAGCTTTATCCTGGTAGCTATCTTATTATTGAGCATCGCCTGTATTAATTTTATGAACCTAAGCACGGCAAAAAGCGAAAAACGGGCGATAGAAGTGGGCATACGTAAAGTTACCGGCGCCAGTCGCATATCCTTAATTAGTCAATTCTTGAGTGAAGCCATTATACTGACATCCTGTAGCGGCACACTCGCTTTGCTACTGATTTTTTTGCTACACCCTTTTTTCAATGATTTAACTGGGCAACAGATTTATTTACCGCTGAAAGAATATTGGTTCTGGTTATCGTACGTAACTTTCGTACTCTTTACAGGTCTATTAGCAGGTAGTTATCCTGCTTTTCTCCTATCTTCTTTCCGACCTGTACAAACCTTGAAAGGATCATTTTTATCGCTGAAATCAGGATTATCCATCCGTAAAATCCTTTGTATCATCCAGTTTACAGGGGCTATTATATTGATCATCGGCACCTCCGTTATTTACCAGCAAATTGATCATGCGCAAAACAGAAAGTCGGGTTATGATCGCTCTCGATTGATATATACGTCACTTAGTGCAATACAACAAAGAAATTATCCCGCTATAAAACAAAAGCTTTTAACTGACGGGATCGCTTCTTCCATAAGTAAGACATTCGCTCCTGTAACAGACCCAAATGCGATTGGAAACGGCTATACCTGGGAGGGATTTTCCGGAACGGGCACCTCTAGTACGCTTTTTGTTACGTTTGCAACGGAGGCCGACTTACTAAAACCACCGGAATACAGTTATTGGATGGCCGCGATCTAGATATTACACAATTCCCGTCGGATTCAAGTGCGCTATTAGTGAACGAAACGGCAGCGAAAGCAATGAATATGTCGTATCCCCTTGGAAAGTGGGTTGAACGCGATGGAAAAAAGTGGCATATCGTCGGATTGGTTCAGGACTTTGTACTGGAATCTCCCTTTCAGCAAATTCAGCCGCTATTCATAATGGGGCCATTCTCACAAATGAATACGATGCATATTAAACTGGCAGACAAATTATCTACCTCCGATGCACTAGCCAACTTAGGTAAAACTCTTCGTGAATTTGATAAGCGTGCACCTTTTGAATATCATTTCATTGATGAGGAATATGCACATAAATTCGCAGATGAACAGCGCACGGCCAAATTATCATTTTTATTTGCGGGTCTTACCCTCTTTATCTCTTGTTTAGGTTTATTTGGACTTGCTACCTACACAGCAGAACGGCGTAGCAAGGAAATTGGAGTCAGAAAAGTATTAGGGGCAACGGTAAGTAGTATTGTTCAATTGCTTTCTAAAGATTTTATAAAGTTAATAGGCATTGCCTTTATCATTTCCTGCCCTATTGCATACTATATGATGAATAGTTGGTTGGAGGATTTTAACTACCGCATTCAAATAGGATGGCAAGTTTTTGTTCTTACCGGAGCACTAGCGACGCTGATCACCTTATGTACCGTCAGTTTCCAATCCATCAAAGCCGCATTAGCCAATCCGGTAGATCGTTTGCGGAATGAATAATACAGTTGCCCGTTGCGAGTTGCCCGTTGTCAGTTTTGGTCGTACGCGCAACTCACAACGCGTAACGCATAACTAAAAAAAATGTTAAAGAACTACTTCAAAATTGCTTATAGAAATCTCGTTCGTCAGAAATCCTTTTCTGCACTTAATATTATCGGATTAACTATTGGTATGGCTGCCAGTATTTTTATTTTATTATGGGTACAGCATGAACAGAGCTACGATCATTTCCATAAGCACGCAGATCATATTTATCGAGTCACCGCTGAAGCTTCTGAAGATTTTCATGCTGCCATTAACAATGCTACCATGCCGCTCGCTTTACAAGCAACGGCACCTGCTATTCAAAAAGTCTTGCGGATCAGCCACCCTTCTAAAAATATATTGACCTATGGTGATGCCATTTATGAAGAAGAAAGAGGATTTTTTGTAGATTCAACGTTTTTTGATTTCTTTTCTTTTCCGCTGCTCGAAGGGAACGCCACTACTGCCCTTTTACGTCCTGATGCGATTCTGTTAACCAAAAGTCTGGCAAAAAAGTTTTTTGGAAATCGCTCTCCCTTAGGTCAAACGTTAAAAATGAATAATGAACAGTTGGTCACCGTAACAGGTGTATTGGCCGACCTTCCCCGCAATTCCCATTTCCAGTTTAATTACCTCATGCCTATCTCGGCCATCGCTAAAACCGATAAAGATATCGTGACTGGAACGTGGCGTAATTTTAATTTTTATGCTTACTTACTGTTCAACAAACATTTTGATGGCAGCAAGGCACATATCGAGGCCTTTGAACGGCAAATGAATGCCCTATATAAAGCGCACGAGCAACAGATGAAAGTCAATTTCCATCTCCAACCATTGACGGATATTCATCTGCACTCCCATTTACAAATCGAGCTAGACGATAATGGAAACCTCCAATATGTGCAAATATTATCGCTTGTAGCTTTCTTTATCCTTGGCTTAGCTTGTATCAATTTTATGAACCTGACTACCGCGCGGTCAATTAATCGCGCCAAAGAGGTGGGCCTACGTAAAGTAATGGGCTCTTTAAGGAAACAGCTGGTTAGCCAATTTCTAACAGAATCCGTATGCATGAGCTTGCTATCCTTAATACTTGCTGTCGGACTTGTTAAATTAACACTCCCGCTATTGAATGAATTAACAGCACAAGACTTGACCCTCGCCTTATTGCATGGAAAAACCATTACCCGGTTATTAGCTATTGCACTCATTACCGGGTTAGTATCGGGTAGTTATCCAGCCCTGTATTTATCGGGTTTCCGGCCAGTTAATGTATTGAAAGGACGAACGCTGTTTGGTAAAAACGATTCATTAACTTTTCGTAATACCTTGGTGGTTCTCCAATTTGTGCTCGCCATGTTATTGCTTACCGGTACCGTAGCTATCTATCAACAACTTGCTTACATCAAAAAAATGAATTTAGGCTTTAACCGCTCCAATTTGTTGTATGTGCCAATGCGCGGTAGTTTATATGATAAATTTGATGCCTATCAACACGAACTTGCACAAAATACGCTAACTGCCCAGTTTGCAATTACCAATATCCTACCCACCAATGTAATGACCGGTTCAGTACATGTACAATGGGAAGGGAAAGACCCAAACAGACAACCCATCATTCCAGACATGAGCGTAAGTAGTCGTTTTTTTGATGTGTTCCAGATGAAAATGGTGGCAGGCAGAACGTTCTTACCAAACTCCCAAGCGGATTCCAGTAACTTCATCATCAATGAAAAAATGGCCCATCTTATGGGATATGACCCATCCGCTGCAATTGGAAAGTCGCTAACCTTCGGTAGCAGGCTAGGCCAAATTGTAGGTGTGGTGAAAGATTTCAACTTTAAACCTATTCAGCAAACGATAGAACCTCTAGTCATCAAGCCAAATGACTATGGTGGTAACGTGATTGTCCGTACGCAGCCCGGGAAAACCGAGGCCACAATTAAAGCCCTGAAAAGGATAAATGAGACCATAGATCCCAATTCCCCCTTCTCTTTTGGTTTTTTAGATCAAGATTTGAATAACCATTATCAGGCGGAACAACGCATGGGCAACCTATTTAACCTTTTTGCTATATTGGCTATCTTTATTTCCTGCCTCGGACTCTACGGCCTCTCTGCCTTTATGACCGAACAGCGCTTCAAGGAAATTGGCATACGCAAAGTTTTGGGTGCTACAACTACCGGTATTGTATCTCTCTTATCTAAACGCTTCATCCGGTTGATTTGCTTGGCTATTTTAATTGCTTTACCCATTGCTTGGTATGGCGTAAATAGTTGGTTGAATAATTTTGCGTACCATATATCTGTTGGCTGGTTCGTATTTGCCGGGTCTGCTTTAACCCTATTGAGTATAGCGTTACTTACCGTGAGCTATGAATCTATTAGGGCCGCATTAGCCAATCCGGTGAAGTCTTTACATAACGAATAGTGACGTAAAGACGGGATCTCGATTGCTCGGCGTGGATAGTTTAAGGAATGAATGAGTGGAGTTATAGGTTGTAAGTAATACGTTTTATTAGTGAAAAGCAAAAAGCTTAAATATGGGATAAGACACAAGTAGTGAGTTATAAGACCGTTTTAGCAAAAAGCTAATGATTTGCGCGGACAGATGCAGTCGAAAAACAGGAAGTGCTACTTGCCCACTGCCACTAAAAGGTTTTGATACTTTGGTGACTTAATCTATTAAAGGCGTATTATTCATTAATCGGGGAAATGAGTCAAAAAATAGCTCCACCCCAAATAAAATCCTCGAAATTACTAGAAGGAGGGTAACGTCCAGCAACCCAATATTGTTGGATATCGATGGTTGATGCTCGTTGAATCAAGGTGTTCTTATCTTGTAGAACGGGTGTTTCTTTAACTTCGATTGCTGTACTTCCGTCTAAAATAAAGTCTATTTCCTGTCCATTTCTGCGTTGATAGAACTGTATTTCTCTTAGACCTAGCAGCTGAACGGCAACGATATTCTCAAAGACTTGTCCAGATGAAACCGCATTTCCTGCTAGCGTATTTAATATTCCAGTATCGGCAAAATATAGTTTTTTTTGATTAGCAATTTCTCTGTCTATATTTTTTGTGAAAGGAGTTATCTGATAAATAAGATAAGTAGATTCCAATAATTGGATGTAAGAAGCGATCTTTTGACGGTTCATTCCTAACACACTGCTTAACTTTGAATAGTCCACCTTATTGCCTGTTCTAGCTGCCAGCAGTTTTATCAGTTTGTATAAATCCTCGCTTACAGAATAATCCTCAAGCAATTTGACGTCCAGCTCGATATAAGAATTGACGATATCTAATAGAAGCTCCTTTTTGTCTTCTTCTTTTTCCTCCAAGACAACCTCAGGAAAACCTCCAAACGATATAAACTCCTGATACAAATCTTTCATCCGATTGAACCATGGTCGTTCAAACGACTTCATTGCAAACTTTTGAAAGGAATTTTTCCAAACTCTTTTAAAAACCAGAAATTCTTTAAAGCTCAGTGGATACATTTCAAAAATCCTTTTTCGACCAGCAAGACTTTCCGAGAATCTATGCTTCATGTAATAAGAACTTGAGCCTGTTACTACAAATTTCACCTCATAGGTATCGTAAAAATATTTTATAATGCTCGGTAAGTTCTCTGACAATTGAATTTCATCAATTGCGATAAGCCCTGGCTTGGTAAAATCAAAGCCCATAATTTCCAGTTCGATCTTAATCTCCTCATAATTGGGATGACTAAAAAGCACCCTTATTTCTATCCGCTCACAATCCAGATAAAGTACGTTCTTGTGCGAAACTTGTGCTAATAAGTACTTTACTGCAGTGCTTTTACCAACACGTCTCATTCCTGTAATCACAGTCACCTGTTTCTTCATCAGATGTTGCGCCAAATTTGGATATATATCTCGTTGATACATAAGACAAATATAAGGCTTTAATACAACTATTTGATAAAAAACCAATCAAATAGTTGTACTTTATGATTTATTTTCCATCAAATAGTTTCACATTTGAGCGTCTGCCCATTAAAAAGGAAACTTCTTCTGCTGTGTAGCCAAATTTAATCCGAGCGTGGATATAACGGTATCGCTGTGTGAACTCTTCCTGGGTAAGCATACCCCCATAGGTCTGTACGGATTCAGGTACCATAATTTAAGATTTTTCATAACACAAACATATATAATATCATTAATAAACATAATAATATTATAAAAAATAAACAAAAACAATCTATAAATATATCAGTATGCTTTGATTTGCGTTATAAAAATCCCCGCCAGCCTCAAAGCCAGCGGGGACATTGTTATCATGCAAAACTATTTATCGTGCAATCAACGATACCGGTTCACACCAATCGCCTACACCATTCCGATTCACCGCCCGTACCTTTATATAATATGTTAGGCTAGGCTTTACCGGACTTAAGATGTTATTGACTGATGAGGATGTTGTTAAACGATCACTCCAGTCCAGATCGCCATTGGCATCCCGCTCGGAAGCATAGCAATACTCGTACAGCATTGCCCGGTCTACGCTGCCAAAGTCGAAACGGATCTGCCCACTTAAAGGGCCATCTTTCATCCGTAGCTGTGTAGGAATTTCCGGAGCAAGCCCTTTTATCGGCTGTGCTGACAACGGAAAGCCTGAACTCAGCAGAACGGACAGGTTATCCTCGCCAACCGAGTTGACATAAAGAGCAAGGTTCTTCAATATCTTGGCTAAGGCTTGCTTGCTTTCATTTTTTATACTGATGTCCAAAGGACTTCCCTTCTGACTAGCTTTGGCCAGTTTTTCCTGATAGTCGTCTACCGCCGTTTGCACTTCTCCTAAGGCCGGTGCCGGCGTTGGAAAATTCACATTGTCTGTCATCGCCGCCATGACAGTTAAAGCATATTGTAAAATTTCTGCATCTTTTTTTATTTTAAAACCAGTATTTACTTTTAAAGTTCTCATCTTTACTTAATTAAAATTAGACAGTTAAAAACTGTTCCTCCTCTCGCTATTTTTCCCTTTTATGCGGGAGGAGATTAAAAAATCTATCATTAATCCCTGCTATTTTCCGAACATTTGTCGGTCGGCTGCGTCCATACGTTATGGCGGCAAGCCCTGATAATCATTTTTTACCATCATTTTTCAATCTGTTTTTCAATAATCATTTTTTTCAGCTTTCGGCAATCAGTTGCCTGTCCGTAACGTATCCCGTTAAAACACCGGGAGATTCCTCCACTACGGGTGGACAAACCGGCAACTCGCAACTGATAACGCGCAACTAAAGCTATACTCCTTCCCCTGAAGTACAAAACAAAGTTCCGAAAGAAAAAAATAGGGCGTGTCCGATTTTGGCGCTTTTGGCGCTTTTGTCCGAAAATGGCGCTTTTGTCCGACTTAGTGTCAACCAAACACACATGAAATCGGTAATTTTACGCTATTTTTGAAGATTTGAATCATCAAATTGCTCTATTTTACGAAGAGAAAAGTCGACTTCGTTAGCGAAGTGACGGACTTCGATAATAAGATGAATCATTTCGATAGTAAAGTGACCTACTTCGATAACGAACTGCATGGAACTGTTAGTGAAGTGAGCCATCTTGCGAACGAAATAAAGCACCTGTATATGGAAGTAATGGACTTCGTGAGCAAAGTGATGGACTTTGTTATCGAAGTGACAGACTTCGATAATAGGATGAATCACTTCGATAGTAAAGTGACCTACTTCGAGAGCGAAATGCACGAAACTGTTAGCGAAGTGAGCCATCTTGCGAACAAAATCACAGACTTCGTTAGCGAAATAAGGCAGTTACTCTCATAAGACGCCTTTAAATTCCACAAAAGTTATATCATTTACAACACTTTATAATTCCATTTCACGTGAAACAATAACAAAATCCAGCACCTTCAACCGCTAACTATTCCTTAGGTCGTCGCTAGAATTTAAGCTTTCGTCTACACATCCAGAAATAAGCGCCTAGAATTTAATAGCTTTATAGTTTCCATGCGTATGGCAACACAAAGCACATATAAATATCCGTGGCTAAGTTTGAATCTGGTCTTCATAACCGTCCACATGATGGTGTGGACAGCTATACTAACACTACCCTACGCCATTGGTAGTCCACCCGATTACAAGATCGGTCCTTTGCCGGGCTTATTTTTCACACTTGCTGGTCTCATTCATGCGCTTATTTTTTATGGCAATGCGTATTTACTTTACCCGAAACTCTTCAATCGCCGCTACTGGGGATTATATCTTATCAGCGTATTGTTCCTTTTGGTAGGTTCTTTTCAATTAAAGCATGCTTTACTCATACAGTGGTTTCCGGAAGTTAATCCGGATTTCACAACCAATAAATTTATCTACCCGCCATCTATTGGTATTTTTGTAGCTAGTTTGATTTATCGGAAAATAATTGACCGAATACATCGGGAAAAAATACGTAAAGAACAACGTGCAATACAACTAGATTCTGAATTAAAACTGTTGCGTTCGCAGATCAATCCGCATTTTTTATTCAATGTGCTGACCAATTTAATTGCTCTGGCCAGAAAGAAATCTAACAAGCTGGAACCCTCTATCTTACGGCTTTCTGACCTCATGCACTATATGTTGTATGAATCGCAACAGGACAAAGTGCTATTAACCCAGGAAGTCGACTATCTAAACAGCTATATTGCCTTACAACAATTACGTTTTGGTGATGATGTACGAATGGACATTGCGCTGCCACAGGTAAACGAAACAAAAAATCTACGCATCGACCCCATGCTCCTCGTTCCCTTTGTAGAGAATGCCTTCAAACATGGTACTGGCTGGATTAACGAACCTACGATACGCATCCATTTAACGGTACAAGACGAAATGCTTCGTTTCAACGTTTCCAATAAATACGATCGATCGTTAGACACCAATAAAGACAAGCATTCGGGTATCGGTTTAACCAATGTTCAAACCCGCTTAGATTTACTCTATAAAAGTCAATACCAGCTCAAAATTATTGAAAAGGATAATCTTTTTACCGTAAATCTAGTATTAAAATTAACATGATGCGCTGTTTAGTTATAGATGATGAACAATTGGTCCGCGACTTGTTGGAAGACAATATCCGTCAGCTATCCTTTCTAACCTTTGTTAAGAGCTGCAAAAATGCGCTAGAGGCTTGGGATATCCTACAAAAGGAATCGATAGATTTGATCTTTTTGGATGTACAAATGCCACGCATGAGCGGCTTGCAATTTCTTTCATCGCTCAGCAATCCGCCCTTAGTTATCCTCGTAACAGCTTATCGGGAATATGCTTTGGAAGCCTTTGATTTACAGGTAGTCGATTACCTGCTCAAACCGTTCAGTCTGGAGCGCTTCATGAAAGCTTGTAGTAAAGCGAATGAATTGTTTCAACTAAAGCAACAGCAATCATCAACAGAGGCAGCTTATCCCGATTTTTTCGTTAATGTAGAATATACCTTGGTAAAGATCAGCATTACCGACATTCTATATATTGAAGGTCTAAAGGATTATATCAAGATTTACCTCGCTACACAAGACCGACCTGTTCTTACCCGAATGTCGATAAAGGCAATGGAAGCAAAGTTACCACCGAATAACTTCATCCGTACCCATAAATCTTTTTTGATATCGGCGCAGAAAGTTACTGCCGTAAAACGTGATTTCATTTGTATCGGTGAAAAAGAAATTCCGGTAAGCCCCTTATATAAAGAACAGGTTATGCATCTCATTCACCCCTCTTCGTAATTTTCAAAAAGAGACCATCGACACAACTTTACGTTTCGTCTGCACACTTCGCGGATTGGTCTACTCTCCAAAAATAAAGGCAAGGAAGCTATTAGTTTTGAATTAAAACAAAACGGATAGATCATGAAAAGCACGATAATACACCATCTGTTCACAGCGATTCTCTTGCTTTATCTTAGCTCAGCAAGCCTTGCTCAGACGATATGGGAAGGATCAGTAAAAAGCACCAACGGTACACCCATTCCTTTCGCTACCGTGCGTATCAAAGGTGCTAAGGTACGTGCACAGACCGATAGCGCTGGTCATTTTGTCTTACCATCTGTTGCTAAAAACGACCTTACGTTCGTCGTCTCCTCCATTAACTATACCACATTAACCCAAACGGTAACGCTAACCGATACAACGCATTTTCTTCAATTCATGCTCAAACCAAATGTAAAAACATTAAATGAAGTTACCGTCAGTGCCGGTACATTTACTGCTACAGACGATGCCAAAGGGGCCTCGCTATCGCCCATGGATGCGGTTACCGTAGCAGGTAGCTACGGCGACATCAGTCAGGCGCTTCGTTCGCTACCTGGCGCCCAGCAGATTGGCGAGCAGGAGGGACTGTTTGTTCGTGGAGGTACGGGAGATGAAACCAAGCAATTTATTGACGGTACGCTAAACAGCAATCCAAATTACCCTTCGGTACCTGGAATTACCCAGTATGCCCGTATTAACCCTTTTTTATTTAAAGGAATATTGTTCAGTTCGGGTGGCTACTCCGCGCTATATGGACAAGCGATGAGTAGCGCCCTGATATTGGAGAGTGTAGATTTACCGGACGAGTCGTCGGCAAGCCTGCATGTATTTCCTTCCAGTATCGGCGTAGGCCTCCAACAGCTGCTTAAAAATAAGCGCAGTAGCTTTGGTTTTTCATTGGATTATAGCAATTTGAAGTGGTATAATCAAGTTATTCCCCAAGATCCTGATTACTTCAGTGGCCCCCGATATATGCTCGGCGATGCCAATTTTCGTATAAAAACGGGAAAAACAGGAATGCTTAAGTTCTATACCAACCGGAATAAAAGCAATGTAGGATTATATCGCCCGGACATCGATAGTGTATCGCTACGTATGGGGAATGAGGTTAGGGGATATAATTGGTATAATAACCTGAGCTTTCAAAGCTACCTTTCCAGCGGTTGGAAATTAGCTATAGGTGCATCTTACAACTATAGCGATATCTATCGCGGAAACCTCTTGGTAGATGCGACAGAAAAACCTGTTTACATTGATCAGGAACCCTTTTCCGATAAAACACATCACCAAAGGATACGCTCGAATTTCTTTCAACCGAGGTTGGTCTTGAAACATCAATTCCGTGCCCCAATAACACTGAGCTTTGGCGCAGAACATTTTTATACCCATGACGAAGGGTATATCCAAGATACTGCGGTTGTTTGGAAAAACAATCTAACAGCTGCTTTTGCTGAATTTGATGTAGCCTTAACCAAAAATCTGGCAATGAAAATGGGGGGCCGACTGGAGCATTCTTCTCGTTTAAATGAAACGGTTGCTGCCCCAAGGATTAGCCTAGCTTATCGCCTAAAAGATGGCGGACAACTTAACGCTGCTTATGGTATCTTCTATCAGGAACCTTTACCCGGGTTTTTATATACCGATGCATCTCTTGATTTTGCCAAGGCCAGTCACTATATCCTGAATTACACCAAATCGGCTAACAATCGACTATTACGGATTGAGGCGTATTATAAACGGTATCAGGCACTGGTTAAGCAACGACCACAATTAACCAGCGATGGACGAGGCTACGCCCGTGGCATTGAACTGTTCTTTCGCGATAAGCGGACGTTCAAGGAACTTGATTACTGGATTACCTATACCTTCCTAAATACCAAAAGGGATTTTATGGATTACCCTTACTTAATCCAGTCTGCATTTGCCGCACCCCATACCGGTACGATTGCGGTAAAAAAATTCTTTTCTGCGTTATCTACTAATGTGAATCTTTCCTATAGTCTGGCAGCTGGCCGTCCTTATTACCATATCCGACCTGTCGAAACAGGGAATTACACTGCTATTTACGACCAGGGAACAACAAAAGCCTATAATACACTAAATATGCATATTGCTTACCTCACGTCTTTCTTCAAAAAGTGGAAAAGGAAAGATTTTTCCGGAATTGCGCTAGGCGTGAACAATGTTCTGGGAACAACCCAGGTATTTGGCTACAACTACAGCTTTGACGGACAGCGAAAGGTACCTATTACGCTTCCGGCTTCCCGAATGATTTACTTAGGTGTATTTATGAGTTTCGGTATTAACCGTACCGATAATTTTTTGGATAATTTATAAAACCATATTGTATGAAAACGTTCATCATCATGACGCTATTGACAAGTCTGTGCAGTGCCCAGCTAGTGCTAGCACAAGAGGATGCATCTTTAGAACAAACTGTATCCCAGTTAGATCAGGCACAGTCGGTAGCCGTCTACGAAAGCCTGGCGAGTACCTTTGAGCAACTTACTGCTAAACAAGAAAATTGGCTCGCCCATTACTATGCGGCCCTCTGCTATGTAAAAATAGGTTTTCTTTATCAGGATGAAGGAGATCGGATTGAACCCTACAGTAAACGGGGGAAAGAGCAGATCGATCAAGCCATTGCATTGCTTGATACGATCAACAGTAAGAAGGATTATGCCGAAGCCTTGGTAGTGCAGAGTTTAGTGTATCGCATCAATGTATATATTAACCCCATGACTTATGGACCTAAATTTGGTCCGCTCTCAGACAAAAGTTTACAACAAGCGATTGCATTAGATCCTAATAATCCACGGGCAGTTTACGTGGCCGCCTGGTTGAAGTACTACACACCCAAAACCTGGGGCGGCGACAAAAGCAGAGCGCGCGAGTTAGCGAATAAAAGCCTTGCTTTATTAGCGAAAGAACCCAACAGCGGTATACAGCCACATTGGGGGAAGCAGGAAAACGAAGTACTATTAAACGAATAAATTTTTTCACTATTAAATTTTAATTATTATGGGACTCCTCATTTTTTTCAGAATACTGTTCGCCATTTGTATGGTATTCGTTATTGGTTACATTTTTGGTGGTTTTGCTAAAAGCCCCACATTAAGCGTTATCAGTAAAATAGCCGCTATACTCGCTATCGTATTGTTTATTTCAACCAACATCTTTCTCACGCGTTTTGCGTTTAGTCGTATGCACGGCCATGGCGCAAACGATCGTTGTTGGTTCCATCCGGACACTACCAAGGTTGAGCAGAGCAAATAAGATTTCGCTACCGGCTTACATTGAAGGAAGTGTCTCCTATGTTTGTTCCAAGCAAATGTAGGAGGCACCCTCCTATAAGGTGTATGCATATCCCAGTGAAACTACGACAGCACCTGTATGATTCTGTCCGTTAGTTTTCTCCTTTTGGATATCTAAGAAGCCATAATTACCACCCCCTTCAATAAATATGCTGCTTCGATTCAGTTTATAGGCTATCCCCAGTATGCCTTCGAGGCCAACATTGGTTGTATTTAACTCATCCTTGCTATCGATATTAGCATCAAATGTGTAAACCAGCGGTGATTTTGGATGCGCTGGATCGGGCACGAGCGTTTGCTTATCTTCGTCTAAATATACTGTACTATGGCCACTGGTCTTTTGCCTGGCATTTAACAAGATACCAACAAAGGGGCCAATACCTCCGTAAACTCTAAATGGGCTACTTCCCAAATTCAATCCTAATTTTACCAAAACAGGAAAGAGCAAATAGTTAAACGTCGCCGTACTTTGGATATCGGCATATAAATATTCCGGAGGTGTTTGGCCATGCAATTCTGGGATTAACTCTTCTGGAAAAGGAATAGCTTGAAAACCATTTTTGTCGCCTCCCTGCACAGCATACTCCATAGTAGGTTGCAAGGATAACCAGTCTGAAAATCGCACATCGACGAAGATACTGACATCCGGTTCTAACCGCGAGCGATACCCGCCATTAAACACATTGTTTTTTGCTCCGGGAGCAGGCAGATGTGGAATAGTTATTCCCCCTTTAAGACCTAAAGAAATCGTTTGGCTGTAAGTCAACCCTGAAAAACACAACACGGCTAAAACAATAAGGAACGGCTTTATCATATTATTTAAACGGCAATATGGAATATATGTTGCTCCTATAGTACCGTTATTATGTCTAAATTTTTATACCGATTTTTCCTACGAATCCCCCTTTTTCCATCAATTGGTGTGCTTCCTTTATTTGTTCTAGGGAAAACACCGAAGCAACAGGAATTTTAAATACGTTTTGTTCAATAATTTCTTTTATTTTGTTCAGGTCAATTGCCGAGGCTTTGACAAAGACCATTTTCATCTGCGGCTCTAACACAACATCCACCGCCGTACGTACCATACCTTTTATCGTGTGGGTTTCTCCCCGGGTGGTAATAAATATGCCGTTCTCTATAAGGTGATGCTTCAAATCGCTGTAGGTATATTTTCCAGCAGCATCAAATATCAGGTTAAACCGCGCTCCTGAAGGGATTTTTTGGTTTTTATAATCAATTACCACATCACAACCTAAGTTATGCGCATCGCTTCTGTGCTTTTCGCTACACAGGCCGCTAATATGGCAATTCAAGCTTCTGGCCAGCTGCACCGCCGCAGAACCTACTCCTCCCGTACACCCCGTAATCAACACGTTTTCCCGCTCTTGCAGTTTACCAATACCAAACAACGCCTGATAGGCTGTTAACCCAACTAATGGGATGACTCCTGCCTCGATATATGTTAAATTTGCCGGTTTAAGCGCCACTTGGTTGGCATCAACGACAACTTCTTCGGCATATGCCCCGCCTTTGACAATAGAGCACATACCGAATACATCATCACCCACTTTAAATAACGGGCTTTTGGAAATGGTAACTACCCCGCAAAAATCGCAACCGATCACCTGATTGGAAACCCCTGCTGTCGCTAGCCACGCCTTCCCCTGACGCATAAGAACGTCCACAGGATTGGTGGAAGAGGCAAAATTCTGAACCAATACCTGCCCCTTTCTCAGGGATGGTCTCGGCATATCTTTTACTTTAAACCATGGCTTATGACCCACTCGTTCTAGTACCGCAGCTTTCATATGTTCTATTTTTGCTAACAACAAGCAAAATAATCATTTGTAGGCTGGCGATTGTAGTCTATATCTCATTTTGCTTCCTGATTTGTTTACCCTGTGTAAAAGCGTTCGCTTCCGAACAAAACGGTGTCCGATATCGAACACTACCCTTATCCCATAGGCACACAAAACACTACTGCACAGCAATTTAACAACTTGGTTTTGTTTTTGGACACCGTTCAGTTATGGGTTGCGCGTTGCCAGTTGTGCGTCAAGTATTGTGGATTATGAGTGAAAATAAGTCGTGCACGTACTGATTACTTAAATGAAGATGCTGAAACCATGAGCCAAGCGGCGAATAGCTGAAAAACCATTGAAAGACAAATAATTATGCTGAAAAACTATCTCAAAATTGCCTGGCGGAGTTTAATAAAAGGAAGAGGTTACTCGTTTATCAACATTTTCGGATTGGCTTTAGGCTTATCTTGCGTCATATTGATTGGTTTGTGGATAAAGGATGAATGGAGTTACAACCGGTTCCTACCAGAGGCAAATCGGATTTATACGATTAAGAATAATGCGTTGCGAAACGGTGAAATCCACACAGGTGACATGACTTCTGCTCCTCTTGAAGGTGCCATACGTTCTGACATCGCTGAAATAGAAGCCGTTACCAAACTAGGCTATTCTCCTTCCCTCCTATTTCGTACCAGAAATAAATCGACTAAAGAAAATGGCTTCTATGTGTCATCCGATTTTTTCAAGGTTTTTGGCTTCAAGGTTTTAAGTGGAGACCCTAACCGTGCACTTGCCACTATCGATCAATTAGTGATCACCAAAAACGTCGCACTTAAATATTTTAACCGCGTAGATATCATCGGTAAAACTATCGAAGTGGATAACAAGAAGGTATACACCATCGGCGCAGTATTGGAAAACATTCCCCATAATTCCACCGTACAATTCGACTGGCTGCTGAACTTCAAAATTAATGAACAAGATTGGATGCAACGGTGGGGGAATAATTCTTTTTTAACCTTCGTCAAGTTAAAACCCGGTATTTCTGAAGTGCAAGCAGCGGCATCCATGCGTGACATCTTTCCTCGTTATGCACCCGACCTCAAGTTTACGCCGGTTTTGCAATCCATAAAAGATGTTTACCTATACAACCGTTTTAAAAACGGCCACCCAGATGGTGGCCGCATAGACTATGTACGGATTTTCGCTATCCTTGCGGTATTCATTTTATTCATTGCGTGTATAAACTTTACGAACCTTGCCACCGCCCGTTCTGCCAAGCGGGCAAAAGAGGTTGGTGTACTAAAAACGGTTGGCGCCCCACGAAAGATCTTGATTGCACAATTCTTTGCAGAATCGTTGCTTACCACAACCATTGCCGTCGTCTTTTCATTGATCATGGTGCGCTTGACATTGCCCACCTTTAATACGCTTTTTGAAAAGGAGCTCTCTCTAAACATCGACAGTCCGCTTTTTTTATTGTCCATCCTACTGCTAATCATCGCAACAACTTTTCTTGCGGGTAGCTACCCAGCCTTGTTTCTTTCCTCCTTTAAACCCATTAATGCTTTAAAAGGAATTTCTTTCGCTAAACGATCCGCCATATTTTCAGGTATGCTTTCCATTAGAAAAGCGTTGGTGATTTTCCAATTTACCCTATCTATTTTACTGATCGTTGCCTTACTGGTTGTTGGCCAACAGATGAGCTATATTCAGCAAAAGAATTTGGGTTTGGATAAAGAAAATATGCTCTACATTCCGCTGGACGGTGAACTCCATAGCCGTATAGAAACCGTACAACAGGAAGTGGAAAAGCTACCTGCGGTTACGGCTGCTACCAGCGTTATGATGTTGCCGATGGATATTCAGAGCGCATCAGGTGATCTGGATTGGGAAGGAAAAGATCCGAATTTCGAGACGCTAGTAACGGTTTCTGAAGTAGGCTACAACTTCACTAAGACGATGAATATTAATATACTGAAAGGTCGCGATTTTTCTCCTGAACATCCAGCAGACAGCGCTGGCTATCTGATCAACGAAACGGCAGCCAAGTATATGGGAATGGAAGATCCGGTAGGTAAAGAAATAAGTTTCTGGAATGGTAAACAACCCATTATCGGTGTGATGAAAGATTTTCATATGGAGTCACTCCATGCACCTATCAAACCCCTTATTTTATGTTTTAGTCCGGAAAACAGCAGTTACATGATGGTTCGTACGAAGCCCGGAATGATAAAGAAAGCACTTGCTGAGCTCGATGGACTGGTTAAGGAAATTAATCCAAACTACCCTTTTGAATATCATTTTGTCGACGAGACTTACGAGCAGATGTACCGTAGTGAGCAGCAAGTAAATTTACTCGCCCATTACTTCGGTATCCTGGCTATCGTCATTTCCTGTATGGGGCTATTCGCATTGGTTTCTTTTGCTGCGGAACAACGAACTAAAGAAATCAGCATTCGCAAAGTTGTCGGGGCCACGGTACTCCATATCGTTAGCCTGCTCTCAAGAGATTTTTTGAAACTAGTTATTGTTGCACTGGTTATCGCCTTACCGCTAGCCTTTATGGTCGTAAATACATGGTTAGATGGTTTTGAATATAAAATAGATTTAAGCTGGGGCTTGTTTGTGCTGGCTACGATTATTTCCATTAGTATCGCTTTAATTACCGTAAGTATACAGGCTATCCGTGCGGCTTTGGCCAATCCGGTGGATAGTTTACGGAATGAGTAATATTGGTTATTCGTTGTTGGTTGCTCGTTGTTCGTATGCCGGCTAACGAAGAATCGAGAAACAGCAATAAGCATCGGATCTAACAAAAACAATGATTAACGAACAACGAAATGATACGGAATTACATCAAAATCGCTTGGCGGAATATCCTTCGATATAAATCGAACACCGCATTCAACGTATTGGGTCTATCTCTAGGCATCGTCTGTACGCTATTTTTAACGTTGTATATTACAAACGAGCTGAGTTATGATAAATCCTTTTCTAAACATGACCGTATTTACCGTATGGTTTATACAGAATGGTCAAAAACGGCTCCTCCGTTAGCAGATGCACTACAGCACTATTTTCCAGAGATAGAAGCCACCACCCGTTTTGCTCAAGCGGGAACCAATGTGGTGCGTACAACAAATAATGCGCAAATGGAAATGAGCGGTTTCTATACCGATAGTTCCACCACAAAAATGTTTGATCTCAAAAGCATTGCTGGCAACGCTTTTGAAGCGCTAAAAGAGCCATCTGCTGTTGTGCTAACAAAATCTACAGCCAAAAAGCTTTTTGGCAACAAAAACCCACTGGGAGAAAAGCTTGTTTTTCAAGATGAAGAGACAATGTGGGTTAGAGCCGTAATCGACGATTTACCCCAAAATACACACCTACAATTCGATTTCCTTGCTTCCATGCCAACCTTTTATACGATTGTCGAAAAGGCGTATTCCGGTTGGACCCAAAGCAAGGGCTGGATGTTTGGTTGGACGTATATCCAACTAAACCGAAAAGCGTCTATCAATAGAATAAATCGTGAACTGATACCATTTTATACGACTTACTTAAAAGGCGAAGCCAGCGATGAACAAATCAAGGAATTTGCAGCAACAGCGCGCACGCAACCACTAACAGACATCCATCTCAAATCGGATTTGATACAAGAGATGAGCGCCAATGGAAGTATGACTTACATTTATGTATTTATGGCCGTAGAAGCACTTATACTAATCATGGCCTGTATCAATTTTATTAACTTATTTACCACCCAAACGTTACGACGCCTGAAGGAAGTTGGCGTCCGAAAAATTATAGGAGCCAAACGAAGTCAACTTATTTTCCAGTTTCTGATGGAAGCTTTTCTACTTACCCTCATCGCCAGTTTATTCGCACTAGCATTTTATAAATTGTTACTCCCTTTCTATAATCGGCTAACAGATGGCAATTATAGTGTCATGGCCATTTTCGATAAGGAAAATTTAATCGTACTATTCGCCATTATTTTTATCGTAACATTGGTTTCAGGGCTCTTCCCTTCTTTATTTGCTTCTTCGTTCTTACCAGTAAAAGCATTAAAAGCTATTAAAACACCGAACACGATCGCGGTATATATTAGAAAAGCACTCGTCATTTTTCAATTTATGATCGCCGGATTATTAATCACCTCGACATTACTGATTTATCAACAGATGCAATATTTTCAGCACAAAAAATTAGGGTTCGATAAAAATCAAATTGTTGTGGCAACATTATACGGTGATTTCAAGAAAAACGTAGAAACAGATCCCACTATTTTACAACAGGAATTTCTTTCTAATCCAAATGTCCTTTCGGTAGCCAGAACATCAAATATTATAGGAGACCCTCTAAGTGTCGAATTTATTGCGCCATCAAACAATCCGGAGAACAAAGATTTTGGAACGTTAAAAGTAATCCGAGTAGATGAAAATTTCCTTAACGCATTAAATATTCCATTAAAACAAGGGCGCAATTTCTCAAATGCACGAAATGATTCAAATGCCTTCATCCTTAACGAACAGGCGGTAGCTAGGTTAGAACTCAAAGATCCCATTCATCAGTCACTAACAAATCATACCATCGAACGTCAAGGTAACATTGTTGGCGTTATTAAAGATTTTAATTTCGAATCGCTGCACCATAAGATTGAACCACTTGTTCTGGAATATGCCCCCAAAAATACCGGTTCGCTACTCATTAAAATAAGGGGCGGCAGTATAGAAAAAACGCTTTCCTTCCTGAAAAAGAAAGTCCAAGAGGTATCTCCTAACACGTTGTTTTCATATACATTTTTAGACGAAAAAATTAATACTCTTTATAAAAAAGAGCATAATATGTCCTCGATTGTTCTCGTATTTACGGTACTCGGTATCGTTATTTCATGCTTAGGTTTATTAGGCCTGATCGGATATTCTACAGAGATGCGTACCAAGGAAATCGGCATTCGTAAAATCATTGGTGCCAGTATACAGCAACTACTCGCTTTACTTTCCAAAGACACCATTTTACTCGTCATCGCCGGAAATCTCCTTGCATGGCCAACGGCCTGGTTTTTCATTCAAAAATGGCTAGAATATTTCGCTTATAAAATTGCTATTCCCTGGTGGGCCTTTTTACTATCGATATTATTGACGTTGGTTATCGCTATATTTACCGTAATCTGGCAATGTTTGAAAACAGTTTATACCAATCCGGTGGATAGTTTACGGAATGAGTAATTTTCAGTTGTATGCTGCGAGTTATGAGTGAAATAAGTTCTGCATGTACTGATCACTGATTACTTAAATGGTTGATACTTGATATCAAAATAAATACTAAATACCATGTTAAAAACAATCTTCCGCCACCTTTGGCATAATCACTTGTTTACGGCGCTAAATATCATCGGCTTGAGTATTGGTATCAGTGCTTGTTTTATCATTTATCAATTAGTAAGCTATGAATTTGCTTATGAAAAAGCAATTCCTCAGTATCATCATATTTATAGTGTCGTAAGCACTATGCATTTCGATGGACAAGAAGGACAAAATGTAGGCGTACCCAAACCACTCGCCCAAGCGATTAAAGAACAAGTTACGGGTATTAAGCACGTGGTGCCCGTGGTATTGGATTATAAAGATCAGGTGAACGTTCCTGCCGCAAAAGGAGATGAAGAGGGGGCCATTTTTAAAGCCCCAGCATTACAGGTAAGAACGCAAAGCAACTATTTTGCTATGCTTCCATATAAATGGTTAGCCGGAAGCCCCGTGCGGGCCTTAGATGCCCCTGATAAAGTGGTTTTAGCTAGAAGTCGAGCCGAGCAGTATTTTCCAAATATCCCATTTAAAGATATCATCGGTAAAACGCTTATCTATAACGATACCATTACGACACGGGTTAGTGGTATTGTCAATGATTTAGATTTTGCTACGTCTTTCTTTGCAAAAGAATTTTTCCCGCTCGAAAGCAATTATTCCACGCAAACGAATTGGGGTGCGACGAATTCGAACGATAAGCTATATGTCGAAGTTGCCGAAGGTACCTCGGCTGCTCAAATACAAAAAAATATTAGTCAGCTCTCCGCTCAAAACTCCGCTGAACTTTTTAAGGCTTGGCGCTTTACGCGAGAGCATAAGCTTATCAATATCGCGGATATGCATTTTGATGCACGCTACAGCGAAAACAATGTACATAAAGCAAATAAGCCTGTTTTGTTAGGTTTAATTGGCGTAGCTATTTTCTTATTGTTGCTCGCTATTATTAATTTTATCAACCTCAGTACGGCACAACTTCCACAACGGGCCAACGAAATCGGTGTACGGAAAACAATGGGTAGTTCTCGCAGACAACTAATACTCCAATTTTTGGGAGAAACGTTTATTATCTGTTCACTTGCGGCAATAATTTCTATTATATTAACGTACATTTTTACCCTTTCCTTTAAAGAAATTCTTCCGGAAGAGCTCTTGCACTATATTAACTATTATAAACTTGGTGGTCTCTTACTGCTTTTTTTGTTTAGTACCTCCTTATTCGCCGGCTTATATCCGGCATGGCTCATTACACGTGTAAATCCTATACAAACCCTCCGCAATCGAACTGCGGTGGTTATCAACAGTTTCCGCCTATCTCTACGAAAAACCTTAATTGTTTTCCAGTTTACAGTTGCCTTACTCTTTATTATCGGTGCACTTATCGTCGGCCAGCAGCTGCACTATACGTTAACCAAAGACTTAGGTTTTGATAAAGACGCGGTACTCCTTCTGAACGTCCCTTGGAAAAAAGTACATGAAGAAAGCAAGTTTGCCTTATTTAATGAGTTGAAATCGTTAAGCGGTGTTCAGGAAATTGCCCTAGGTGACGCTCCATTAAGTGGCAATTTTAATAGCACGAACTACGACTATCGCGCACAGAATACCACATTGAACAAAGAGTTGCAGCTTAACATCAAGAATATCGATACGCATTATCTCCCGCTCTATCATATGGATTTGGTAGCAGGGCGAAATTTATTACCAGCGGATACGGTACGCGAGTACCTTATTAATGAAACGGCTGCATATGCCTTAGGCTTTAAAACGCCACAGGAAGCCCTAGGCAAATTTATTAGCGAACAGGATGAGCAAGGTTTCAAGCAAAGCCTCCCGATTGTCGGCGTGGTGAAAGATTTTCATAATGCCAATTTCTACAGCTCGATAGATCCGATAGTATTATACAGCAAGCCTCAAAATTTATCCACCTTTAATATTAAACTTAATTCCAGACAGCGACAACAATGGCAAGCTACGCTAAAGGACGTGGAAGGATTGTGGAGGAAATTCTATCCGGAAGAGGCTTTTGAATACAAATTTTACGATCAGCAAATCGAAAGTCTATATCAGCAAGAACATCAGATGGCTAAAATTATCAATCTCTCTACTACGGTAGCGATCCTGATCAGCTGCCTTGGTTTACTGGGCTTGGTCACGCTCACCGCCTTTCAGCGCACTAAAGAAATTGGTA
The DNA here is from genome assembly GCF_039542865.1 of Olivibacter ginsenosidimutans. Lineage (NCBI taxonomy): Bacteria > Pseudomonadati > Bacteroidota > Sphingobacteriia > Sphingobacteriales > Sphingobacteriaceae > Olivibacter > Olivibacter ginsenosidimutans. The sequence continues at coordinate 84,789 of NZ_BAABIQ010000043.1, read as the reverse complement.
TTCGAAAAGTGTTGGGAGCTTCTGTTGCCGGAATCGTAAAACTCTTATCTAAGGATTTCATTAAATTAGTGCTGTTGGCCATACTAATTGCCTCTCCCCTTGCCTGGTGGGCTATGCACAAATGGTTAGATAATTTTGCTTATAAGATTGAAATACAATGGTGGGTTTTTGCATTGGCCGCTATGCTTGCTGTAGGCATTGCACTACTGACGATGAGTGTTCAGGCAATAAGGGCTGCAAGGGCCAATCCGGTAGATAGTTTACGAAATGAATAGATGGATTTGGGTTGCGAGTTGCCTTTCGTTTCTAATATAACTTCAGTCCTTTGATAAATTTGAAATCTTTTTGGTTATAGGTAAATAATTTAAGCTTGGTCTCCAGCGCAGTTGCTATGCGTATACAATTAAGCTATTTATTATTCTTTCCGATCTCATATCCTACTTTTTTTCTGGGTCCTCCTTCTTTTTCAATAAACTTACTCAGATAACTGAAAAGTACCTCAATCTTTTGGTCTTGTTTGATCATCTGCTTTTCAACCCGTTCTACCCTCAAAAATACCTCTTTATGGGCAACTAACAGTTCTCGATTTTGGTATATATATACACATGATCTGAATATTAACCTGAATGGCTGGCTCACTGTTTAATCCACTAGAAAGCATCAAAACGCCATGTTCAGAAAGACATTTGGCAAAGTCCTTCTACCTACCTCCTCGACCCTTTTTTGATATCGCAATTTGCGATGTCAAAGATTGCTATTCTTCATCCGTTAATTGGAACATAAAGTCTTCAGGAAATCTATTCTTATTACGCTTAATTGTTCGTTGAGCCTAAATGTTGGTACGCCATAAAGCTCCGCTAAATCACTATCCAGCATCACTTTCTGTTCTCTAATAAGATATATTTTACTAATCACCGCTTCATCGGGTTTATCAAAAATGCAATAGCAGTATATTGACTGTTAATAATTGTTGTATAACAAAAATACTAAAAATATTAGAATATTAAAAAGCTACTTTCCTCGCCGAAACGAATAATGTTGCTGTAATAAATAGCTACATAAAGTAACTATAACGGTTGCGGTCATGGCAGAAGGTGTTGGATACCAGCCGAACTGTTCAACAAACAATTTAAGAAAGAGATAGTTCAACAAAATACAAAGCATCGCCACGGTAAAATACCGAAATAACTGAATTCGTCTTTTCAAGTAAGACCCTTCGAAAACCACATATAAATTCAAGTAAAATCCTATAGGAAAGGTGATGGCAAAGGCGATAAGAAAAGCAGCTATATGTGGACCACATGCAGCATATCGGAATTGCTTGATTGGAATAAAACGGAAAAATAGGCTGTGCACGCTATCGATCACCTGTAAAATAAAAGAACGGATGAAGGAATGGAATTGCCTTAAAACCCTCATGATATCCGTTCTTCTATGTTGATTAATGATAAAACACCTCTGCTGGAATATCTTGTTTGGCGATATGCGGCCCCTCCCATTGCCAATGTATACCGGTACCTGTTCCTGCCGTTGGCTGATAATAATAGGTGAAGGGATGTAAGCCCGCCTTCAACCTAACAGAAGCCTGCCGCACGTCACCACTTTTATAGCCGTAATCTTCGTCAATTAATAATGCTTGATGCAAGCGTAATATCGATTTACCTGGACTATCCAAATAAAAATGATAGGTACCATCCGTTGGGATTTTCAAATAACCTTCCAACACGATAAGTTCTTTTCCAGCAGTCAAACCGGCGTCGAGGTTTGCTGCTTCTCCTTTTGCTGTAACGAACAGGTTGGATACTTGAGAAATCCAAGGGGCAGTATTGGTGTAGGCTTTCCAAGCAAGCCCAGGAGCAGCTTGTTGTTTATCGATCGCAGGGACCAACGCATCATCGTATGGTCTACGCGCAGCAGTATCCGGACGCCTTACCTGTAATACTTTTTCTTTCATTTGCCCTTGTAAATCGGCCATATGCCCGCCAACCGCCAAGTTTTTGGTTTGCTGCGGATCGTTAACGACATCATATAGCTCAAAATCATCATCGGCAGATTGGATATCGTACCGTACCCCTACATAATTGCCCATACGGATCAATTGCATCTGATTCCGCCTTCGATTACGGTGTTGCGGATCAAATTCCTTGAAACTGGGTGTTGTCCCTCCTTCGTAATATTCTGAATAAACAAGACTTTCTTGTTGTTTTCCCTTTCCCGTCAATACCGGTAATAACGAAACCCCATCCACCCGCGCGGGGGCGGGTAAACCTGCTGCTTCAGTAAAGGTAGGAAGCCAATCATAAAGTGTACTCGGCATAGTAACCACCTTGCCTTGAGCAATCTGCTCCGGCCAGCGAATAATGCTAGGCATCCGTACACCGCCTTCCCAACTGTCTCGCTTGATGCCATCAAACGGGCCGAAGCTGTTAAAGAATGTGGGGTGATTTGGCGCATAATTCTTCGGCAGGTAGGATTCTATAGAAGGGCCATTATCCGAAGTGAACACAATTAATGTATTGGAATCTAGCTGTAAATCTTTTAACAGGGTCATAATATCACCTACCCCGCTATCAACTCGTCGGACAGCCGTTGCATAACGTTGATAAACCCTTGGCCAGGCCACTCCCGGTGTTGCTGGATCATGATCATCATCGTAAACGGCCTGTGCATAGTCAGGATGAGTCCAGGAATCGGGTGTACCTGAGGCCGTATTGATCATATGGCCGGGTTCACCAATCCATTGCAATCCGCCGTTTAACCCTCCTCCTTTTGGATAGGCTTGCGTAGGTAATTCCAATACCGCATGCGGCGTATCATAGGCCAAATACAGAAAAAACGGTTGATCACCTGCATGCCGCTCATGTTCGATAATCCACTTTTTAGCTGCCGCGGTCCATAAATCAGCCGTATAACATTTATCCAATTGATCGGTGATATTTTTTCGACCATCCCACACTTCCTTTGACTCCCGATACAGCCCTTCTTTAGGATAATGTTCATGTCCATCGCTGTGCCGCATATAACCAAAAAAATAGTCGAAACCGCGGTTGAGTGGGTGTGCAGGCCAAGAGTCTCCATCCTTTTCCCACTTCTTCGCTCCTTGCAAGCCCCATTTACCTACAATGGCTGTAGCGTAGCCTGCCTGCCGCAACACGCATGCCATGGTGTAATTATCTTCCAAGGCTTTATCAAATTGGTTGTCGCGCACATTAGCATGTCCCTGACTCTGTCCTAACATCAACGACGCTCTGGAAGGTGCACAGACAGGGGCCGCGCTGTACTGATGGGTAAATTGCGCTCCTTCTGCCGCTAAACGATCAAGATTGGGAGTGAACATCCAAGGTTCACTTTTATTATTAGCTTTTGCCCGTCGCTGCTGATAAAAGACACCTAGATCGCCATAACCCAAATCATCGGTCAGGATAAAAATAATATTAGGTTTCTTTGGCGTATTGGATTGCCGCGCGTTGGCATATTGTCTATTGCTCATCAATAAAGCGAAAAGGACAATAAGCCAGAAGCTCTTTTTATTCATCATGTAATTAATCATTGGATGTACCTCTCAAACTTAGCTAACCTGTCCTTGATATGCAAGTCACAGCATACTTTCTTTTACCAGCACATGCTAACGTGTGAAGTTGCATCCATTGTCCGTTTCCGAACACTTACTGTGCACTATCGTACAGCTAACCCATCACACAAAAATATAATTATTTTATTTACAGCACTTTATGTTTTTTGGTTTTATTTATGCCTTATTTGGTACGATTAGTTATAGATAGCTTAGAGTAGGGAGTACTACCTGCTCTTTGCTTTTTTTATAAGCAGAAAATATATAGTGAAAGTGTCTCAATGGGAAATATAACTTATAACTAAAAATCGGAATACTTAATATTAAAAAATACATGTAAATACGTTGTACAGAGAAGTAAATACTAAAAAATGAACACCAATAACCTAAAGATAGCGTGGCGGGCAGCTTGGAAATCCAAGCTGTTTACCCTGCTTAATATTTTAGGCTTGGCAATTGGATTTGCCGGTTTTATACTTGCTTATGCGTATATCAACCGAGAAAACAGTTATGATGCTTGGAATCCAAAGTATGATCGTATTTATCTCTTAGGCCTGGAAACGCAGGAAAAAATGACCGATCTTACACCGACGGCACTTGCGCCTGCTATCAACGCGTCGATACCCGAAGTCGAAGCGGTCGGCCGTATTGGGAGAGCGCCTTTTGAGGTTCCCTTTATAGCAGACAGCAACGTGTTCTTTGTTAAAAATTGGTTGGGTGCCGACCGCAGTATTGCCGATATTTTTGCGATCAAGGTAGATGGCTTATCGATTGCTAACGCTAAAGAAGAGAAACTAGGTATCCTCTCTCCTGAAGTTGGTAAAAAGCTCTTCCCAAAGGAAGAACAACAGGCTTTCACTGAACCAAAGCAACTGGCCTTGGTCAACGAAACTAGCGGTGTATATGAAAATATTTCTGGCATCAGTCGCACCAGGCCGCTCTCCAATCTCGATTTTGATTATATTGGTTTCGTCGATGATCTCGGCAAGGCAAATGACGGGGGCATGAATGTTTTTCAAACCTATATTGTGGTTAAGCCCGGTACCGACATAAATAGATTGTGCAGCAAAATCAACGCGCTATATCAACAACATGTTTCTAAGGAAAAAGAGACGATCAACTCTTCCCGAGCGGTATCCTCAATTTACCTAGACCCCCTAAAAAATCTTCATTTACGTCCCAAAAACGGTTCCGATACCGGATATAAAATAACCCTTGCATTGGGTATCCTTTCTTCCATCATTCTTTTATTAGCGTGCATCAATTTTGCCAACCTCATGTTGGTTCAGGCACAAAAACGATCGAAAGAGATCGGCATCAAAAAAGTTTTTGGTGTTAGTAGAAAACGCCTTACGTATCAATTCTTAATTGAAGTTTTAGCACAATGTTTGCTGTCGGCTTTCATCGCCTGTTTTTTGGTTATCATTTGTTGGAATACGATGACACGGTTTTTCAACTATGATTTATCTTCTTTTGATTTCAACCAAACGGTAATCTTCCAGCTGCTTGCTGCGGTATTATCAACAACCATCCTATCGGGCTTATATCCGGCCATTATCCTATCGGGATATCATCCTATTGCCATTATCAAAGGCCGTCTACATACCGGGCGGCAATCACTAAGTCTACGAAATGCGCTTTTGGCCTTCCAATTTATTTTGGCTTTTATCTTTATCAGTACCATGTTGATCATTAATCAACAGATGCAGTTTATCAAAGAAAGTGACCGCGGCTTCAACGCTGACCACGTTGTCCATATCAAAAATATGGCAACGTTTAATAAACCTTCTCAGTTCACGGCAATCAGAAATCAAATGAAAGCTATCCCCGGGGTACAATCTGTAACTGTTGCCACCAACTTTCCTGGAAGCGTACCACCAAATGAGGAAGAATTTTCTTTTAGGAACAAATCCTATGCGCTAGATCATTTAGGCGTAGACTTTGAGTATTTCGAGACCTTAGGTATGGATTTGGTTGAAGGACGCTTATTTTCAGAAGAATTTCAGGCGGATAGTACCCAAGCGATCGTGCTTAATGAACGTGCAGCGAAAAGCTTAGGGGCCCCACATCCGCTGGGCGAAACCATACGCATTTGCGATCAAAACTATCAAATAGTAGGCATCGTGAAGGACAGCAAAATGCAAGGTTTTGAACAATTGGTAAAGCCTACGGCGTATACCCTGCAAACAAAATGCACTTATCCCAATCATCCCTTTAAAGCGGATATTTTAGTTAAGCTGAACGGAAATCATATTCGCTCAACATTGAGTACCTTGGAAAAACAATGGCCAAGTATTAATAAATTGGACGGGAAATTCTTCACGTATGATTTTCTTGACCAACGATATGCAGCACTATATGCACAACAAGAACAATTGCAAAAAGCTTTTGTATCCTTTACCGCGTTGATCATTCTGGTAGCGCTAATAGGATTATTCAGTATGTCTGCCTATGCTATTAACCTCCGCGAAAAGGAGGTCGGCATACGGAAAGTATTAGGGGCCAGCGCCCATCAAATCCTATTGTTACTAAACAAGCCTTTCCTACAGCTGGTGTTCATAGCTATTCTTATTGCTTCGCCAATTGCTTGGTGGGGAGCGAATAAGTGGTTAGCTACATTTGCTTATCGCATTGAACCTTCTTGGTGGATTTTTATGGCTGGTGCGATATCGACATTGGTTTTAGCGTTTATAACCGTAAGTTACCAAGCCTTGAAGGCTTCGATCATAAACCCAGTAGAAACATTGAGAAATGAATGAATTTATGCGGAAAGCTCTAAAGCTTAAAAAGAAAAACGTAAAGAGAAAGACATATGTATCCAGCACTTTAGCTCAAAAAGAATAAACCCGAACAGCATAAAGCCAAGAGCATTTAGGAATAACTTGATACTTGATACAAAAAAATTTACTATACTCGTAAAATAATAAAAAAGACCATGATTCAATTGAGCAATATTTTTAAATGGTATAATGTAGGTGGTGTCCGAAACTTTGTTTTGAAGGATATTAACCTCACCATTAACGAGGGGGAGTTCGTTTCTATTATGGGACCCTCTGGTTCTGGTAAATCTACTTTATTGCACATTCTCGGCCTATTGGATGAACCCGAAGAAGGAAGCTACTTATTTCAAGGACAAGAGGTACTCCATTTGAAAGAAAAACAACGTTCAACTTTATATAAAGAACATATCGGCTTTGTGTTTCAAGCTTACCACCTGATCGATGAGTTGACTGTATATGAAAACATTGAGACACCGCTCATTTACAAAAATCTAAAAGGAGCTGAACGGAAAGCCATCGTGGCCGATTTAATCGATCGCTTTGGCATTGTAGGGAAAAAAGATCTTTTCCCCAATCAGCTTTCTGGCGGACAGCAGCAGCTGGTTGGTATCGCTCGAGCGCTAGCGACAAAACCAAAATTGCTATTAGCCGATGAGCCGACAGGCAACCTCAATTCGAAGCAGGGCGAAGAAATTATGGAGCTTTTCAAACAACTGAACGAAGAAGATGGCGTAACCATTATACAGGTAACGCACTCTGAAAAAAATGCAGAATACGGCAGCAGAATTATCGAGTTGCTTGACGGGCAAATTGTAAAATAAATCGTTTTTAGCCTACAACTATAATAAGGAATCTCTTCAAAAAAGAGCATTCCTTTTTTATTGTCTGATTTTTTTTACCTTCGTTACATGTCAAGACTAATCAAAAGCCTTTATTTTCAAGTAGTCATTGCCATTATAATTGGTATCCTACTGGGTCATTTTTATCCTTCTTTTGGCGAGTCACTCAAACCCCTTGGTGATGGATTTATCAAATTAGTAAAAATGATCATTGCGCCGCTTATTTTTTGCACCGTAGTATTAGGTATCGCCGGTATGCAAAACACCAAAAAAGTGGGAAAGGTCGGTTTAACGGCTATTATCTATTTTGAAGTAATGTCTACCATTGCCCTATTACTAGGTATGCTCATTGTAAACCTAATGCAACCCGGTACGGGCATGAACATCGATCCAAAATCACTCGATACCTCCAGTGTAACCAACTATATCACGCAAAGTAAACAACAAGATAGTCTTTCCGATTTTTTATTACACATCATTCCCGACAATGTTATCGGAGCGTTGGCACAAGGTGATTTATTGCAAGTCTTGTTCTTTGCCATTCTATTGGGTTTTGGCCTTTCTAAAATCGGAAAAGCGGCAGATCCCGTTATGTCGGTTACGCAGTCTTTTCTCAAGGGCATTTTCGCTGTTATCAAGATGATTATGCGTGCAGCCCCCATCGGCGCATTAGGAGCAATGGCTTTTACCATTGGTAAATATGGGCTTGGCTCGTTAACTAAGCTTGGCTTATTAATGCTGTGCTTCTACATTACTTGCCTGTTATTTATTTTTTTAATTATCGGCGCAGTACTCTATTTCAATGGTTTTAGCATTTGGAAACTCTTGGGTTATATTAAGGAAGAATTATTGATTGTACTGGGAACATCCTCTTCCGAATCAGCCTTACCGGGCATTATGCAAAAGTTAGAAGATGCGGGCTGTTCCAAATCTGTGGTTGGTTTAGTTATTCCTACTGGCTACTCCTTCAACCTGGATGGTACCTCTATCTACCTCACCATGGCCGCTATCTTTATCGCACAGGCGTTGAATATGCATATGAATTTTAGCCAACAACTAACCCTGCTACTGGTCTTGCTATTAACATCTAAAGGAGCGGCCGGCGTTACGGGAAGCGGATTCATCATCCTAGCGGCTACGTTACCGATGGTGGGGCATGTTCCGGTCGAGTCAGTTGCTTTGATCTTTGGTATTGACCGCTTTATGAGTGAAGCGCGCGCACTAACCAATATCATTGGTAATACTGCTGCAACAGTAGTTATTGCCAAATGGGAAAAGGAATTGGATGTAAAACACGCCGCCCCGCTACTTTGTACGTTTTAAGTACTTAAGCTATGAGGTTTTAGGTATAAGCTTAAGGTTTTCTATCGTATATCTTACACCTTAATACCTTTTAAGCCTAATACTGTTCGTTTTCGTACACTTGTTGCCCGTTTCCGAACGAAGTATGGATCCATTTTTTCAATAACACCCTGTAAATAAAACAGATAAGTTTTTGGCTTAGCCTATGTATCTCTTTGGCACAACAACTTATTACATGGATACGCTAAAGAAATTTTTTCTTACTTTTATTTATATTATTCCGTTATTCGTTCACGGTCAAGATTCCACCAAGACACATTACACCTTAGAAGAATGTATCGCTTTGGCATTAAAAAATAATGCCGATGCGCAAAAAAGTGCATCCAGTACAAGTTTGGCTAAGGTCGACTTAAACCAAGCAAAAGCGCGTTTGTTACCTACTATAGATGGTTATTTAAGTCACGGTATCAATACTGGCTTGGTAACCGATCCCATTACGAACACCAATATCTCACAAAATATTAGCTCCGGTAGCCAGCAACTTAGTGCATCGCTTACCCTTTTTAATGGCTTAAATCGCTTACGCACCATCCGTCAACAGGCCTATGCTTATGAAGCTTATCAAAATGATGAGCAACGGGTAAAGGATAACTTAACGATGGACGTAATTCTGGCCTATTTACAAGTAATTACCGCTCGCGATATCTTAGAACAGACAAAACAACAACGTGATGTTACCCAAAAACAGGTGGAACGATTGACCACTTTGAACAATGATGGCGCTGCCGACCCCGGAGAATTTTACGATATGCAGGGGCAATATTCTGGTGATCAGCTTGCCGTGCTAACCGCAGCGAACACCCTGAAGAGTAATATCGTAATTTTGACCCAACTGTTAAACATTCCTTATGCTGATGAATTATCCTTTGAAGCCATTGATCAAATCCCCTCTGCGTCGACCGACATGATGGATAGTGAAACGCTGTATCAACACGCTGCAACAAGCCTTGGTATTTTAAAAGCCGCCGAATTATCTAAAAAAAGTGCTATTTATGGCTTGAAAGCCACGCGATCACTCTATTTCCCTACCCTTTCTTTAGGCGCTGGTTTGGATAGCCGCTATTCCAACAGCACAACTGGGCGAGGAACCTATTGGGATCAGGTACAAGATAATTTGGGTAAGGGGGCAAGCTTGACACTTAGCATTCCTATCTTAGGAGGGCTTCAACGCCGAATGGATGTTGCTAGAGCGAAAATTTACCTGCACAACGCCGAAATTGATTTGGAGAACGCGAAAAATAATTTACAACAACAATCGGCACAGGTTCTTTTTAATTTACAAACAGCAAAAGAAAAATACCAGGAACAACAAAAGCAGGTTGAAGCTTACAAAGAGTCTTTTCGCATTGCCGAAGTTCAATTTGAAGCTGGAGCAATCAATTCCGTAGAGTATCTCCAGCAAAAAAATAAATACGATCAAGCAAATATTGGCCTAACGGTTACCCAGTACGAATGGCAATTACGTCAACGGATTGCCAATTATTATAATGGCGATCGTTAAAGAACATTAAATCAAAGATAAAATCCTATTCGACCCTTTAACACCACGCAAAAATTATTAACTTGCGTAGGTTATGGGCAATATGGATTTTAGTTTTTTGAGCGTTCGCTTACTGGATGTGATTGACATCTTTCTAGTTGCTATTATCATCTATTACATTTATAACTTAATTAGGGGCACTATTGCCGTGAACATCCTGATTGGTTTGGTTATCATTTACTTGGCCTATTGGGTCGTTAAACAGTCGCACATGCGTCTGCTTACCGAAATCTTTGGTGGATTTATTAGTGTGGGTTCTATCGCCTTAATTGTAGTATTCCAGCAAGAAATCAGGCGCTTTCTCATCCACATCGGAAAGAATATCTCCTTTCGGAAAAACAAAAAGCTTTGGTCCCTTTTTCTAGGCAAGAAGGAAATCGAAAAAGACAATACTGCCCGCTTAAAGCCTATTATCGATGCCTGCCGAAGCATGGCTAAATCCCACACCGGAGCCTTGATTGTCTTTTCTAAGTTCTTCGATGAAGAATATTATCAAAATAGTGGTGAATTCATTGATGCTGAAATCTCGAAACGGCTTTTAGAAAGTATATTTCAGAAAAACAGCCCCTTACATGACGGAGCCCTTGTTATTGTAGATTTTAGAATAAAAACCGCTAGCTGCATCCTCCCCTTGTCGGATAGTGAAGACTTGCCTTTACAATTTGGTCTACGGCATCGCGCCGGTATCGGTGTTACGGAAATGAGCGATGCTGTTGCGGTCATCGTTTCGGAAGAAACGGGAGAAATATCATATGCTAAACAGGGAAATGTCAATATGAATATCTCTCACGAAGAGTTGGAACGACTACTAAATGAAGATGTCTAGGCCATAAAAAAGCCGACGGAGATTTTTTCCGACGGCCAACACAAATAAAATATAAAACTAAAATACTAGCAATACTCATTAAACGCGGCAATTAAGTTATCGGCAATCATTTGTGCCGGTCTGCCCTCAATATGATGCCGCTCAATCATATGGACTAACTTACCGTCTTTAAACAAAGCCATTGATGGAGATGATGGCGGGTAGGGTAACATGTAATTTCTAGCTTTATCTACCGCCTCTTTTTCCATACCAGCAAATACGGTAACAATTTTAGCTGGCTTTTTCTCATTTTGAATAGCTGCTTTAGCCGCAGGACGAGCATTGGCAGCAGCGCAGCCACATACCGAATTTACCACAACGAAAACAGTTCCTTCACTGTTAATTGCTTGGTCAACTTCCTCCGGTGTTTTCAGTTCCTCAAAACCTACGGTAGTCAATTCTTTACGCATAGGCTCAACTAAATATTCTGGATACATATCGTTTGTTGTTTACATGAATTAAATGGATACAAAGATAAATTATCCAACTCGGATAGGCAAGCCAGCTATTTCAACACAGTGTCAGATTCTTAAGTGATTACTGCGCTTCCGGATTCTTTTTTTGATCAATTGTTATCGCCTTCTTATTCAATTCTCTCATCTTCTCTTGAAGCTCTTGTTGCTTTGCTTTAAATGCCGGTGATGTTAGCAGTTTACGAAAAGTTTCCGCCTGCTCTTTAAAGGAATCCGTCTTTCTTAAAAGTTCCTCGCGCTTTTGCTTCATTTCCGATGTGTTCATCTGCGCCTCAAGGCTTTTAACCATTTGTGCCAACTGCTTGCTATTGGCAGCTATAGCTTTCTCCTTTTCTTTCCATTCGTCGGAATGAAAGTAGGTGGAATCATGTCTTATAGCCAAAAGCCCCATTTGCTTTGCTTGCTCCTCCACTGCTTTCATGTGGTTTTTCCATGTCGGAGAAGCAAAAAAATCGTTCATCCGCTTTCCATTGGCGGCCATTTCTTCGGCTTGCTGTGCCAGCTCTTGCTGGAAAGACTTCCATTCCGACGAATTAAAATGATCTTGAATCTTTTGTGCCTCTTTGGCAATCTTCTGACTATTCTGCTGTAGTTCGCGTTCGTAATCCTTCCATTTCTTTGACGAAAAAACTTTTTCCAAGCTATCGTCTATCGCATTAAATGTCTGCTGATTCCTTAGTGTATCCTGCTTTTTTATTGATTTTGCAGGGATTGGCTTTATAGGCGCCGGTTCTTTTACTGGCGCTGGAGGTGCCGGGGGAACGGATGGAACGGCCTTTGCCATTGGTAGTGGTAAAGGTGGTACATTCACCTTCTCTTGGGATCCTGTTGATACCCTTATCTTTGTCGCCATCGCTTTTGCAATTGGATCCTTTCCTTTCAGGGTATCTGCCGACGGATTAATCCATGCTAAACCGATAAACCCTGCCAGCATAAAGATCATCGCCGCCAACTTATGTTTTACGTTTAATGTTCCTGTTTTCATAATCGTTATTCGTTTGATTCGTTCTAATAAATATTCGCGTTTACTAAAAGCTCCTAATGCCAATGCTGGTGCCTTTTTTGAACGCATGCTCTCCAAAACAAGCAACGCCTGTGCATAACCCACCGCATTATCGGTTAATTTCAGCACCTCATCATCGCAAACATGCTCCCTTTCCTGTGTTAACATCCGCCCTAATACCCAAGCAAAAGGATTAAAAAAGAGCATCGTTTCCACGATACATTTTACAATATTCCAGAGATAATCATATCTACGAATATGGGTTAATTCATGTATAAGAATAGCTTCCACCTGTTTGATCTCCAATACTGAAACCACCGCTATCGGAAACAGAATAATGGGTTTAAAATAACCAATAACCGTTGGTGCATGTACGGAAGACGAAAGATAAAAGCCAACCTTTTGGTGAACATGCATTAGTCTAGAGAGATGCTCAAAGGTGGTCTGCCAATGCGTTGGGACAGCTATACGAGGTGATTTCTGGAGTTGCCTGATACGGATATATCCACCGATCAATAAGATTAATTGAACAAGAAAGCCTATGCTATAAATCACCGCTATTTGCGGAAAATAACGCTCTACCTGAAATTGAAGCGATGAATGCCCCACTGGACTGCTATCCGTCTTTGGCGTTGTTAAAACAATGAATTCATTTATTGACTGCTCTATATTTTTTTGTGGCCAATAGGCAATGAAAGTGCCTACAAAAGCAACTAAAAGCAAGCCAAGTAAACTAGATAATAGATTAACTTTCTCTTTGGAAGATAAGTAAAAAATCGATAGCAAGATATAGGCCATACCACACAACAACGCTCCTTGCCATAAAGAGTGTAATAAACTCCATCCCAATGCGTAAATAAACGGTGCCAGATTCATGGTTATTTATTTTTTATTTTCAAGTTCCGCTAACAATTGTTTTATTTTTTCAAGCTCCTGGTCACTTGCTTGATGACTACCAAGCGCCTGCATCACCATACGAACGGCCGATCCGTCAAACATGTCTTTAATGAGCTTACCTAATACTTGTTTTTCTGTTTTATCCCGACTTACCAAAGCACGATAAATATGCGTCTTCTGTTGTTCATCCCGTTCTACTAGACCTTTGCTATGCATAATTTGCATCAGTTTTAAGGTCGTGGTATAGCCGACTTCTTTATTTTCTGCAAAAATCTCATGAACTTGCCGCACCGTACACTCGCCCTGCTCCCATAAGATTTTTAGAATCTCCAATTCACTTTCTGTTGGTTTTATCGCTTTCATTGACAGTTAATTAACCACTCGAACACATGTACGAAGGTTTTCGTATTCAAATATACGAAGGTTTTCGTAAATGCAAAATAAATTTTCATTTTTCTGAAGACGGCACCATTTTGCGATAAATAGCGCATCAATCAACTCATGGTTTGATATAATATCTTCACCTTCAGTTAGCGGCTGTCCAAGTATGAACAAATCGGTGTTCGAAAACGAACACTCGTGAAGACAGCAATAATCATAAACTATTGATTATAAAATGATTGATTTTTGTGGCAACTTTCTTGATGGTATTTTCCGAGCAAATATCTCCTTTTTATAAAGCTAGTTTGAAAATCTAAAGATGATTCACAGGAGCACTACTTGCGAATGTAAAATAGCAAAAGTAAACAACCATGGTTAAAAGCTATTTCAAAATTGCATGGCGAAACCTTTGGCGTAATAAGGCTTTCAGTCTGATCAACATTATCGGCTTATCTTTAGGGATGGCAAGCATGCTGTCCTTAGCGTTGCTGGTTAACCAATATATCACCCGTGACGAGTTTCACGAGCATAAAGATCAGCTATATTACCTAAAAACGTTCTCTTCAGATGGAAATAGCCACCAGCAGACAACTTTTCCCTTATTATATGAAATTGAAGCCACTTGTCCTGAAGTAGAGGCCATTAGCCATTGGCAAGGCTGGGAAAACCTATGGCTATCAGTTGGTAAAAATGAGATTCAGGGAAATACCATTTATGTCGATCCAGACTTTCTGCGAATGTTTTCATTCAAATTGGTGGAAGGGGAACCAACAAGTGCTCTGCAAGAAAAGCAGTCATTGGTTATCTCCAAGCGGATGAAGACCCAATTATTTGGTGATCAACCGGCATTAGGTGAAACGGTAATGTTAGCCGATAGCATCCCCCGTGTCGTAACAGCGGTAGTCGATATGCCTACGAATACATCTTTACACGCAGATGTGCTTTTACCGGTACAGTTTTTACGGGATTATTATACCGATGGCTTCAAAGAAATTGCCAACTGGTACAATGTCTTTGCGCAAGGTTACCTTATGCTTCGCGCGGGAACTAACCTAGACCTATTGAATAAAAAAATAGCTACGATTGTCCAGCAACATTATGCTTCACCAAATAAGCATAGTGTGGTAAAAGTGGTTCCTTTCACACAATTAAAGACAGAGACAGGCGAAACCGTACATAAGATTATTATTGGAGCAATGGCAGCGGCCGTATTTGTCCTGTTGATTGTAGTGGTTAATTTAGTCAATCTCAATATGGCCACCACATTCAACCGGACTAAAGAGGTGGCCGTACGACGAGTGATTGGCTCTTCAAAACAACACATTACCACGCAGTTTTGCGTAGAAAATAGCTTGATTATGGCAATATCACTAGCCCTGGGTTTCGTGGTATTCCGACTGATTTTGTTAACAATGGTAAATGGCATCGCAGGTGAACGTTTGGGAGAATTAGATCTGAGCCATGGAAATACTGTCGTTATGCTGATTGTGGGAATTGCGATCGTCGTCGTGCTTCTTGCTGCTAGCTTACCCAATATATGGCTTAACAGCCAAAAATTGGCCGATGCCATTAAGGGAAAGGTGAACAAAAAAGCCGAAAACGGAGGTATCCGAAATACCTTTATAACGACGCAATTTGTATTGGGCATTACCTTTTTGTGTATGGCATTTATTCTCCATATGCAAATTCGCTACATGAAAAGTGCAGCATTGGGTTTCAATACCGAAGAGGTGGTGGTCGGTTCGCTCGACCTTGGTTTTAACGACATCCAAAAAGCAGATAGCCATTTTAAGGTTATCCTTCAGTCATTGAAAGCAGATCCTTATGTTAAGGCGGTTTCAACCTCACAGGATATCCCTACTGCTTACGGGAATAATTCTAATGGTTTTGTCGACGTAGAAAGCGAGAAGGAAGTGCACATACAGTATGTAGAAGTTGACGCCGGTTTTGTCGACACGTACCAGATCCCTATCATAGCCGGCCGCAATTTTGATGACCAGCTCAAAGCGACAGAAAGCGATAAGGTGCTCATCAATGAAGCTGCTGTAAAAGCATTTGGTTGGTCTGACCCTGTCGGGAAAAGACTCCGGCAAAAGGGATCAGATCAACTTGTAACGGTTATTGGTGTCATGAAGGACTTTCACTATAAAAGCCTAGACCGTCCAATAGCACCGCTAATACACTGGTACGCTGGTGAGTCCAATCTTGGCCTCAACACCCACATCAGTATCCGAATCGATCCACATCATCAAAAACAAATCGTGGCGAAATTGGAAACTTCTTTCAAGCAAATCCCTTCTAAAAAATCATTTCGTTACCAAATGATAGACGAACGGGTCGAAAATCAATATGCGTTATTGGATGGGATATTGAAAGTGACTAACTATGTTGCTTTACTAATTCTACTGATTGCTTGTATGGGTTTGTTAGGATTATCGATGTTATTTGCCCAGCAGCGCATCAAAGAAATTGGCATTCGCAAAGTGCTGGGTGCTTCGGTAACAGGTATTGTATTAATGCTTTCTAAGGACTATATAAAATTAGTTATGATAGCGATCTTCATTGCGTCTCCTATTGCCTGGTGGATCATGAATAAATGGCTGGATGATTTTGCCTACCGCATTACCATTCAGTGGTGGATCTTTGCTTTGGCTGGCCTATCGGCTATATCCGTCGCGATGCTCACCGTTGGTTGGCAGGCTGCACGAGCGGCAGTAGTTAATCCGGTAAAGTCGCTGCAAGAAGAATAGTTAAACAAAACTACCTGCTTGGTATTTCCTATTGCTTCAATAGATGGGGTGTATTGCGTCTTGACTTTTACATTTTAGTCGGGATGACAGGATTCGAACCTGCGACCTCTTCGTCCCGAACGAAGCGCGCTACCGGCCTGCGCTACATCCCGAAAAACCAAAAATACATGGTGTGAAATTACAAAACAAAAAGAAAAGACCCGTTAATTATTACCTCTTTAAAACATAATTCCTGCTAAATAGTTAGTAACTTTGTTCGCTCATCTTGATTATTAACAATTTATAGCAATAAACGATGTCATCAGTAGAGACGAAATATGTACCTTATAAAGTAAAGGACATTAATTTAGCCGAATGGGGCCGTAAAGAAATTGAATTAGCAGAAGCCGAAATGCCCGGTCTTATGGCACTTCGTGAAGAATATGGGGCTTCAAAACCGCTAGCTGGAGCACGCATTGCCGGTTGTTTGCATATGACCATACAAACTGCCGTTTTAATAGAAACCCTCATTGCCTTAGGTGCTGAGGTGAGTTGGTCTTCCTGCAATATTTTCTCCACACAGGATCACGCCGCCGCCGCCATTGCAGCCGCAGGTATTTCCGTATATGCATGGAAAGGCCTCACTGCCGAAGAGTTTGATTGGTGTATCGAACAAACCTTGTTTTTTGGAGAAGATAGAAAACCGCTAAATATGATTTTGGATGATGGCGGAGACTTAACAAACATGGTATTCGATAAATATCCAGAGCTCATCAAGGGTATTAATGGACTATCCGAGGAAACAACAACAGGTGTACACCGCCTTTATGAGCGGATGAAAAATGGTACATTGCATTTACCAGCCATCAATGTCAACGATTCGGTTACCAAATCGAAATTCGACAACAAATACGGTTGTCGCGAATCCCTAGTAGATGCCATCCGCCGCGCTACCGACTTAATGCTTGCGGGTAAAGTCGCCGTTGTTGCCGGTTACGGTGATGTAGGTAAAGGATCAGCCGAATCATTAAGCAGCGCAGGTGTACGGGTTATCGTTACCGAAATTGACCCCATATGTGCTTTACAAGCAGCTATGGAAGGATATGAAGTGAAGAAGTTTGCCAATGCCGTAAAAGAGGCAGATATTGTGGTTACCACGACGGGGAATAAAGACATTGTTCGAGCAGAACACTTTAAAACAATGAAAGATAAAGCGGTCGTTTGTAATATCGGCCACTTTGATAACGAAATAGATGTCGCTTGGCTCAATAAAAATTATGGCCATACCAAAATAGAGATCAAACCGCAGGTTGATAAATATACGATCGACGGAAAAGATATTATTCTATTGGCAGAAGGCCGCTTGGTTAATTTAGGTTGTGCAACGGGCCATCCTTCCTTCGTCATGAGTAACTCGTTTACCAACCAAACCTTGGCGCAGATTGAGCTGTGGACGAATTCGGGAAACTATGAAAACAAGGTTTATACCCTACCGAAACATTTGGATGAAAAAGTGGCCCGCTTACATTTAGCCAAAATTGGCGTAGAATTGGATGAACTGTCTTCTGAGCAAGCGGCGTATATCGGTGTAACCGTGGATGGACCCTATAAGCCTGATCATTACCGATATTAATTTCGGAAGGATATTTAAATGTCGAGCTTTTTGAAACAAGCGTTCGACATTTAAATATCTTTTATTTACACCCTTTTAAAATATCATAAACATTACCCAAATAAGCGGCCTCTGTAAGCACTTCCTTCAAATCTTCCCATTCTTCTTCCGTAAAAGCTAAACTGATTTCATTCGCCGAAGAGTGCATGACTAACCGTTTTTCACCATCTGGAAAACAAAATGCCCGCTGTTCAAAAACATAGGTTTTAATGTGGGTTAAAAAAAGATAAAACTCTTGGTTTAGAAAATGTAATAGTATATTATTATGCCAAATAAAATACATTCCGCACGATGTACACTGACTTACAGTTACCTTGGCCGTCTGGCACAAAATTCTCGTATTGCACATAAAGATGCGTTTGCGCCTGTCTTACCCACACGCTCACCTTTATCGTGTGGGTAAACAGGTCTTTTTTAAACAACCAATTCAAACGTTTCTTTTCCGAATTGAACACTGCAAATATAATATTATTTTTAATCATTCTAAATAACGGATTGCTATTTACATTTTTGTTACAATTGTTCCCTTATTCCTATTATCAAAATTGTATATCCCCCTAACATTGGCTATGTTTGTCAACTGAGATGACTAAACTTTCTGTAAATATTAACAAAGTGGCTACACTAAGAAATAGCCGCGGGGGAAATAATCCCGACCTATTACAAGTGGCTTTGGATTGCGAAAAATTTGGAGCTCAGGGAATAACGGTACATCCTCGCCCTGATGAACGTCACATCCGCTACCAAGATGTTTTTGATCTCCAAACGGCGATACATACTGAATTCAATATTGAAGGTAATTGTAGAGAAAAGAAATTTGTAGACCTTGTTTTAGCCAATAAACCCGCACAGGTAACCCTAGTGCCTGACGAACTTGGCCAAATTACTTCTAACCATGGTTGGGACACGATTAAGCACCAGGTTTATTTACAGGATATGACCGCATTGTTTAAAGCGGAAGGAATTCGAGTTTCTATTTTTGTTGATCCTAATCCGAAAATGGTGGAGGCTGCCGCACAAACAGGAACCGATCGTATCGAATTGTACACAGAAGGTTACGCAGCCCATTTTCACCGCGACCCTGCAAACGCGATCAAGCCTTATGTTGAAGCCGCAACAATAGCTAAATCCTTGGGCTTAGGTTTAAATGCTGGGCACGATCTCGATCTGCACAACCTGCATTACTTTTACCAACACATACCCGATTTATTGGAAGTTAGTATTGGTCATGCATTGATTTCAGATGCACTATACTTAGGTCTAGAAGAAACAATCAAACGGTATCGGGCCCAATTAAGGGGAAAGGGATGAGGAAAAAGGTAAAAGGCGTATAGTGTAAGGGATAAGGGTTTAAGGCTATACGGTATAGCGTGATAGGGATAAGCTTTAATTACACGAAGAAAATAGCCCTAATAGTTAATCGTTATTTGTTATTGGGCCTGTCCGACCACGGACGGAATTGATCGAACCACCCACCCATACGCCTTCCTCCTCACACCTTAAACCTTCTTTGCATCTTAAACCCTTCTTAATGCTGTTCTAAAGCGGAGAAGAAAAAGCTCCCTTCGATGGCTGCATTCTCATTGGAATCCGATCCATGAACGGCATTTGCTTCTATAGATTGGGCATACTTATTCCGAATAGTACCTGGTTCTGCTTTAGCAGGATCTGTAGCGCCAATTAACTTCCGAAAGTCCTCCACTGCGTTTTCCTTTTCTAGAATAGCGGCCACAATTGGTCCAGAACTCATGAAATCTACTAAATCTTTATAAAATGGTCGTTCTTTATGTACGGCATAAAACGCACCAGCTGTTTCTTTTGTCAAACGGGTATATTTCAGAGCAACTATGCGAAAACCTGCGGCAAGGATGTCATTTAAAATCGACCCAATGTGTCCATTGCCAACCGCATCAGGTTTAATCATCGTAAACGTTCTATTTGTAGTCATTTCTTATATTTTGTTGCAAAAATACAGTTTTATGGGATAATATTTCTCATTTTAAAATATTGTACCTATATATGCAAGTGCATAAAAATTTTAATAGCTTTGCAATCTTTAAATCGCTGCATGTTAACAATAACCACGCTGAAGGAAATATTAGCCGAACCAAAAACGATCGTTATTACCACGCACTATAAGCCAGATGGCGATGCCTTAGGTTCTTCTTTAGCAATGCTTTTATGGTTAAAAGCACGCGGTCATCAGGTGCAATTGATTGTTCCATCCGATTATCCCTCTTTTTTGCATTGGATGCCACATCAGGAGGAAGCGCTCATCTATACCGATCATCAAGCACAAGCCGACCAATTGATTAAGCAAGCTGATCTGATTTTCTGCTTAGATTTTAACGGTCTAGGCCGCACGCACGATATGCAAGGCATTTTGCGAGAAAGCCAAGCGATCAAAGTGATGCTCGACCATCACTTGGTTCCTGAAGATTTCGATGATTTTAGGCTCTGGGATACAGACGCGGCGGCGACTGCCCTATTGGTATACGACTTTATCGTTAACCTCATGGACGATCGCGCTTCTATCACACCAGAAATCGCTTCCTGCATCTACACAGGCATTATGACCGACACCGGATCCTTTCGATTCCAATCCACAACGGCAGCAGTACATTTAACCGTAGCGGATCTTATCTTACTTGGAGCAAAGAATGCAGAAATTCACGATCTTGTTTATAACAGCTCTTCTGAAAATCGATTACGGTTTCTGGGTTTCTGCTTATTAAACCGTCTACAGGTGCTTCCCCAATTTAACACGGCCTACTTTGCCATAACAAAAGAAGATTTACTCCGTTTTAATATTACTACAGGCGATACGGAAGGTTTAGTAAATTATGCCTTATCAATCAGCGGAATCCGGCTAGCAGCACTGATTATCGATAGAACAAATCAAATCAAACTTTCTTTGCGCTCAACCGGAACATTTCCGGTAAATGAGGTTTGCGCTACTTATTTTAATGGCGGAGGGCACCGAAATGCTGCTGGAGGACACGATGATTTACCTTTAGCACAAGTGGTTGATAAATTCAAATCCATTTTGCCCAGTTATCAAGAACAGTTAACACTATAAAAGAACGTATAATCGTATAAAAGAAAAATTTAACAAGTAAAGAGAAAAATGAAAAAAACATCCCTTATTTTAGGCTTGGCGGCTTTAACAGGATTAGGAGCAACGTCATGCCAAAATTTCAAAGACGGCGAAGGAGGCATGAAATACAAAATTGTAAAAGACGAAGGAAAACCCAAGATCAAAGAAGGGGATTTCGTCTCTTTAGGTGCCGTTATTACAACAGAAAATGATTCGGTTTTAAATAGTAGTTATGAAATGGAACAACCATTTTATTTGGCCGCACAAAAATCGATGTATAAAGGCGATATTTTTAGTGCCTTATCCATGCTTGGCGAAGGCGATAGCGCTATATTTCAATTGAATATCGATACTATGGTCGCAAAATCAGGCCAACCCAAACCTCCATTTGGTGGACATTACATTAACCATACGTTTAAAATCAATAAGGTTATCCCTAAAGGAACACTTACCGATAGTGTATTCAATGCCGAAGTGGAAAAATACATTACCCAGGATCGCGAAAAAGCTAAAAATGCGGAAGGGGGAAAAATTGAAAATTACATTAAAAAGAACAACCTAGATGTACAAACAACTAGCTCTGGCTTAAAATATAAAATTGAAAAAGAAGGAAGCGGACAAAAGCCGCATGCTGGAGATACGGTTGTTGTGCACTACACCGGTCGTTTCTTAGGCGGGAAAATATTTGATAGTAGTGTAAAGGAAGATGCGAAAAAAGGAAACGTTTATAATCAAATGCGCGAACCTTATGATCCAATCCGTATCCCTATCGGTGTTGGGGCCGTTGTTCCTGGCTGGGATGAAGGAATCCAACTCTTATCAAAAGGTTCAAAAGCAACCTTCATCTTACCTTCTAAACTCGGCTATGGCGAACAAGGAAGCATGGGTATTCAGCCCTATACCCCACTCGCATTCGATATAGAACTAATTGATATTGTAGCTCCAAAGGCTGCTCCAGCAGCAGCGGATACTAACGCTACGGCGAAAAAGTAAAAGAAAAAGTAAAAAGCGTGCGCGCGCGAAGGTCGGTAAGATCTTTCGCGCGTACTTATTTACATTTACGTAACGATATTCTGGTATATTTTCTATAGGTTTGTTTACATGCTACTTACCGATACGCATACCCATATTTATTATCATGATGGTGCAGCTTTAGCAGAACAGATCCAACGTTGCCTTGCCAATCAGATTTCCCGTTTATTTCTTCCTAATGTAGATCGCGATTCTGTAGAGAAGGTATTTAATACCGTAAAATCCTATCCCCAACACTGCTTTCCTATGCTCGGCTTACACCCTTGCAGTGTAAAGGCTAATTTTAAGGAAGAACTGGCCGCTATAGAAGCCGCATTAGATCAACAAAAAATATACGCTATAGGAGAAATCGGTTTAGACCTTTATTGGGATAAAACGACTTTAAAAGAACAACAAGAGGCTTTTCGCATCCAAGTGGCCTGGGCTAAGGCACGCAATCTTCCTATCGTTATTCATTGTAGGGAAGCCTTTGACGAACTCTTTGCTTTATTGGAAGCATTAGCCGACGATAAGCTCTTTGGTATTTTCCATTGCTTTACCGGTACTTTGGAACAAGCTAAAAGGGCTATAAATCTTGGTTTTTTCCTTGGCATTGGCGGTGTCGTTACGTTCAAAAATGCAGGATTGGATACCGTGGTCAAACAGATCGATTTATCCCATATCGTGTTAGAAACTGACGCTCCCTATTTAGCTCCGGCACCTTTCCGGGGAAAGCCCAATGAGAGTAGTTATTTGATCCATATCGCACAAAAAGTTGCTGACCTTCACCAAAAATCTATAGAAGAAGTTGCGAACATTACAACGCGTAATGCTGAAATTGTCTTCGGAATTTAATACCTTTATGTTTGCCTTGACCTTTTATTGCTGTATTATACATGAATAATGTACTTATTTTATATACGGGGGGTACTATTGGAATGGTTACCGATGAGACATCGGGAAGTTTTGTTCCATTTGATTTTGATCTTATCCGTAAAAACGTACCGGAACTTAGCCGTTTGAATTACCATCTATCGATTCACTCATTTGATCCGATTATCGATTCATCCAACATGCAACCGGCAATCTGGATTCAAATGGCCGAATTAATTAAAGATAATTATGAGCAATATGACGGCTTCGTTATCTTACATGGGTCGGATACAATGGCCTTTTCGGCTTCAGCTTTAAGCTTTATGCTTGAAGGTTTGCAAAAACCGGTTATTTTCTCTGGCTCTCAACTCCCTATTGGCGCAATACGTACTGACGCACGCGAAAATTTAATTACAGCACTTGAAATTGCCTCTGCTAAAAAGAATGGCCGCGCTCGCGTGCAAGAAGTATGCATCTATTTCGATAGCAAATTGTTCAGGGGCAATCGCTCTTTTAAGTATAACTCCGCCAAATTTGAGGCTTTCCGTTCTCCAAATTATCCGGTCCTTGCCGAAGCGGGCGTACACCTCAAATACAACCGTCCCGCTTTAATGAACAATAGCGGAAAAGAGTTTGTATTGCATACAAAGATCGATAATTCTATTTCCGTCCTCAAATTATATCCCGGGATAAGCAAAGAAGTCGTAAAAGCGGTACTGGAATCTAATGCCCGTTCTGTTATCATGGAGACGTTCGGCTCAGGGAATACAACTACCGCATCCTGGTTTCTCGATATGCTACGTCAAGCGATTAAAAATGGCAAAAATATAGTCAATATTTCGCAATGCAAGGTTGGGTCCGTAGAACTCGGCCGTTATGAAACCAGCCATTGGTTAAAAGACATGGGAGTCCTCAGTGGCTTTGACATGACCTTTGAAGCCGCAGTAACGAAGCTTATGTACCTTCAAGGCGAATTTGAAAGCCAAAGCGAAGTGGCTCGATGGGTAGAAGTTAATATTAGAGGGGAACTCACGGATTAGTTGAAAATCCCCTCCAAAGTGAGCAAAAAAGCATAATTAAGCGCAACATCTTTTAAATAATCAAATCGGCCGGATGCACCGCCATGCCCGTAATCCATTTCTGTTTTTAATAATAAAACCTGAGGGCCTGTTTTTATAGCGCGGAGCTTGGCTACCCATTTTGCGGGTTCAAAATACTGCACCTGACTGTCGTGCAAGCCTGTGGTTACTAATAAATGGGGATAATCTTTCGCCTCAATATTCTCGTAAGGGGCATAACTTTTCATATACCAATACGCTTCCGGTTCATTTGGGTTACCCCATTCGTCATATTCATTGGTTGTAAGCGGAATATTTTCATCTAACATGGTATTGACCACATCAACGAAAGGTACCTGTGCAATCAGGCCATTCCATAGCTCTGGAGCCTCATTCATAACCACACCGATTAATAAGCCACCGGCGCTACCACCTTGTGCATATAAATGTTCACGGGATGTATATCCCTGCGCGATGAGGTGCCGCGCACAGGCAATAAAATCTAAAAACGTATTTTTCTTCTTCATTAACTTCCCATCTTCATACCATTGCCTACCCATTTCCTGGCCACCTCGGATATGGGCAATAGCGAAGATGAAACCCCTCTCAAGCAAACTTAGTCGTGTACTGCTAAAGCTAGGATCCATGGAAGCCCCGTACGAACCATAACCATAAAGCAATAAAGGAGCATTACTATCCCTCGGCACGGCCTTTTGGTAAACTAAAGAAATCGGAATTTTAACACCATCATCCGCCGTTGCATATATCCGTTCGGATATATAGGCTGTCGGATCATATCCTCCTAAAACTTCTTGTTGTTTCTTTAATACCTTTTCCCTTGTCGACATACGGTAATCATAAACCGAAGAAGGTGTTGTCAAGGAAGTATAGTTATAGCGCAATACGTCTGTGTGATATTCCATATTTGCTCCCGTAGTTGCCGTATATGCAGCCTCCCCAAAGTCAAGGTAATAATTTTCTCCACTGCCTAAATGGCGAATTTGGAATTGGGCAAGTCCATTCCTCCGTTCAGTAACAACCAAGAAATCCTTAAACTCATCCACGCCCTCCAAAAGTACGTCTTCCCTGTGACCGATTACTTCTTTCCAATGCGCTATATTCGTCCTATCTAAGGGACATTCCATTAATTTAAAATTCAGTGCATCTTTATTAGTCAAGATCAAAAAGCGATCTTCTAAGGCAGTTACTTCATATAATACATCCTTCATTCGCTTCTGGAAGCATTTAAAGGCACTTTCTGGTTGGTCCGCTAATATAAAATAGGTTTCCGAACTTGTCGTTGCACTAGAATTAATATAAATGAACCTACCCGATTTCGCCCGCTCTACACCAATATAATTGCTTTTATCCTGTTCTTCATACACAACCTCATCGGTTTTACTATCTTTTCCCAAACGGTGTTTTAAGATTTTCTCTGTGAGTAAGGTTTCTGGATTTTTTGCGGTATAGAAAAACGTTTCATTATCATTTGCCCAAGCAACATCCCCTGTTGTTCCGGAAATGGACTCTGGATAAAATTCGCCTGTTCTGATATTTTTAATGTACAAAGTATACTCCCTTCGGGATAATGTATCGACACCGAAGACCATTAAATGTGTATCTGGACTTACATCAAATCCCACCACACTAAAATAGGGATGTCCTTCAGCCATTTGATCAACATCCAATAGCACCTCTTCTGGCGCTTCTAACGTTCCCTTTTTTCTACAGTATTTAAAATACTGTTTACCTTCCTCGGTTTTAATATAATAATAGTATCCATTTTTAAGATAAGGAACGGATTCATCTTGTTCTTTAATTCGCGCCTTAAGCTCGTGAAACAATTGATCTTGAAAGTCCTTCGTTCCAGCCATCATGCCATCCACATAGGCATTTTCTGCTTTTAAGTATTCGATCACCTCATCCCTATTTGGGCCATTTTTAAAATAGTCGTTCAACCAATAATAATCATCTACCACGCGATCCTCATGAAGCACGCGCTCTCGGGGCCTGCGAATAGCAAGAGGAGCTTCGATAGCAGGCCATTGGTAAGGTAGCTGAGATTGTTTTTGTTTCATATCTGTACATCCGCTTTGGTTTGACCAATATAATGAATTCAACGGAAAGAAACAGTAGCACCCCTTTTTCCGTTCAACGATTGTACCCGACGCCCGTAAACGTTTGCCATAGTAGATTGTGCAACAACGCGGGATAAAAAGCACTTAAGAGGATTAACATTGTCGGAATACATACATTCATTTTCATCATTATGGGATGTTAAGAATTTTACGCCCGCGACTGCTGTTTAAATAGGCTATTGTCTACTGATCGGTAGACAATAGCCATCAAATGATGCTTATTTGACTATATTAATTCATTTGACCCTGGACCCATCTTTATCAGCATACGTGAACTATCATCTTTTTATTGCACGTGCACATCCAAAAGCTTCATCCACCCATCGTTAGTAATCGTCTCATTTACCGCGAGCGTAATCCCCGGTTGGTTGTCCTTTGAAGTATCAACGATAGCTATCGCCCAGGAATAGGTTCCTGCGGGTACGTCTACTGTTGTTTTGAAATCATAGGTAACCGGTTTATCTTTCAACCAATTAGACGGTTCGCTATCTTTATCCACCAAAACTTTTTTTACCTCGCCTGCGGCATCGAGCAAGGCAAAAGCAACTTTATATTTATAATTCCATTGCGGAATATTATTTGGAAGGTATCCCCAGCCCATATTACGCCAACGACTGGATAAGGTAACTTCGGTGCCCCTTTTTATCTCCTCGGGTAAATAAATTTGATCAGGATATAAGCGATAGCCCCCTTCAGAAACAAAACGTTGAACCAGTGGAAAGCTATTTTCAAACCAGGAGAGCGTCTCTGATCCTGCACGGAAGTCCATCATATTCACGTGTGCCTCGGCAGATGCATCAAATTCTCCTTGTCGTACATCCTCTGGATGCCCCTCTCTATACTTGCCACCTGAGTCGAGCCAATAACGGTGCGAACTGATAATCCATCCTCCCTCCATAACAATGGGACGTTTAAAATTCCAGGTTTTAGCAAACTCCTTCTCCCAAGCTTGGTAATAATCTGTCATACCAAAAGCATCCTGGCGAAGGCTATACCCTTTATTAATGGCTAATTCCAATAAGTGAGCACTATTGGGATTAACAGCACCATCACTGGCGGGATCGCCAATCACCCGATGATACGTCATAAGTAAAGGAACCTTGGTGAAATATTGCGTATATACATCGGTAATCCAATTCATTACCTCTTCTTTCAGCTTTTCAGTATTAGCGCCAGTCGACGTATTGGGATCTTCATAAATGACGCCATGTCCTTCTCCCCATTTTCCGAGACCATACCCGTCAATAAAGGCGGTACGATCGGGATCGTTAAAATCTTCAGCCAAGGCCTGAATAAACTTGACATAATACTTTTGAAAAACAGGATCTTGTGGATAGGGAGACAAGCGATCCGGAAATTTGCTATCTACCATATAATATTTGGCTCCTGCATCAAAGACAAACTGTGGAGTATTCAACCCCTGATCCTGTCCGTCTACCACAAAGCGGAAAGCAATGGGCAACCCTCTTTCCTCAGCGCCCTTGATAAGTTTACCAATCTGTGAATTGGGATCGCGCCAGCTATAAACGCCCTCCCTAGGATTCATAGAAGCCCAACTGGTACGGATGTAACAAGCCGAGGCATAGTCTATTGCTTTTACCTTTTTACCCAAGTTTGACACATAAAACTCTGTATCCCAATAGGCTGCATCAGCAGTACGCGCGGCATACATCACCCAACCGTTCATTGGATTTCGAAATACCGAATTGCGATTATAGTTGGGTTTGAACAAGGTATTGTTACCATGATCGCTTATGTCTTTATCGATGTCGCTAGATGAACAAGCAAATGATTGCAGGCAAGCCAGCATCATACAAGCCAGTTTGACGAGTGTTTTATAATTCAATTTTTTCATGTTTATGCTGTAAAAATATTTTGTAAAATCTCCGTTTCTTTACCGCTTTTCGGCCGTTATCTTCATATTCCGTAAATCGAGTATTACGATATTTGCTCCTGCTGGAATGGTATAGTATGAGTTGCGTTGTGCGGAGGTAAAACCGCCCGACAAGTCTGCTTCCTTACCCAAAACCAGGGTCTGTTCTTGCTGTGCGCCCGTGCTGGTGAGCGGACAACTAAAGGCGTATGCCAGATTTTTGTCGTTGTCGTTTCCGCCATACACGATGAATTTAGTTTTGCCAGTTAGACCTCCTGTATATACTAATATTTGCGGGTCCGCCAAACTCACGGTCGCATTACATTTTATGGGTGTCCCCCAATTGTTAATCGCACCATGCATCCACAATTCGGTCACCGCGGTCGTTGTTTGGCCCCCGGCCGAGTTATTCCAAACAACGGTTTTGGGCTCAAGCGCTTTTTCGGGTGAATAGATGGAAGCCGTTTTGTTTTTCATATTAACCACCACGCGATACTGACCTGGCTCCTCAATCTTCCAGGATGCGGGGGCATCCCGCATGGTAACGGGTACAGCCTCTCCGTCTTTCAACGTTCCATCTCCATCTGTTGGACAGATATAGTTGGTCTCTCCATTAAAGTCGACTGGAATTTGTAATTCTCCCACTTGTAAATCCAGTAAATAAGCATACTGATCCAAATTTTCCAAGGTTTGGCTCATTTCAACTTGACTCATGCCTGGTACAGCAGATCCTCCTAAAAACACCTTATCAGCATCAAAAATCACGGTTTTAATGGGTTGCACGTTAACGGTAACCGTGCGAACTTCGGGTGCCTCAAAGGTAGGCCCACCTTGCCATTCAGCGACAACGCGAAACTGTAGGGTAAAGGGCTTATTGGCTGAAAGTCCCCATTTCTCGTTTGCCCAGTTTTGTAGCTGTTCTGAGGTGAAACTCTTACTAAACACCCCATCATCTTCATAAGATAAGATGGCTGTAGACGTACCGAAATTGTTGCCCAATAGATCCAGTTTTGTTGAATATAAAACAACATGATCGTCTGATACTGTTCTGGCGGGTGTCCAATTGAAAGTAATAATGTCGTCCGTCAAATGACTTTCATCTAAAGCAATCGCTGCAGCAGATGCCTGGATCTCTAAATGCTCTTCCACCTTATCGATGTCCATAACTCCTTTATTACAAGAAGATAAGTAAAGTACAACCAACCACAACGGTAATACTTTATATAAATAATTTCTTTTTTTCATCGTATAAATTCGTTTTCAATGATTAATACCCTGTATTTTGAGGGAATTCGGCATCTCGGTTTGCATCAATAATACCTTGTGGAATTGGCCATAGGGCATGATATTCTTGTACCTTATTTTTTAAGGCGCTGTTATATTTTTTTACCCGATCAACATATTTATGGGTACGTACCAACGTAAAACGCCGACTTTCTTCGCCCACCAACTCCCGGATGCGCTCATCTAGCAAGAAATCCATATTCATCTGGCTAGCATCGATGGTGGAAGCACCGGCTCGCTTACGGACTTCATTCACCGCATCAGCAGCTTTTGTAGGGTCGTTCATATCCAAATAGGCCTCGGCAAGCAACAAATAGGTTTCGGCCAACCGAAATTTCATGCGGTCTCTATAACTACCCGTAAGGCTCAGGTTCTCTGCACGGCCGTAAAAGAATTTCGTTAATGCAGGAAATAGCGTTTTGGTAGAAAACCATGTTTGCTCCGTTATGTTCGACTTTTTTCCATACAAAGAAGCGTCGGATACATTGTTATAATACCAATTACGCTTGATGTTATAGTTAGAGTTACGCATATCGCCATCGTCGAAAATACCGGCTATATCACCTGTCGCATTGGTACCTTTTGTACCCATCCACCATTTCATCGGTACAATCTGCGCTAAGCCACGGCCACCCAAGGTATCAGCCAAAACAAAACCCGATATATTGTAGTATTGCGGGCTCCAGGCACGACGTGTCCAATCGTCCGAATTCGTACCTCCGCCGATGGCGTTGAACTCAAATTGCAGTACCCAAATACTTTCTTTATTCCCGTTATTCAACCGATTTTGGTTATTCTCAATGAACAGGTCGCTATAGACATCGCCAGACTTATCCTTATTCTCACCAAAACGTGTTTTCATGAGCTGGTAATAACCACTGTTAATAACGGCTAATGCAGCTTGCGCTGCAGGCTCTGGTTGATCATCCAAAAGATACATTTCACTAAGCAAATGATACGCTGCCCATTTGGTCAATTTCCCATCTTTCACTTGATCAGGGTTCTCGGGTAAATTTTCGGCTGCAAATGTTAAGTCGTCTATAATATGGTCTAAAACCTCTGCTTTAGGTGTACGCGTGAAATCGAGTTGAAAATCATAGAGAATTGTTTCGACGTAGGGTACATCTCCGTATAAATAAACCAGCGTACGATAGGCATATGCGCGGAAAAATCGGGCTTCAGCCTGAAAACGAGCCTTGTCTTGTTCAGTGTCCCAATTGGTGTTTTTATCCGCATACACCAATATCTCATTGGCGGAGGCGATCAGGCTATAGGCCCAATTCCAATACGATCCCACAAATTGTTCTTCTGGTGTCATGGTCAAATTAGCAAATGCCGTTAGAGACGCGTCACTATTAAATACGTCGACGATATCTGTTGCCGCTTGCAACGCTTCGTAGGGACAGGCATTATTATGCAAAAAGGCACTTGACTCACCAAAGGTATTGTATTCCGATCGCGTGAGTGCATAAAGACCCGCGGAGCCTACCTCAAATCCATAGGTACTGGTGAGCGTATTAGTAGGCGACAATTCCGATTTTAAATCTTCTTCTAAAAAATCTTTACATCCGCTTGCGGAAATGCTAATCAAAACCGCTACGCCTATTTTTATGATATTGTTGATATTCATTGTATGCTATTTAGAAAGTTAAATTCAAACCAAACATGTAAGACCGAGCGGTCGGATAAGAAGCCATCCACGTATTATCATAATTGAGTACTTGTCTAATATTAGAGAAGGTATAGGCATTATTAACACTGACGTTCATGTCGATAGCACTTAAACCCAATTTACGCACTACTTTTTGTGCTATCCGATAACCGAAAGTCACGTTTTTAAGTTGTACATAGGAAACTTCTTTATAGTAACCATGACCAAAGGTGTTGATGTAACCGGGTGAAACAATCTCGGCATTGGGGTTTTCGGGTGTCCAATAGTTCGCACCATGCACGTAGTTGGTAATGCCGAAGGTCCATGCACCAATATTGGCCATGTTGTCATCACGCCATACACCAAATACGCCATTGAATAAACAAGAAAAATAGAAATCCTTATACGAAATGCTGTTTCCTATGGAAGCGGTGAAGTTTGGCTTTTGAGAGCCGATGATCTTCTTGTCATTGGCATCGATGTAACCATTGCCATCTACATCCTCCAGCTTTGCTGAACCTGGTGTAGCACCAGTTTGAATTGCACGTGCATTTCCATCTGCATCGGTGTAATTAAAATCTTCGCCCTCTTGCCAAATTCCAACCATGTTATAGTCGTAATACACCCGCAACGGCTGCCCAATAAACCACTTATTCGCCACGTCGTCAACATGGTCTCCTCTTAATTCGACAATCTTATCCCGATTTAAGAAAAAGTTCAAATTGGAGCTCCAACGAAAGTTTTGGTGATCGATATTAACAGTGTTTAAGCCGATCTCGATTCCCTTGTTGCGCGTTTGACCAACATTATCCCAGATTTTACTATAACCGTTCATAATCGGCACTGTCCGTGTCATGAGCAAATCTTTGGTGTTAGACAGGTACATGTCAATCGTGCCACCTAAACGGTTATGGAAAAATTGAAAGTCCAATCCGAGGTTGGTTGTGTAGGTCGTTTCCCATTTCAGATTCGGATTACCGATGCCGTCACTTGCTAAGTAAGCGGTATTGACAGCGGTACCGTTATCACCCCAAATGTACTTCACCTTAGAGTAGAGCCGATCCAACGTCCGGTAAGGGGTAATCGCCTGATTACCATTAGCACCATAAGAAAGTCTTAGTTTCAGCATATCCATCCAATCCACCTGTTTGATAAAGTCTTCTTCAGCGATATTCCAGGCCACGGCCACTGAAGGGAAAAAGGCGTATTTATTGTTTATGCCAAAGACGGAGGCTCCATCAGAACGACCCGTGAACGTTGCCATATACTTTCCTTTATAGGAGTAGTTTAGTCGAAACATATACGATAACATGGCCGTTTCCGATAGCGATGAGGTATTAGTTTGATTACGTTCCGCTGTACCGATCATGTGGTAACTTACATCATCTGTCACAAAGCCTTGGCCACTCATGGATGAGCTTTCATCCTTCGTTTGCTGCATACTAAATAAGCCGGTGGCATCGAAGCGATGATCGCCAATCTCCCGTTCGTAACGCAGCACGTTTTCCCAAGTATAGTCGGTATAGTGGCCATTGCTTATACTTGCTGATCCGCCTATCAGTCCGGGGGCCTCACGTCCCTCATAGGTATCCCGCCCATAATAGGTTCCGGTGAAGGAACTGCGATAGTTATAACCATAGTTAGATCTAAACGACAAACCTTTAACTGGAAGCTGAATATTCGCATAAGCGCTCAGGAAAAAATTGCGTGTGGGGTTATCCTGATCAGCATTGACATTGAGCATAGGATTGGTAATTAAAGAATACTCCATGGGTTCGGTAACGTAATTCCCTAATTCGTCTTTATATTGACCGTATGGGCTTTGCTTAATGGCGTGTTCTATATTAGGGGTTATGCCCCCATTCTCTTTTTGTACGAACTGTGTACCAACACCCATGGTCAACCATTTATTGAAGGTTTGATCGATATTTGCCGAGATGTTTGTCCGCGTTAGGTTGGAGTTGTAAACCACACCATCCTGATTGAGATAGGACACCGATGCCATATACTTTGTTTTTTCGGTGCCCCCCGAAAAGCCCAGTTGATGATCGGTTGTCAAACCCGTTTGGAAGATGTAATCTTGCCAATCGTTGGTGATGCCATTTTGATAATTTTGCTTTTCCGTCTGACTAATAATATTCCCCGCGATGGGATCAAGTTGATCACCGGTATAGTTTTCTTTTAGACGACCAATATCCTGCTGGAAGCGTATGTATTCATTGGGGCCCATCACTTGTATTCGCTGCATGGGTTCGGATAAGCCAACTTGTCCTTTGTAGGTTAC
The DNA here is from genome assembly GCF_039542865.1 of Olivibacter ginsenosidimutans. Classification (NCBI taxonomy): domain Bacteria; kingdom Pseudomonadati; phylum Bacteroidota; class Sphingobacteriia; order Sphingobacteriales; family Sphingobacteriaceae; genus Olivibacter; species Olivibacter ginsenosidimutans. The sequence continues at coordinate 51,408 of NZ_BAABIQ010000043.1, read as the reverse complement.
TTGTGGTTTTCCAATCACCCCCCTTTTGCTTTGGATCAAAATAACCCCATTCGAACCGCGCGATCCATAGATGGCTACAGCCGAGGCATCTTTCAAAATGGAAAGACTTTCGATGTTATTGGGATCCAGATCAGCAAGCGATCCTCTGTATGGAATTCCGTCTAACACAATAAGGGGATCGTTGCTTGCGGATAAAGAATTTTCTCCACGGATAAGAAGCGTTTGGTTTTGTCCGGGGGCAGCATTAGCCGTGGTGATACTAAATCCCGCAACTTGTCCCACCAAACGATCCATCAAGTTATTGGTGGAAACCATTTCCAATTGCTCCTTTCCAACAACGGCGAGTCCACCGGTCAAATCCTTTTTCTTCATGGTACCATATCCTACCACCACAACTTCGTCTAGTAGCCCATCACTGGCCATCGTTATATTCATCACCCCTGAAGGATTTACTTTAATCTCTTGACTCGCGTAGCCTACATAGGTAAAAATTAGGGTTGCAGACGCTGGAGCTTGTAATAGGTAGTTGCCTTGCGCATCAGTTGCCGTTCCGCTATTGCCCTCTTTTATACGAACGGAAACCCCTGCCAGGGCATCGCCTTTTTCATCAATAATTTTTCCTGTAATTTTAATAAGCTGTTGCTGCGAATAGCTACACGTTGTGGCCAGCAAGAGCAAAGCAACAACCATGACGTAGCCTTTCCACTTGCTGTAAATTTCTTTTGTCATGTAAATTTAGATTTTGATTAGGGTTAAAAAAATAGTTAATCTTAAATCTTCATATGCATATAGATTAGTGAAGATCGTTTTGTGTTCATTGGATAGTTTTACGTATAGGCAATTTGGTTAACGGTTAAACTTTTTAATATATGTCTCCTGTTTTTAGGTAAGAATTTTGGTAGCGTTATTGGTTTGCAAAAGTAAGCGACTACGCTTATGAGAAGGTATTGGTTTGTACAGAAATGGTTCTATTTTGTACAGACCGCTTATTTACAGGACATATTAGCAGGAATTTCGCTTTTACCCTTTTTTTATTCGTGCATGCTTGTTTTTGAAGGAGCTCAAACTAATTGTGGTTTCATCATCCATTTACTTAATTCAAAGGAGCTCAAGCTTTTCCATTTCACAGGAAGACCCGTAAAAAGAAACCAAGCCCTTTAAGCTTTCTTTCTAAATTCGGTAGGCGTTAACCCAAATTGCTTTTTGAAGCAGATACTGAAATATTTGGGGTTGTTAAATCCGATGGAATAGGAAATTTCAGACACGGTTAAATCCGATTGTTCTAACAATTGGGCTCCACGTTTAAGCCGGATATCTAGGATAAACTCCTTTATTGACATCCCGAGAATATCATTTATTTTTTGATATAAAAGGGTGCGCCCAATTCCCATATCAGATACAAATGATTCGACATTATAATCGATATTACCTATGTTTTCCTCGATATGTTCCATCGCCCTTTGCAGTAAATTTTCGTCAGTAGAAGAAATGGTAATCTTTGAAGGTTCGGCGATATATTTTTTGCTGTACGACGCTTTCAGCTCATTTTGATTTTTGATTAGGTTATCTACCTGTTTAAGTAAATAATCCATATCAAAAGGTTTATCTATAAATACATTGGCGCCACTTTCCAATGCCTTAATTTTATTCTCTGTATTCTTGCCTAGCGCAGATAGTACAACGATTGGGATATGACTCGTTTTGATATTTGAACGCAATTTCCGACAAACATCAAAACCATCTGCCTCTGGCATCATTAAATCGGTTATCACCATTTGCGGGAATATTTTTTCGGTTTTAGTAATACCCTCATTACCATTGACGCTCGTATATACATTATAATATTCGGATAAGCGCTGCTCCATATAAGCTCTCAAGCTCGGATCGTCTTCAATGACAACAATGCTATAGGTTTTACGTCGTTGTTTGTCGCGCAAGTTTATTTCTTCCGATTCGGCCAGCATATTGCTTATTTCGGAAATCGTATAGTCATATGATCCTCCTTTGTTATCTGTTTTTACAGCATCTAACGTAAAGGGCAATACCACGGTAAAAGTAACCCTCGAATTGCCGGAGTGTAAAGTGACCTTTCCTTCCAAGTAACTCACGAGTTCTTTAACAATAGCCAACCCTAAGCCTGTACTGTTTTCAAAAGTAAGTTTATCCGATGTTAAACGATTAAAAGATTCGAATATCACCTCTTTCTTATCGTCTGGAATCTCTACTCCGGTATTCGTTACCGCAACGGATAAATAGGTGCCATCCGTCTTGGTTGACAACCCAAGGGTAGCAAGCTCTTCTTGGCTGGTTTTGTTAATTCTCACTCCTACAAATCCGCTTTCGATCGTGTATTTTATGGCATTGGAGAACAGGTTGGTAAAAATCTTTTCAATTACATCGTGATCAAATTTAGTATAAAAGCTTTCTATCTCTGTATGTACCACCGTTTCGATTCCCTTTTTGTTGGCATAGAGGTCAAATAACGAGAAGATATCCCCAATGTATTGAATGAGATCGCCAGGTTGTTGATTCACCGTGATTTTTTGACTTTCTATCTCTCTGAACTGAAGGAGCTGGCTGATCATACGTTGAATTCGATTTACGCTCTTTTCTATCAGGTGCACATAGGTTAAGGCACTCGACGACTGGTTCTCAGGTAAAATTTCTTTTAGTTGTTTCAAGGGATCGACAACTAACGTGAGCGGCGTTTTTAAATCATGCGAAATATTGGTAAAAAAATTAATCCGCGCTTGCGTAAGCTCTTTCATGTTCTGCTCTTTGAGCTGTTCCATTTCGAGCCTATGCTTGAATATTTTTTTATTGGTGAAGTATCTCCATATAAAGTACACCATAAATAGACATGCGACAGAATAGAAAATATATGCCCAGATAGACAAAAATGGAGATGGTTTTATTTCGAAACATAAGCTTGAAATATCGTCTCCCCACAAACCGTCGTTATTTGCTGCTTTTATTTCGAATATATGTTTTCCTGCAGGCAAATTGAAGAACTGCACCGATTTCTGCCCTAGCGGTAAAGGGTACCATTTATCCGAAAGGCCAAGCATTCTGTAGGCATATTGATTCTTTTCCGCTTGTAGATAACTTGTTGTCGAAACCCGTATTTCTATGTTAGACTGGTTATGAGCAAGTACTATCTTGTTTTTATTGTTTTCCGAGTAAGACCAAGTAGATATATCTTGTTTCAATGGCGAGTTTTTGTCTCCCGGAACGATCTTTTTATTATTAATCAATAAATCCGTAAAGAAGACCTTGGGTTTTTGATTGTTCTGCTTTATTTTACTGGGAGTGAACATAATGAATCCATTCGTTCCACCAAATAGCATTTCACCTTTTGAAGTTTTAAAGCAGGATCGTACATAAAATGTTCCGCAAAGCTTTGAAATATCTAACGGAAATTTACGAATTTGTTTATGCTCATGGTCGTAATAGTATAATCCATCATTGGTGCTAAACCAGATATCTTTCGAGTTAGTATCTTCTAATATACCGAAAACCGTTTTTCCCAATAACCCTTCTTTTTCACCAAAATTAGTATAACGCCCATCTTTGCTCAATCGGTTAACGCCACCACCACGCGTTCCGAACCATATATCCGAATCGGATGTCTTATAATAAGAACACAGGTTGTTTACTGCATATGGTGCATTTGCTAAGTAATAATGCTTTATGATTTGCTTGGTCCGTACATTCGCGATGTATAAACCTGTCCGTGTGATGAGCCATAGGCTATCCCCTTTACCACGAAAAAGTGTTTCGATATGCATCTTAACTGCCTTTCCTGTAGAATCAATCAAGGTAACCATTTCAATTGTGCCTCTTTTCTTATCCTTATACATCAATTCAATATCCGGATTGGTCATCCAAATACCAGAATCGCTTTCCAAGGCAAAATCATAGACACTCATTTGTTGTGTTGTGGCGGGATAATACATTTGTAGATCAATAAAACGCCGCTGCTTTTTGTCGAACTGCTCCATTCCGCCATTGAAGGTTGCTATTTGCAATGGCCCATATTCCTTTTCTCGGTGCAGCATTTTAATCATGTTAGACGTTATCCCCGTTTCATTTTCCTGCGTATAATAAGAGAAATGATCGGTTTTCCTGTCCCAATAATTCAAACCACCGCCTTCAGTCCCTATCCATAAGTTACCCTCATCATCTTCATCGAAGCAGCTGATAATGGGGTGGTTCAACCCCCCCAAAGTAGGTTTGAAATAATTTACATCATTGTCGAAAAAAGTCATGTAAGCCAATTTCCCCCCATAGGTGCCTATCCATACGCCTCCGTCAGGGTCAGGATAGATAGACCAAACCGAGTTATTTGGCAGCGAGTACGCATAATGGAGATTGGAACGAAGTAAATGGATTTCTTTTGTAAGTGGATCTATGAGAAAGAGTCCGGATTGAGTAGCAACCCATATGATGTTTGAAGAGTCTATATAGAGGCCTTTAGTACTGGTGGATTTTCCACTGCCGGAAGCGAGGGGATAATGTTTTACTATTTTCCCATTATGATCACATTCATATAGCCCATTGAGTTGTGTGAGAATATAGGTCGACCCATTATGTGCTACCACATCTCTTATGACAAAAGAGGAATTTCCCAAATCAGCAAATAAATGGTACTGTTTAGTTGCTTTCGTTAATGTGTAAAGTTTTCCTTCAGATGCAATATAGATTTCTTTTTTAGTACTTATTAAGGCAGCAATCGAAACATTTGGTACTAACGGATAGTCTGTGATAGCAGACAAATGGCCTGGTTGAAATGATTCGACCTTATTATTCCTTATCATCCAAATCGAACCATCTTCTCCAGAGACAACTGTTCCTATATTTCCTTTCAATATCAGGTCAAATGTTTGTGTTTGATAATTGAAGCGTAAAAGACCGTGGTTCGTGGCGACATACAGTTTTTTAGATTTATCGGTGATCACTTGTCCGTATGTCCAGTATGCGCTGGGCAAATGGCTTGTAATGAGGTCATTCATCTGTATAAATGAATCTCCATTGTACATAAACAATGCATCGTATCCGCTAAACCAGATTCTGCCTATACTATCTTTAGCGATGCTGTGTATACCACCATAATAGGAAGTCTCGGGCATGGTGTGAAAGCGGTAATCGGATATATTGAACGCAGCGCTTGGCCAAGGGAGGAAGGTGAAGAGTAAAAGGATAAATATAAATCTCATGAACGGAATATTAAGGCCTATTTTTGCGAATCCAGCGAATACGCAACGCAAATATATAATACCCCTCCGTCAATTTATAATCGTTATTGATGTTCAAAATGACAAAAGCTTAACCACAAGATACCAATAGCATAATAGCGCAAGGAAATGCTCCTTACGCTAACGGTAACAGCCTTTTAAAATTAAAACCCTACATGAAGTCCTAACAGAAAATTGGTTCCCGCCTGTGGAAAATAGAAATTATTGGTATAAACCGTCGGATCTCCTTCATAAATAGAGCTATAGGTATATCCATTCGATTCATACTTTTCATTAAAGATGTTGTTAACCAAAAGGGATAATCCGATATGCTTAACCCCCTTAAACCGCAGCTGATAACTTAAACGAAGGTTGTTTACAAAAAAGGCATCCAAGCTCCGTTCTTGATCAGAGGTATTATCCAAGTATTGCCGGGAAACGTATTTCGAAATAAAAGCGATTTCAGTATCAGCAATTGGTCGATAACTGAGCTCGCTCGATCCTACGAAACTCGGTGATAAGGCAATATCCGTACGGCCCAAAGCATTGATCTGTTGATCAGCCACCTCCCAATTTTCATCGTAAATATTGATATATTCAACAAAATTCTTAATCTTATTTTGACTCCATGCTCCAGTCAATGCCCAATAGAAAGCGGGAATCGGCTGCCATTTAACATCGGCTTCTACTCCCATCCGGTAGCTATCCGGAACATTCATCCGTGTTTGGGCACCCACATCATTAATCTGTCCGGTCAAAATTAATTGATTTTTGTAGAACATCGCATAAGCATTAAAGCCCGCATTGAATTGTGTCCCTCCTAAACGATAACCCAACTCAATATCCTGCATTCGCTCTGCTTTTGGTCGACTATCCGGTGTTGAATTTTCATAGTCGTCACGCACCGGTTCTTTGTTTCCTATACTATAAGAAGCATAAGCCATACTATTATTCGCCAACTGATAACTAATACCCACCTTAGGGTTAAAGAAATTCAGCTCCACCTGTTGCTGCACATTGTTTAAATTCCGGTCATAACCCAAAAAAGAATAGGACACTCTTCTGTATTGCAAATCGGCAAATAATCCAACGTTACCTATTCTATAATCCCCTTTTCCAAACACGTTAAAATCATTTTTCGTCGCTTTATTAAAATAATAGCGATAAGCTGTTTGGAAAGAATTATCTGGCGCACTAGTATAATTTTCAACAGCAGTGAATAGTGGGTTTCTAGACCAGGTGATATCCCCATAATGATCGCCCTTATACCGATTGTATGCACCGCCTAACGTGAGATTCAAGCGATCATTTGCTTTATACTCCGCGCTATAGGTTAATCCGTAAAAATAATTGGAAAGCCACCGCTCTCTTACCAAGTCTGTCTTCTTCAATGTACTATCACCAATCACTACGGGATTTAAACCATAGTCGGTATACTTTTCTCCGGCCTTATATTCTTCGTAATAACCACTTCCCCTGGTATAATGGAGGGCTCCATTTAAGGTTAATTTGTTGATGGCGGTTGTAGAATATAACAACTGATAGTGATCTTGCTGATAATTATCATTTTGATTTTGATACAAAAAGGAGTTATAAGTGCGTGGATTTGCCTGGCGAATATTTTCTGCATCCTTTCCTTCTAAACCATTGGCAGCAATAAAACCTTCAATATCGTCTGGCGTACCAAAAAGCTTTTCTTCCGGCACACCATTCCATGCCTGGTAGGTCTTTTCTTTACCCGAAAAGACATTGGCGCGGACTAAGCTTTTGTTTCCATACCAAGCACCGCTTAAAAAGAAGGACTTTAAATCAGATGCTCCCCGATCGATAAAACCATCCGATTGAATCCGCGAAAGCCGCCCGTCAACCGTAAATTGATTATCAATAAGCCCCGTACCTAAGCGTACCGTATTTTTCCAGGTATTAAACGATCCGTAACTGTTATCCAATTCGGCATAAGCGGTATCCCGACGGGTATTCGTTTGGATATTGATACTGGCGCCAAATGCCCCAGCTCCATTGGTAGACGTTCCGACTCCACGCTGTATCTGAATATTATCCACGGAAGAAGCAAAATCGGGTAAGTTTACAAAAAAAGAGCCCATGCTTTCGGAATCATTATACGGGATACCATTCACCGTTACATTTATTCGCGTTGGATCGCTACCCCTGATCCGCAATCCTGTATAGCCCACACCAGCTCCAGCGTCCGAGTAACTCACCACTCCCGGTGTTTGTTCTAAAAGGTACGGCAAATCCTGTCCAAGATTGTTCTTAGCCAGTTCTTTCTGGGAGACATTTTTATAGGTCGTTGCCGAATTTGCGTTTGCCCGAGTGCCATTAACCACTACTTCATCGGCTAAAAATGCCTGTGGGGCTAGTGCAATTTGCATCGATTCATCCGCGGAGATATCGATCGTTTGGTTAATTGTTTTATAACCTAAGTAACGTACTTGAACACGATATGTCCCTTCTTTTAAATTTTTAAATTGAACGCTTCCATTTAAATTGGTTTGTGCACTGGCTAAGGATCCCTCCAATCCCACCGTCGCGCCAGCAAGTGGCCGTTGTGTCTGCTTGTCTACTACCTTAATGGACATGCGGTGTTGTGCCCACGTTACCAAAGGCCCAACTAAGGCCAAAGCAAGGAATAACCATCTTTTCTTCACCATAAATCTGCTTATAAAATAAATAGCCGTTGATAGGGGTTTTCAACCGTTGCCAATAATATTTTTCTATGATATAAAGCCCTTCCCTACGCCGGCATTATCCGGATCAGGTGCTCAGAAGAAATTTATGGTTTTTCCATTCCTTTCTCCTGATGGGTATAATCTCAGCCTTGATTTGTGTTTTTATTAAAAAACAAGGCACCCCTATTGTGATGAAGTGCAAAGATAAGCATTAAATTTGATTTATATGTTGTACGTTTTAACGCAAGGAGTAAGGTATGAGGTATAAAGTATAAGGTGAAAAGTATGAAGTCTAAAGCTCAAGCCTTATACCTTTCACCCTTTATAGGGATAAAAAACAAAATTTGCCCCTTCCGGAACGATTACGAAAAGACACATATAGTCTTCCGGTTTCTTGTAGTTTTTGATAAAGAGTGCTTTTCTTTCGCTAAGGATAACTCCTTTTTCGATAAACTCTTCCAGCGTAGATGCTTGAATGGTCCATTGGGTTCCCAATTCATCGCGATCGAGAATAATTTCACCCAAACGAACCATGTGCTGATGGGCTATAAATATAGGGTATTGGGAAAGTCCTTCGGCCATAATTTCAACCGCCACTTCCTTAATCGAATCGGTATAAAAATCCAGATCCGTCCTTAAGCTTTTTAGCGGACTTTCTTTCTTCTTTCCTTGGCCATCATCCCCAGCCTGAGCGGCTAATAATTCTTCTAAATCCATCGTATTATAGTATCAAGATGTAAGTATCAGGTATCAAGATATTCCTAGACGCCCTTGGCTTTATGCTTTTCGCTTTAATCCTTTTCGCTAAAAGAGGTCTTATGTCTTGATACTTATGCCTTATGTCTCCTTTAATTCCAACAAAACCACATTTTCCACATGTTGCGTATGTGGAAACATATCAACCGGTTTTATTCTGCTTATCTTGTAGGAAGTGCTTAATAAGGCTAAATCCCTTGCCTGCGTGGCAGCATTACAACTTACGTAAACGATCTTAGGTGCCCCTAATTCCAATAAGCGTTGCACCACATCGGGATGCATTCCTGCCCGTGGCGGATCGCTGATGACCACATCGGGTTTTCCATGTTGTTGAACGAAGGCAGGCGTGAGGACATCCTTCATATCTCCGGCAAAAAATTGCGTATTCTGAATACCATTCCATGCAGAGTTTAACTTCGCGTCTTCAATAGCTGATGGAACATATTCTATTCCGATTACTTGTCGTACATCTTTTGCTATAAAATTAGCGATTGTCCCCGCTCCCGTGTACAAATCATAAACCAATTCATCTCCTTTGAACCCTGCGAATTCCCGCGTAAGCCTATACAGCTCATACGCTTGTTCAGCATTTGTTTGATAAAAAGACTTGGCACCAATTTTATACTTCAGCACATTCCTCGTTTCATCCAAAGGCATCTCCTCAACAATATAATCGTTACCTGCATACAAAACGATCTCTTGATCAAAAATGGTATCGTTCTTTTTTTGATTGACCATATATTGCAGGGAAGAGATTTCGGGAAATCGCTTTCTTAAGAACTCCATAACTAACGTGATCTGCTCGTCTGTAGGATAAGCAAAGACGACCACCACCATCAGATCGTTTGTGGTCGTTGTACGGATCATCAAATTCCGTAACGCCCCCTCATGGTTTCGCAAATCGTAATAGCTAATGTGATGCGCCAATGCAAATTCGTGGAGTTCATTTCGGATCGCATTGGAAGGATCTCGCTGTAAATAGCAATGCTCAATGGCTAAAATCTTATCAAAACGTAAGGGAACATGGAAGCCTAACGCATTTAGCTCCTGCGCTTCACCGTGGGCAATATCCTCATTCGTTAACCATCGCTTGTTGGAAAAGGTGTATTCTAACTTATTGCGGTAGTACTTCGTTTTTGTGGATGGTAAAATTGCTTCCATAGTTGCCGTATCTACCTTTCCTATCCGACTTAGTGCATTATCTACGCTCTTTTGCTTGTAAAATAATTGGGCTTCATAATCCATATGCTGCCACTTGCATCCACCACAAGTGCCAAAATGTTTACAAAAGGCATCCACCCGATGTTTGGAAAAATTTTTAATCTGGGTAATTCTTGCCTCCGCGAAATTTTTCTTTTTCCGGATCAACTCAACATCTACCCGATCTCCAGGTATGGCTTTTTCTATAAAAACAACCAGGTCATCGGTTTTTCCTACGCCTTTTCCTTCTTCTGCAATATCAATAACCTCGATATCCGTTAGTTGTTTCTTTTCTTGTGGAATTCTTCTACTCATGAGCCGGCAAAATTAATTACATTTTCTTTTTTCCGAAAAAAAGAAAGAAAAACGAACGGGCCTAATCTAGCGATGGAAAAGAAATCCCCTTCATCTTTCTAAACAGTTCAACCGCATACAAATCCGTCATGCTCGAAACAAAATCAAGCACTGATCGTATTTTTTCGTAAGCCGTTTGTTCCTGCTGTTTATACTGGTTAGGAATAAGGGCAATTACTTTCTTATCGTAGGATGAGCTATTATTTAAATAAGCAGGCACAAATTCTTCCAATAATCCGCTCATCACTTTATAACCAGCAACTTCAATTTGCACAACACTGGGTGCATTATAAATTTTTTCAACGGAAATTTTTTCAATCGTCTGCATTACTTCTCTCAATCCGGGTTGAATATTATCCATAAGTGATGCTTCAAAATCTCCATTCAATATCGCTTGTTCCTGTTGAAAAAAAACAGTAGAGCATTCCTGAATCAGGGTACTGATTGCTTTTGCCCGTAATAAGCTTACCCGACTATCCACATCGCCTATTTTGGCCAAGCGCGATACAATATTTGGATCATTAGCTAAGGGAATTAACAATTCTTCCACCTGATGGGCTGTTAAAATACCTAATCGATGGGCATCTTCAATATCAATAATATTATAACAAATATCGTCTGCTGCTTCTACCAGGTAAACGAGTGGATGGCGTTTGTAAATCAAGGGATGATCGTGCTCTTTTTCCATTCCTAATTCCGCTGCAATCTTTACAAAGGATTGCATTTCCGGTTGAAAATAACCGTACTTCTTCCGATGAAGCCCCTTCCCCTTTCCATTTCCATTGATCGCTGCACAGGGATATTTGATAATAGCCGCGAGGGTACTATAGGTTAACGCAAAACCTCCCGCCTCTTTTCCATTGAACTGATGGGTTAGAATGCGTAACGCATTGGCATTTCCTTCGAAATGAATTAAATCTTGCCACTCTTCTTCACTAACCTGATTTTTATACCCTAAGCCGCCGCCGCTCAAAAAATAATGAGATATGGCCGATTCGCCGGAATGCCCAAAGGCAGGATTACCTAAATCATGCGCTAAGCAAGCACTGGAAACGATATTCCCTATTTCCTGCAAATACGGTAGTTCTTCATCTACCTGCGAATGCGCTTCTTTATACTTGGTGTAAAAAATGCGGCCTAAAGAGCGACCTACACTTGCCACTTCCAAACTATGGGTAAGCCGGTTGTGTACAAAAACACTTCCAGGTAATGGAAATACCTGTGTTTTGTTTTGCAACCTCCGAAAGGGTGATGAAAAAATCAGTCGATCGTAATCCCGCTGAAATTCTGATCGGGCAAGGTCTTCATTCTTAATTTCCCGGTATTCATAACCCCAACGCTTAGCAGAAAGTAATTTTTTCCAGTGCATGCTTTTTATTTAGGGCAAACTTAGATAAAGTTTCGTTGATATAAAAGTTCACCATTGTCCCTATTCTTAACGCATTTTTACCCGCAACAGCTGATGATTAGCGGTAATATACAAGGTTTTGTCGTCGTCTGCCAGACAACAATTAGAAACCGCATGAGGAATTTTAATCCGTCCGATAGCTTGGTACGATTTATTCAATATCCATATTCCGCCTGGTCCGCTAACAAACAAATTTCCTTGTCGATCAATTTTGAAACCATCTGGTGCACCATGGTATTGGCTAAAATCAAAGACGATTCCCGCCGCTTTTAGCGTACCCTTGGGAAGAATATCGTAGGCATATAGCATCGGCTTATCACCATCAGAATTTCCAACAATAAGCTGCTTTTCATCAGGCGTTAAGGCTAAACCATTAGGCCTATGTAAACTGTCAATCAATAAAACGACATGACCTAACGTGTCGAGTTTATAAACGCCATAAAAAGAAAGTTCCTGCTTGCTGATTTGTTGATTATTTAAACCATAAGGAGGGTCCGTAAAAATCAAATCCCCATTACTCCGTTGAATAATATCATTCGGACTGTTAAATTTCTTACGTTGATACTGATCAGCTAAGCTCGTAAATTCAGGCTTTGGCGCATGTAATGGTGCATCCATTCGGGCTATCCTTCTATCGCCATGTTGGCATAAAATGAGTTGGTCTTTTACATCCAAAAGCAATCCATTTGAGCCTAATTCTCCTCCACGTGTTAATTTCCCTGTATAACCAGCCGGTTTAAGATACGTTTCCAGCCCGTTTTTTTTACTCCACCGATATACCGTATTGTTCGGAATATCCGAAAATAATAGACTTTGCCATTTGGAAATCCAAAGTGGCCCTTCTACCCAAGTAAACCCTTCTGCCAAGACTTCTATTTTTGCTGTAGGGTTTATCAACTGATCAAGATCCGTATGCATTCGTTCTATGGCCCCGATTTGCTTGTAGCCACTTTTTTGATTTTGCTGCTGCTCTTGTCGACAAGCAAAAAGAAAGAAAAGGAATAACATCAGGTAAATTCTTTTCATCTGTAAATAATTATTCGTCTATTACTATTTTACTATTGGCACTCATGAACCGCAAAGCGGCTTTTAATCCATCGTTCAGGAGCTTACCTTATTTAAATCCCGAAGGGCTCATGAACACCATTTGGCATTTAAATTCGGGAATAAATTTACCTTCTCCTGTGTGATGAAAATGAAAATTTTAAACATGGACGGTTCATAACATAAGGAATAATCAATTGGTATGGTTATAAATGCCCAACTATTTTTGTAAATATACCGCTATAATTCTCCTGTTTTAAATAAATTTCCTTCACTTCCATTGTTTTTCAATAATCGGAAATGAGAGTGTACAGCCTTCCAAAAAGGATAACAGTGATAAGGTAAATCATATTCTTGCGCATACCTTCTAATCACTTGCGTAATATAGGGATAATACGTATGCGCTACACTTGGAAAAAGGTGGTGTGCAACATGATGGGTAAAACCTCCAAAAAGAAAGTTTGCCAATTTACTATCGGCACTAAAATCTTTGGTTACCCGCATCTGATGTTCGGCCCATGTCGTTTGCATCTGTCCATCTTCTGGCGGCATCGGGAAATGCGCATGTTCGTCAACGTGTGTAGAAAGCAAGGCTACTACACCTAATGCACTTCCGGAAAGGTGCATCACCAACCAGGCCAATAAAATCATGTACCAAGGTTGCTGCAAAACAAGTATTGGAATAATAATTAGATAAGTTATATTAAAAAGTTTACAGGCAAATAACTTAACATACTCTATTTTAGGTATCTTAACAACACGTTTAATATAATTATCGTTGGTACCAAAAAAATCTTTAAAATCCCGAATAAAGAGCCAGTTTATCGTATATAACGGATAAATAAACCACATATAAATATGCTGGTATTTATGGTAGTTAAAATACTTACTGGAAGGAAAAATTCGCACCAAGTCACTTTGTTTGATATCAATATCCCAATGCTGAATATTGGCATAAGGATGATGTAAAACCAAATGCCTTTTTTTCCAAATAAAGCTATTACTTCCAAAAACCTCCAAGATATAGGTAAACCATTTATTATGTACCGGATTTTTGAACACTGCATTATGGGCAGCATCATGAAATGCATTCACAAACAATACGATCATAAAAAATCCCGATAGGATATAAAAGATAAAGAGTAAGCTTGTTGTATTACCAAATAGCAATATACAGGCATAACTACTTAGGTAACCTACTAAAAGGAATATTGATTTGATGATATTCCCCGTTTGAATCCGCGGATTTTTCAAGATGGTATCATGCACTTCCTTTTGCATTCTCTTAAAAAAATCATCTGCAGGAGCCTTTTTAAACGTGGGTTTTATCAGTTTTTCCATATCGCTATCCAGTAAGTATCTGCTAATCAGTTTCGGTAAGCTTATTTAAAAATGCTTCGTTTTTGAACAAGCCATACAAATTTGGCCTTTTTATAAGAATCTCCTTTTATAAATCTCTTTTTTTACATCTAAAAGACCTTAAGAAACTCCCTCAAATTTTAAGCAACACCTCCGTGTGGTGCTAAATCCATGGTAGGTGCAGCTAAGCCATTTCGTTTTTCTCGGAAATTCTTATAGGTCATCTGCCAGAGCAATCCAATAGGCATAGCTTAACAAAGTTACGGCTTTTTAACCATTCATCCTATTTGTCTATTTTTTACTATCGGCTTCTTGATACAGCCGCTACTGTTTAAGATCAAAAATAGTCTTTACCTGATGGTAATTTAAGGTATTTTCAATGCTAGGATGAATTTCTTTATTAGTCAATTCGGCAAAATACAAGAGATACATGGTATTTACCAATTGGTATTGTTCGGCCATTTTTAGAATCATCCGTTCATGACTACCCGTTATCCGAATATCGTCCAAAAACAATAAAACTTTATCGGTTAAAAAATCTTTGTCGATATGAAACTGATCATTACCGATCAATCTTATTCGTTCTTCAGCACTTAATGCTCCATAGTCCTCTTTATAGGTAATCGTACGATGCACCTTAGCTTCCTGCACAACCGGATAACCTTTATCAGCCAACCAATGATTCAAATAAAAGACAAAATAATCTTTCATGACGAAGGTAGCTGTTGGTATAAAGGCATAGGGACTGGATATGACCACCAATTGCTGTTCTATGAGTTTATCGGCTAAATGTTCATCAATAAAACCTTTGGCTAGTGTAGTACCAAATTGCTCAGCTACGGCAGCATCACCAAATTTAAAACGACTATACGCATTAGCGCAAAAACTAAATTGATCTTCGCGATCAATTTTATGTAGGGAGTACGTTATGGGCATAATTGCATTAATTGAGTAATGGATAGTTGATTCGAATTAATCAGCATACTTTTTATACCAAATAATCCAGCACCTTGAATATCTGCTCTCGGATTATCACCGATATGCATGATCTCACGCATGTGTAAGCCTTTTTGTGGATAAATTGCTGACGCATTTTTAAACATCAATTCAAAAAACGCATGATTTGGCTTTGAATATCCTGTTTCATCCGAATACAGTTGAAAATCAAAATAAGTATCCACCTGAAGTTTTTTTAATACCTCTCTTAAGGTAATTCCCTTGATAAAGCCCGTATTACTTAAAATATTAAGGGAATATCCTTTGGACTTCAAATGATCCAGTACCTTTGGAGTATCTTCACAGAACAGTTGAGGCAGATGTTTAAAAACCAATGCTTCCATTTCCCGATAAAGCTCATCTATAGCAATACTTTCCCAATCAAAAGATCCAGGATTCATCATACTGATTACCATCAGATACATTTCATCGGCATCAATATTCTTTCCTGTTTTTTCATTGATCAGATTACACATTACATCCACCTGTCTGAAAATAGCCTCTACTGCTTCCAACGAAAAGGAAGACCAATTGAATTTTTCATAGAAATACTGTGCTCTTTCTTTTTTAAAGAGCGGATTGGATTTGATCAACGTCAACCACAGATCGAAGGAATAATGTTTTATCAAGTTCATTCGCTTGAACAATAGGCTATATACTTATTGACACGTCATGCTGGTTTTTCGAAAAATAGGTAAAAAATTAAAAAAACAAAAATTTTTCTATTGTACGTATACCTGTTGTCATGTATATCACTATTTATCTATAAGAGGAAAAACAATTCCCGATATTACATTAAAAAAAGGAAATCTGTTTAAAAAGTTAGTTAAAACCCCTGAAAACAGCTAGTGCTGCGTGAATATTAAAATATACTCTATTTTACTTATCAGCGAATGCCTTGTAGCATTTTTTAATATAGACGATTAGATCGTATTCGCTCATCTGATCAAGCTCCTGCCTAGTTGGACAATATTTTGCAATAAACAGTTGTAAAGAATCACCTTCTAAATTGGTCAGCTCGCTTATCCGTGCAGTAGAAAACTTACGTGCAAGGTAGGCCCCTTCTTCTTCTTCTAGTAAGGTCTTTTTTAATGTTTTTTTCTGTGATCCGGATTTACCAAAAAAACGAACCAATGAAAGTATATCCACACCTATTAGCGATGCAGTGCTACCGGCTGATCTATTTCGATCACGTTTATAATCATCAAGATAGGTCTTATCCGTAAGCACATCCTTAAAATGCAGTCCGCCATAACCGAAAATCTTACTAAACGCTTGTCTCAAACGAATAGAATCCTGTTTGGCATTAGGAGCAGCATTAATACTTATTTCATCTAACAAGATCGTTCGTAAATTCATATCCTTTTTTAAACTATCTAAGCTATCCGGATGTACCTCACTACGGTCAGACAGTGGTTGTTGCTGAGCAAAACCATTTAGGCCAACAATAAGTAAAATGACAAAGGTAAATAGCTTAAACACAAGCAATATTATCAAAAGAACTGCTGGTTATCAACTATTTAACCTTTTTTAACGCTAACAGCTTTACATATATAAATAACCAAGAACAAATAGAAACTGGCAGCACTGTTAGATCCCGATTTAGACCCAACAGGTCGCTATAAAAAAGAGTTTGTTAAAAACATCACTACCATATTAAATAAATGTCTGAATCCATAGTTTTTTGTACGAAACACTCCAGATAGAAGGCGTGGTTTTTCGGTAAGGAAAAGAAGGATAAATTTATCTGCATATTGTCCGAAAACAAAATAACCTACTGAAAATCAGTAGGTTATTTTGTTAAAAGTCGGGATGGCCGGATTTGAACCGACGACCTCCAGCACCCCATGCTGGCGCGATACCGGGCTACGCTACATCCCGAAATTCTTTTTAGGACAGCAAAATTAGCTAAAAAAACAATTATTCACAATGACTGCAAGTAATTTACCGTTCAAAAGCCTTCATACAAACTTATCCCAAACGTAATACCAACGTACTTATAAAACGTAGAAAAAATTTATTAAGAAACAATAATAAAAGTAAATAGATATTCAGTTTTACCGTTTACTTACCGTTTTTTAACCGTAAATTCACCGTATAATATACGGTGAATTTACGGTTAAAAAACGGTTGTATTATGATTATATAGCATATCTTTATTAATTCTTTTTATTTTCTTTTCCAGTTTTGAATAACTTTTTTTACGGACTAATAGATAAGAAGGTCAGAAGTTTGCCACAACAACTATCGTAGCTCGCTACTAAGCAATAAGAACAAATGTTTGTAAAAAGATTGCCTTTTATATAAGTTTGAACAAAAATAACATGTCATCAACTACCATAAATTTCTATACAGAAGAAATTACCTATCGGTTAGCAAATAAAGTAGCGTTAAGAAAATGGATAAAAAACACTATTCTTGCCGAAGGTTTTAAAGCAGGCGCTATTAATTTTATTTTATGCAGCGATGAATATCTACACCGGATCAATGTAACCTATCTACAACACGATACTTATACCGATATCATTACCTTCGATACGAGTGAAGATGAATATTATATTGAAGGTGATCTATTCATTAGCGTAGAACGAACAACAGAAAATGCTAAAAAGTTTACTGTTTCTGCAGATGATGAATTACATCGGGTAATGATCCACGGTATCTTACATCTTTGCGGTTATTTGGATAAGAAACCTGCTGATAAAACCTTGATGACAAGTAAAGAAAATGAATACTTAGCGGCGAGGGATTTCACTACTAAAGAAAAGGGACCCTTATGAGGTCCCTTTTATCCACTAAAATTAAAAATTAATCTCTTGACCTAAATAAGATACTGGCGTAATAGAGCAAGGTAACCAAAGATGAAAGTGCAGCAACCACATAAGTCATCGCAGCCCACCATAACGCATTTTTTGCACCATCGTGCTCTGTGCTACTTCCCATGATTCCTTTATTACTTTCCAGCCAGGCTAAAGCCCTATTAGAAGCATCAAATTCTACCGGTAACGTAATAAAGCTAAATAGCGTTACCAAAGCCAACGCAGCTACACCAATAGCCAGCACGATCATATTTCCACTAAAAGCCAACAAAACGCCAATAAATAACGTCCACGTAGTTAAGGTAGAAGCGATATTAACTACAGGTACCATAGCAGAACGAAACTGTAACCAAGAATAAGCTTTAGCATGCTGAACAGCATGCCCACATTCGTGTGCTGCCACCGCTGCTGAAGCAATGCTTCGTCCGCTATAAACCTCCGGACTTAAATTGACCGTTTTGTCTGCCGGATTGTAATGGTCCGTTAATTGTCCTTCAACGGATATTACCCGAACATCGTATATATTATTGTCGTGCAACATCTTTTCAGCAATTTCACGACCCGACAAACCACTGCTTAGAGGTGTTTCAGAATATGCTTTAAACCTACTCCTAAAACGCCATTGAACCAATGCACTAACTACTGCAATTCCAATTAACAATAAAAACTGTATAGGCATATTTCTTTAAAATTTTTATTAACCTGTTCAAATGACATACCGATTTGCAGTATACGAAAATCAATTGCTCATTTTTTACGAAGATAGGACATTACAGACAGAATAGGAATTGTTTAGCTGTCATAATTTCCTTTGTTAATCAAAAATAGACTGTCAATTTTTCCGAGATAATTTAAAATGAATCATTCAAGCTATTTTTTCTTTTACCTTTGTCAAAATATTCAACCATGGAAAATATAGTGATTATCGGACTCCTATTAATTCTGCTTTTCTTTTTGTATCGCTTAATGAGAAATGCCAATTCTGCCCCTGCTGATTACCAACTATCGGATAACCAGCAGGAACGAGATGCATTATTGATCAAAATCGCCAAAGCGGAGCAGCAGGCAGAAAGTTATCGACAAGAAAATGAGCGATTACTTCATGATCTAAAAACCGAAAGAGAAAAAGCCGCTGCTGCAGAACGTACACTAGAAAGTATGAATGCCTATCTAGAGTCACAGCGAGAAAAATTAGAAGAACAAAAACAAGAATTAATCGCTACTAAAAGTCAGTTTAACAAAGAATTTGAATTAATCGCTAGCAAAATATTGGAAGAAAAGACCGTCAGATTTACCGAAACGAATCATAAAACGATCCATCAACTTCTAGATCCTTTAAAACAAAATATCAAATCTTTCGAAGAACGAGTAGAAAAAACCTATAATCATGAAGCAGCAGAGCGTAATGCCTTAAAAGGTGTAGTCATGCAGTTAATGGAGCAAAGTCAGCTGATTAAAGACGAAGCGATCAATCTCACTCGAGCGCTAAAAGGCGATCAGAAAAAACAGGGAAATTGGGGAGAGGTTATTTTAGAAAGGGTATTAGAACGGTCGGGACTTATTAAAGATAGTGAATACCACCTCCAGTCAAGTTATCAGAATGAAGAAGGACAACGCATTCAACCTGATGTCGTCATCCACCTTCCGGAAGATAAACATTTAGTCATCGATGCGAAGGTTTCCCTTGTAGCTTACGAGCGATGGGTGAACACAGATGAAGAAGCAGAGCGAGACCTTGCTGCCAAACAACACGTTCAATCGATAAAAAATCATGTGAGCGAGCTTTCCCGAAAAAACTATCAAGATATCTATAAGATTACCTCTCCAGATTTTGTATTACTGTTTATGCCCATCGAATCAGCTTTTAGTATGTCTATCTCTTATGATACCGAACTGTTTAGCGAAGCTTGGGATAAACGCGTAGTTATCGTAAGTCCTTCTACCCTACTAGCTACCTTACGCACCATAGCTAGCATTTGGAAACAAGAACGGCAGACCCGTAATGTATTGGAAATTGCACGGGAAGCAGGTGCATTATACGATAAATTTGTAGGTTTTACGGAGGATATGGATAAAATAGATAAACAAATTACCCAATTGGCCAGAACACATGAAGATGCACGGAAGAAATTAGAAACAGGTAAAGGAAGCGTTATATCTAAAGTAGAAAAACTAAAAAAGCTAGGCGCCAAAGCCAGTAAGCAAATTGATCTTCATTTATTTGACGAAGAGGACACAAACGACTAATCTGTTTCACGTGAAACGATTTTAGGATATAAAAGGTACAAGGTATAGACATCAGGTATAAGCTAGAATTTATGCCCCATACCTTAAACCTTATGCCCCTTAAAACGCATTCCAGCCTTGTGCGGTAATAGGATGCATATTACCACTTTTGGAAACTAAGCTACATCCGGCACTTTCTTCTGTAATATGCCCAATGATACTAATATCTAAATCACCTTTAATCTTTTCGTAATCAGCTTGTTTAATCGTAAACAACAACTCATAATCTTCTCCCCCACTTAAAGCACAAACGGTAGGATCTAAATTAAAAGAACGCGCCGTTTCATAGGTCATCGGATCAATGGGAATCTTTTCTTCATAAATCCGGCATCCTTTGTTCGATTGTCGACAAATATGTAAAATCTCAGAAGCCAATCCATCTGAAACATCTATCATTGCAGTTGGCTTAATCTTCAGTTCCCGAAATAGATAAACGATGTCTTTCCTAGCTTCAGGTTTCAATTGCCGTTCGATGATGTAATCTTTGCCTTCCAAATCAGGTTGTACTTGAGGATTTTCTAAAAATATTTGCTTCTCCCGTTCTAAAAGTTGCAAACCTACATAGGCCCCGCCTAAGTCACCAGAAACACCAATCAAATCCCCTTCGCCAGCTCCGTCCCTATACGTTACCTCTTCCGCAAGCGCATAACCAATACTGGTTACACTAATTACTAAGCCTTGTTTTGAGGCTGATGTATCTCCCCCTACTAAATCAACCCCATATTTCTTACAGGCTAAAATAGCTCCTTCATAGATCTCCTCTATCGCTTCCAATGGAAATTTACTCGATAAACCAATCGAAAATGTAATCTGACTAGCGATGCCGTTCATGGCATAAATATCGCTTAAATTAACCTGCACCGCTTTATAGCCCAAATGCTTGAGCGGAACATAGCGCAAATCAAAATGAATACCTTCTAACAGCAGGTCGGTAGAAATGAGGGTTTGCTTTCCTTCATGCTGTATTACCGCTGCATCGTCGCCTATCCCTTTGATAGTAGACGCTTCGTTTATCTCAACAGCTTTATGAATAAGGTCTATAAGACCAAATTCACCTATTTTATCTAAATGTGTACGCTCTTTATTATCAAACATGATGGTATGGAAAAAGCTATTGGACTAAATTATAAACCGTATTTTTCTGATATCTCCAGCATACGCTCGATCGGTCTTCTAGCCCGTTCGATAATCGATAATGGTAAGGTTATCTCCGGTAATTCAAACTTCATGGCCGTATAAAGCTTCTCTAAGGTATTTAGTTTCATATGCGGACAATCATTGCAGGCACAGGCATTGTTTGGAGGTGCAGGAATAAAGGTTTTTTCTGGATTGGCCTTTTGCATCTGATGAATAATACCACTCTCCGTAGCAACTATAAAGGTATCAGCCGGTTGTGTAATGGTATATTTTAACAAACCTGTCGTAGATCCGATGTAATCCGCTTGCCTTAAAATATGTTCTTCGCATTCCGGATGGGCAATAAATTTAGCTTCAGGATAGGCAGATCTTAATTGGTCAATTTTATCCTGTGAAAAAATTTCATGTACCATACAAGCTCCATTCCATAAGACCAAATCCCTACCCGTTTTACGTTTTACATAATCTCCTAAATTCTTATCAGGACCGAAAATGATCTTTTGATCCTTAGGTAAACTCTCCACAATCTGTACAGCGTTAGAAGAAGTACAAACGATATCGCTTAAGGCCTTCAATTCTGCCGTACAATTCACATAAGTAATCGCTAGATGATCTGGATATTGCTCTTTAAATTTAGCAAACAAATGGGGTGGACAACTATCGGATAAGCTACAACCTGCTTTTAAATCAGGCAATAGCACTTTTTTATTAGGCGATAAGATCTTGGCTGTTTCCGCCATAAAATGTACTCCGGCAAAAACGATGATAGCAGCATCTGTTTTTGCCGCTTCCTGTGATAAACCTAAGCTATCGCCAATATAATCCGCTATATCCTGTATTTCCGCCTCCTGATAGTAATGGGCTAAAATAACAGCATTTTTCTCCCGCTTCAGTCGTTGGATTTCCTCCACTAAATCTAATCGAGGGTCTATAGCCTCATCAATATATCCCTTCGCATTTAATTGTTCCGTGTACGTATCCATTTGTTGTTTAGCCTATGCATAATTGCTATACAAAGGTAAACAAAGAATTTTGAAATGAAATTGCAGCGCTTTCCACGATTCAATAAAGAACAATAATTCTTTTTTATAAAAACTCTTTATCGTTTATTAGGATGTTAGTATTGTTAGAAAATTGATGGATAGGAAGATTGTTTTTTTACTTCTTCTTTATTTATTAACAATTTTTTAACACGAAAATGACGATAAGTTCCTGATTTACAACTAGACTATTTTCTGTTAATTTTTCTTTCCATATTTTTTTGTCAATTTCTTTTTTACTGATGAACGTTGAAAAACACCCTATGCTACGGTTTATAAAAAGATAAAAATTAGTTTTAATTGTGGAGATATACGCTTTTTACCAAGTTATTCTTTTTATTCCACCGTTATTTTACAAAAAAATCCACATCTTTAAAGGTTTTTCCACGAAAGCAGTGGATATTTTCTGTCGTTAATTTTTTCAAGAACATGAATGTTGATTTCTTGGTTATAGGATCAGGTATAGCAGGTTTAAGTTTTGCTTTAAAAGCAGCTAAACATGGTAAGGTTCTGATTGTTACGAAAGCTAATGAAGATGAATCGAATACTAAATATGCTCAGGGGGGCGTAGCGGTAGTTGTGGATAAGTCTGATAGCTTTGATAAGCATATCGCTGATACACTGGTGGCTGGCGATGGTTTGTGTGATCGAGCGGTTGTGGAAAACGTTGTTAAGGAAGGACCACAGCGTATACAGGAGATTATCCAATACGGAACGCATTTCGATGAGGTGACTAATGGGAGCTATGATTTGGCACGGGAGGGTGGACATTCAGAACATCGGATTTTACATTATAAAGATATCACCGGATTCGAAATTGAACGGGCTTTATTGGAACAGGTACATGCTTCACCTAATATTACGGTGTTAACGCATTACTTCGCTGTCGACCTCATAACGCAGCATCATTTGGGTGTTTTTGTTAATAAACATAGTGAGGATATTACCTGCTATGGAATCTATGCCTTGAATACAAAGACCAATGTGGTAGAGAAGATTATTAGTAAAATAACGGTAATGGCTTCTGGCGGGGCTGGCCATATTTATTCGTCGACTACTAATCCGGTAATTGCTACTGGAGATGGTATTGCAATGGTTTATCGGGCTAAAGGTAAAGTGCGAAATATGGAGTTTATACAGTTTCATCCAACGTCCTTATATAATCCTGGTGAATACCCTTCTTTTCTGATTTCAGAAGCTTTAAGAGGCTTTGGAGCGGTACTAAGGCGTAAAAATGGGGAGGAGTTTATGCAGGAATATGATGAACGAGGTTCGTTGGCACCTCGGGATATTGTCGCCCGAGCGATCGATAATGAGATGAAAAAGTCGGGAGATGATTATGTGTATTTAGATATTACACATAGAAATAAAGGCGATTTATTGAAACATTTTCCTAATATTTATGCGAAATGCCTGAGCATTGGTATTGATTTGACACGCGATTATATACCCGTTACACCCGCAGCACATTATTTGTGTGGTGGCATTATGGTTGATACAAACGGACTGTCCTCTATTCAGCATTTATATGCTTGTGGTGAATGTTCATCTACGGGTTTGCATGGAGCTAATCGATTGGCTTCTAATTCGCTGTTAGAAGCATTGATTTATGCACATCGGATTTATACGCAAGCGGTTACTCTTTTTGATCGTATAATATTGCCGTCAACTATACCTGATTGGGACGATACGGATACACATTTGTCTAATGAAGATATACTGGTTACACATAATTTAAGAGAAACGCAGAAAGTGATGAGTGATTATGTAGGTATTGTTCGTTCTGATTTTCGTTTGGAACGGGCCATGCGTAGGCTGAAATTGTTGTATGAAGAGACAGAAGAGTTTTATAAGAATACCAAACTATCTGTTAAATTATGTGAGTTACGCAACGTTATTCAAGTTGCGTATATCGTTATTAAATCAGCCATGGCAAGAAAGGAAAGCCGTGGTTTACATTATACAACAGATTATCCCTTTCACGCGGATAAATTGGAGGATACGATTTTTTGAGTTTGAAGTTATAAGTGATACGTTTTAAGAGGTATATTGTTATTAATTATTTAATGGTGTCTAGCTACTTGCATCTTATGTCCTCTTTAAGCTTTATGTTTTTTTACTTTTGAGTTTTTAATTAAGGTACAGCATGGCTTTAATACAATCCGTTTTAGATAAGACACCACAGGTTGGTGAGCATAGTTTTTTAGCAGAAAATGCAACACTGGTTGGAGATGTTGTGTTAGGGGAACATTGTTCGGTTTGGTTCAATGCTGTAATCCGTGGCGATGTAAATTACATTCGGATAGGTCATTTTAGTAATGTGCAAGATGGGGTGGTTATCCATGGAACCTACCAAAAGAATGGTACTACCATTGGAAATTATGTGAATATTGGGCATAACGCTTTGGTACATGGCTGTACGGTAAAAGATCATACGTTAATAGGTATGGGGGCTATCGTAATGGATAAAGCAGTGGTGGAAGAGTATGTGCTAATAGCAGCGGGCGCTGTTGTATTGGAAGGTACTATTTGTGAGACGGGCTACCTGTATGCTGGTATCCCTGCTAAGCGGATAAAGCCCTTAACTGCCGAGCAGCGCGCATTATTAGACCAACTTCCACACAATTATGTTCATTATGCTAGCTGGTTCCAGGGGGAGGTATAGTGTCAGCCGGAGTTTTTGGAATGGTATCTGTTGGTAGACTTTCTTTTTCTTTTAAGATTGGTTTTGCATCTCGGGAAGGAACATTGATGGGTTCTTCCTGTTCCCAATTGGGTCTCACCGTAATGGGCTTATCATGATACCATATTTTCTCAGGTTGGATACGGTTTTCTATATCGGCTGGATCCCATTTGCCATTATTATTCGTATCGTAAACAATGCGTATCAGGTACTTTCCACCCGGTAACTGCTTGAATGTTAGTCTTTCAGATTTAGTTATGGGTCGGGTTAAAATCAGTTGATCTTTTTTCTCATTGGTAATCTGTACTAGGTAGTGGTTTTCTAAAGAATCCGGAACAGTGATTTTTAAAATGATATCGCCAAAGTTTTCCGTTTCATCCAATGTAAATTTACGGGTTACTTCCTTGGATTTTTCACCAAAATAGCCTTGAAAAGCATCTTCTTTAAAGGTGATTTCGTAATTTCTTTTCGGCCGCCAGTTATAGCGTATCAGATACCTTCTGTTATTGCTCGTATCGGGTGTAAGTTGGTAGTTATTTCGCGGGATAGAGTCTTCTTTAAGGACGATATTTTGTTTGTTAGCTGATTTTATTGGTGCGGTGCTGTATAAGATAAGATGATTAATCTTATTCACTTTCTGTCCACTAATATTGTCTGTAATAATCAAATCCCTGTCGTACTTTTCATTTTTGCCCCTTCGGATAACGGTCGAGTCTAGCAGCGTATCTTGTTCCATAATATGTACTTTAAGGGAATCGAAATCCATCGCTGTTAGCCACATAGAAGCACTATCTCTTTCGGTACTATAGTTGATAATTTTGTTTTTATCGAGTGCTTCTGGGACAACGATTTTCAAATTCGCTTGCTGTAGAGGCCTATTGAATAGGAAGTTAATGGTACCATTTTTTTCTATCTTTCTGTCCAGTAAACGAAAGTTTTTGGGTACGGGTTGAGATACGGCCAGTTGTATACCTGATGTATCTTTATTTAAGTGAAAAGAATCGACCAAAAAAGCAACTTCTTCATCAGTACCGTTGAATATTCGGTCATTATTTTTTTCTTTCAAAGCATATATACGATACGTATCTTCCTTTAGATTTTTTAATTTAAAATTCCCGGAAGAGTCTGTCGATGCAAATATATTGGCTTTTCGTTTACCCCATATCGTATCTTGTCTCGTGGGGATCAACAGTACATTTACTTCCTTTTCTTTTTCAAGCGTTAGGGCATTTGTTACCGTTCCCGAAATATTAAGCGAATCGATTTCATCTCCGGTGGCAAAAACATAACTATAATTCAATAACGGATTTCCTTCATTAAAATCACCGATAGCTTTCCCAAAATTGATGGTATAAGTTGTTTTTTCTTCTAAAGAATCAGGTAGTGTGATGACGAGGGATTTCTTTTTTACTTTGTAGAGCGGTAACTTTTCCATGTCTGGTGTTACGCTAATTTCTTTAAATTCATTTTGCAACTTGACGAATTCGTCAAATTGAATGATAATTTCCTTAGCCTTAAAATTTCGACTTAGATTCGGTGGTGTCTCTTTTAATATTTTTGGTGGTATACTATCTTTCGGTCCGCCCATCGGTTGCTGGATACTCGCACAATGGGTATTGAATAAAATAAGACCTATGAAAAGTATGAAAATAAGCGATTTTAGATTTAAGCTTGTTTTAAGCTTGTTTAACAAATTTTTATATTTTTTGGACGTTGGCATCGGAAATTTTTAAAAAGTGTCTTAAATCGCTTTATTTTAAATCATATTTATTTATATATAAATTATTGATAAACAGTGTTTTATATTAAAAATTAAGACATATGAACCATTAATACACTAATATCTGCAGGAGACACGCCTGAAATGCGTGAAGCTTGTCCTAATGTACGCGGCTTAATTTTTATTAACTTTTCCCGAGCTTCTTTCGATAAAGAAATCAATTGATTGTAATCGAACGAAGGATTAATTTCCCTATCTTCCATCTTTTTCATTTTAGAGATGATTTCCAATTCTTTATCAAAATAGCTTTCATATTTTACACGTATCTCGGCTTGTTCAATTGTCTCTTCTGTATACTTCTGTAACAGTTCTTTTAGTTGTGTGTCAGCAGTTGCAATATCGTATATTGAAATTTGCGGCCGACTTAATACATTGAACATTTTTATATTTTGTGTAAGTGGGCTGGATCCGCGTTCAACAAGTATAGGATTCATGGCATTGGCTTGAACGGAGGTCTTCTTTATGTATTTAACGATATAGTCGGTATCTGCTATTTTTTTATTCACCCGTTGTATGGCCTCTTCAGTAGCTAGTCCGAGTTCATAAGCTAAAGGTGTGAGTCGGATATCGGCATTATCTTGTCTAAGCAATAAGCGATGTTCTGCCCGGGAGGTAAACATGCGATAAGGCTCTTCTGTTCCTTTTGTCACTAAATCATCTATCAATACACCAATATAAGACTCCGATCTTTTGAGTACTAATTCGTGTAAATCGTTTATGCGTTGGTGAGCATTGATTCCGGCTAGTAAACCTTGGCTTGCTGCTTCCTCATAGCCTGTCGTTCCATTAATTTGTCCGGCAAAGAAAAGATGTTTTATCAATTTGGTTTCTAAAGTTAGATCCAATTGCATAGGCGGAAAGTAATCGTATTCAATAGCATAACCAGGCCGGAACATTTTTACTTTTTCAAAGCCGGGTATTTGGGTTAGCGCACGATATTGAACATCTTCTGGCAGCGAGGTAGAAAAGCCGTTGACATAGATCTCATGGGTGCGCCATCCTTCAGGTTCGACGAATATCTGGTGACGATCACGCTCGGCGAAACGGTTTATTTTGTCTTCTATAGAAGGACAATAGCGTGGACCTAATCCTTTTATCCGGCCGGTGAACATTGGTGATTGCTCAAAACCCTCCTTTAATGTTTCGTGTACCTGTTGATTAGTATAGGTAATCCAGCAACAACGTTGTTCTGTTGGCAGTTTGATGTCTTTAAATGAAAATTTGCCTCTTTTCTCATCTCCCCATTGTTCTTCCATTTTGGAATAATCAAGGCTCCTTCCATCAACACGAGGAGGAGTTCCAGTTTTCATGCGTCCGGATTCAAATCCTAAATCTATCAGTTGTTCTGTTAAGCCGGTAGCGGCTTTTTCTGCTGTACGGCCACCCCCTATTTTCTTTTCTCCGATATGGATGATTCCATTAAGAAAGGTTCCATTAGTTAAGACAACAGCATCTGCTTCAATCGAAATACCTAGGGACGTAACGACACCATTAGCCTTTCCGTTCTTTATTATTATTTCCTTAACCATGTCCTGCCAAAAATCAACATTAGGTATTTGCTCTAATTGGATTCTCCATTCTTCGGCGAAACGCATACGGTCGTTTTGTGTTCTTGGGCTCCACATGGCAGGACCTTTAGAAAGGTTTAACATTCTAAATTGAATGGTACTTTTATCTGCTATGATACCGGAGTATCCTCCTAGTGCATCTATCTCACGCACAATTTGTCCTTTAGCCACACCACCCATGGCAGGATTGCAACTCATCTGCGCGATGGTTCCCATATTCATGGTGATTAATAAAACGCGGGAACCTAAATTAGCAGCGGCAGCCGCTGCTTCACAACCAGCGTGCCCTGCTCCTACTACAATAACATTATATCTTGGAAACATATATCATGTGGTTTCACGTGGAACCTTTCAAAAAGTTCCACGTGAAACGCTAAATTAATTCTGCTAAGGTTAGCCAGCGATTGCTCTTTTGGTCTAACGTTGTTGTTAATTGTTCGATTTCTTTAGACAGATCTATTAATAATTGATGATCCGTCGTTTGATTCATTTCTTTGGTTTTATTTTTAATTTGAGCTTCTATAGTATTGATCTCCTGCTCCAGTTGTTCATATTCTATTTTTTCTTTGAAACTTATTTTCTTTTTATCTAGCGTTCTGTCTTTTTTTTCAATTATCGTTTTTTCCGGTATTTCTTTGAACAGATTCTTTTTAGTCTCTTCCGTTAACCTATAGTCAGAATAATTGCCGTTATATATGGTAATCGGTTTTCCTTTTTCAAATATAAATAGTTGATTGGTCAGTTTATCCAATAAGAAGCGATCATGTGAAACTAATACTAAAACTCCGGGAAAGTCCATCAGAAAATGTTCGAGTATATTTAAGGTATCAATATCCAAATCATTGGTGGGTTCGTCTAAGATGAGAAAGTTTGGATTATCCATTAAGATGCGCATGAGCTGCAAACGCTTCTTTTCTCCCCCACTTAATTTTTCAATCAAACCAAATTGCTTTTCTGGTGGAAATAAAAAATGGGTTAAGAGTTGAGAAGCAGAAATGGTTTCCCCTTTTTCCATAATAATGTATTCCGCTACTTCTTTAACAGCATCGATTACGCGTTGATTCGTTTGAAAAGGGAAACCGCCTTGTTTGTAATAACCTATTTTTGTTGTTTCACCTAAAATGATTTGTCCCTGATCGGGTTTGATTTCTTGCGTAATTAAATTTAGAAAAGTGGTCTTTCCACTACCATTCTTTCCTGCTAGTCCAATTCGATCACCCTTTTTAAATATATAAGAAAAATTATTGATATAGTTTAATCCGTGGTAAGCTTTGGAGAGATGATGGATTTCGGCTATTTTATTTCCTTGTCTACTTACTTTTACATTCAAATCTAAAGAAGCGGTTGAAGCGCTATTTTTTGTCTTTTCTTCTAAGTCATAAAAAGCATCTATGCGGGCTTTAGATTTGGTTCCTCTTGCCTGTGGTTGACGGCGCATCCATTCCAATTCCTTTCGAAGGAGATTTTTATTTTTCTCCAAAGTAGAAGCATCCATTAACGCACGTTCTGCCTTTTTTTCTAGAAAATAGCTGTAGTTCCCTTTATAGGTATAGAGTTTTCCTTGATGTAACTCTTTGATCTCTGTACAGACATTATCCAAAAAATAGCGATCGTGTGTGACAAGTAGTAATGTTTTTTGGCCACTGATTAACATTTTTTCTAACCATTCAATAGTCTCAATATCCAGATGGTTGGTTGGTTCATCCAATATATAAATATCGGGATCATCTATGAGAAGTTTAGCTAAGGCTAATCTTTTTTTCTGTCCACCGGAAAGATTGGCAATTTTTTGTTCAAAGTCAATAATATCAAATCGCGTTAATATTGTTTTAATTTTTTGTTCAATATTCCACGCATCGGTTACTGTCATTTGATCAATCAACTTTTCTAGTTTTTGTTGATCGGGATTTGGACTATGAATCATAGACTCATAAGCTCTGATGAGTTGCTGAACGGCATCATTTAGGGTATAAATGAAGTCGGCTATTGTCAATAATCCGGTGAAATCGGGTTCCTGGTCGAGGTAACCGACTTTGATATCTTTTGAAAAAACAACATTTCCTTCTTGCGGTATAATTTTACTAGCAATAATTTTTAATAAGGTAGATTTTCCCGTTCCGTTTATTCCGACAAGCGCAATCCTGTCTCCCTTTTGTAAACCAAAAGTTAAATCTTTAAAGAGCCATTTATCGCTGAATGTATGGCCTAAATTCTCTGTGGATAGTATACTCACCTTGTTTCCGTTTGTTTTTATGCTCTATACCTTATTTGCTTGTTTTGCCGTATCTATTTCTAGGAAAAATATTTCTTTATTTAGTTATAAATAGTTGATATTCAATAATTTGATTTTAAATATCACCTATTTTTATCACAAGTTTTCCTTTAAAAATTGAAGAATTTTGTTAGTTCAACTTATGTTCCGGAATGAGGTAAAATTTGGGTATGGTTACATCAAATAGTACACCATCTACTTCCCGAAGCATTTGATAAGATCCTTCCATACTGCCCATATCACTTTTTAAATTGCATCCAGAAACGTACTCATAAAACTCACCGGGATCAATGACGGGTTGTTGACCTACTACACCCTCTCCTTCTACTTCGCGATGTGTTCCATTAGAATCAAAAATATACCAATGTCTTCGAAGTAATTGGACACTATAATCCCCAATATTCTCTATGGTAATTCGATAAGCAAACATAAAATGCTCGTTCTCTGGATTGGAATATTCCGGCTGATATATTGCTTCTACAGAAACTTTAACACCTGCTGTTATTTCAGTAACCATAGTTTTAAATTTTGTGGTAAGATAGGAATTATTACTACGCGACTTCTTCAAAAGTTGAAGAAATCTCATCTAATACTTCGTCTATCTCTATAACGTTTAATAAGCTAACTAATTTCATCCGATATTCTTTAAAATTTGGAATACCTTTAAAATAGTTTGCATAATGTCTTCTCATTTCAAATATGCCCGTTTTTTCTCCTTTCCATTCAATGGATTTGTGAAGATGTATTCGGCAATTATGCACTCGCTCTTGTATGGTAGGGCCTTCTAAATAGGTTCCTGTTTCAAAGAAATGTTTGATCTCCCGGAAAATCCAAGGATAGCCTATGGCAGCTCTTCCAATCATAATGCCATCCACTTCATATTCCATTCGCCAAGCGGCAGCTTTCTCCACACTGTCAACATCGCCGTTTCCGAAAATAGGAATGGTGATTCGGGGGTTTCGCTTAACTTGTTTAATCAAAGACCAATCGGCTTGACCCTTATAGAGTTGGGCTCTTGTACGTCCATGAATACTAAGGGCTTGTATTCCTATATCTTGTAGCCGTTCTGCTACTTCGTAAATGTTCTTGGTATGATCATCCCATCCTAATCTTGTTTTGACAGTGACCGGTAAATGTGTAGCCTTTATAACAGCCTTAGTCATAGCTACCATTTTATCAATATCCTGTAATAAACTAGCCCCTGCACCTCTGCAAGCAACGTTTTTCACCGGACAACCATAATTAATATCAATAAGATCGGGCTTAGCCAATGTAGCTATTTCCGTAGCTTCTTGCATACTTCGAATATCACTACCGAATATCTGAATACCTATTGGTCGCTCATATTCAAAAATATCTAACTTTTGTTTGCTTTTGGCCGCATGTCGTATCAATCCTTCAGAGGAGATAAATTCGGTATACATTAAGTCTGCACCATTTTTCTTACACACATAACGAAAAGGAGGATCACTAACATCTTCCATGGGTGCAAGTAATAACGGAAATTCTCCTAAATCAATATTATTTCCAATCTTAACAGACATTGCCTATATTCATCCCAAAATTAACAATTGGCAAAAGTACAAAATTTTGAATGCAACTGCACATAATCGGCCTGATAACCATCCAAGTATCACTTTTCTTTACTTGCTTCTTACCGTTTTTATCGGTGCCTTTGTTTTCGGTTTTATTGGTTTAGGTGTAGGATTATTGGTTTATGGGGGATATGCGTTTCAAATCTTCGCTTCGGGATTTAGTGATTTAAACGAAAAGGCACTGAATTTACTAAGTATTATACAAATTTTTTCTGCATTGGGAACCTTTGTTATCCCAGCATTATTATTAAATCGGATTGAGCGTAGAAGAAAACCGCTTTTTAACTTACAGGTTAAAGCAGATTGGAGGCTATATGCCTTGGTGGTTTTATTGATGTTTGTTTATGCTCCATTTTTTGAATGGACAATTGTCCTTAATGAGCAGTTAAAATTACCTGATGCGTTACATGGTGTAGAACAATGGATGCGTGCCAAAGAAGATCAAACAGGAGTCATTACCAATGCCTTATTGTCCAGACCATCAATAGGGGCGTTTATAACTAACCTATTTATGGTAGGTATATTGGCTGCAGTAGGTGAAGAATTCATCTTTAGGGGATGTCTTCAACAAATATTAATCAACTGGTTGGGCAAACCCCATTTGGCTATTTGGTTAA
Source organism: Olivibacter ginsenosidimutans (assembly GCF_039542865.1). NCBI lineage: Bacteria > Pseudomonadati > Bacteroidota > Sphingobacteriia > Sphingobacteriales > Sphingobacteriaceae > Olivibacter > Olivibacter ginsenosidimutans. Next base: position 18,570 of record NZ_BAABIQ010000043.1, on the reverse strand, counting down.
CGGCAATCGTTTTCAGTGCCATTCATATTCAGTTTTTTGGCTTTTTGCCACGAATGCTCATCGGTGCTTTATGTGGTTATCTCTACTTTTATGGCAGAAGGATTTGGTTACCCATATTAGCCCATTTTATAAACAACGCGACTGCTATTGTCATCGCATTTTACCTTACTAGGCAGGGGAAGCCGTTAGACTATTGGGAATATAAATCGGAAGAGTGGCCGATGGCTGTTGCCAGCGTCGTTTTAGGTACTATCCTGCTTTTACTTTACCGGTCTATTGCCCATAATCGAAAAACGAATGGAAATGCTGGTATAGAGCAAAACAATTTACGCTAACATAAAAATAACGCTAAATGAAAACCCGAGCGATAACTGGATTTTTCTTTGTACTCGTATTATTGGCAGCCGTTCTTTTTAGCGCTTATGCCTTCAGCATCTTTTTTCTAATCGTGGCCTTATTGAGTCAGGCGGAATTTTATAAAATGATTACGTCAGATCAAATTAAACCTCAGGTAATTGGTGGTCTTGTACTGGGAGCCGTTGTTTTTAGCCTTTCCATCATGGTTACTTTATTTGCTATTCCGTCTAAGCTGCTGTTGTTAGTAATTCCGTTTGCAATAGGGATATATCTGCTTGAGCTTTACAAAAAAAATACACATCCTTTTTTAAATATTGCACTGACTTTTTTCGGACTTATTTATGCCGTATTGCCTTTTATATTTTTCTATAAACTCGGATTTTTAATGCAAGATTACCAGTATAGTTATCCCTTATCGTTCTTACTTCTTTTATGGACAAATGATACTGGTGCCTACTTGGTTGGTAAACAATTTGGAAAACATAAGTTATTCGAAAGACATTCGCCAAAGAAAACGTGGGAAGGTTTTATTGGAGGTCTTGTTTTAAGTGTATTGGTTGCTATTGTTATTCACCATTACTTTGGGGGGTTAACAGTATTTCAATGGATAGGTGTAGGTTTGATTATATCCATTTTCGGAACAATGGGCGACTTAACCGAATCGATGCTCAAGCGAAGTTTACAAGTAAAAGATTCTGGGTCCCTATTACCAGGACATGGTGGCCTTTTAGATCGTTTTGATGGTCTTTTAGTTGCTGCGCCATTGGTTTATGTGTTTTTGAAGTTGTTGATATAAGGTATAAACTTTAAGTGATAGACATCAGACAAAAGTATCTTGATACTTCTGTCTTGATACCTGCTACTCATCATTTACTTAAGCAGTTGTTCCAATAAATCTTTTTCTGTTAAGCGCTGCTGTTCACCTGACTTCATATTTTTTAACGTAAAAAAGTTTTGCGTAGCTTCTTCTTCACCAATTAAAACTACGTATGGAATTTTTTTTGCATCAGCATACGACAGCTGTTTTTTTAATTTCACCGGAGCGGGATAATATTCGGCAGCGATGTTTTCTTTTCGTATTTTTTGGACTAAAGCTAGTGCCATGGGCTCGAAAGCAGCATCGAAATTTGTAATCAGCACGCGCGTGCTTTTGTTGGTATAGGCCGGAAATAGATTCAGTTCGGATAATACATCATAAATTCGGTCGGCACCGAAAGATATACCTACACCCGTTAATCCTTTTAATCCAAACATACCGGTTAAATCATCATATCTTCCGCCACCACCGATACTGCCCATAACAACCTCATTGGTTTTTACTTCAAAAATGCTTCCTGTATAATAGTTTAATCCGCGAGCCAAGGTAATATCAATATCTACGAAATCCAGTGCATGAGCATCTAAGAGCTGGACATAAGTTAATACAGATTCCAATTCTTCAATACCTTTTTTCCCTATTTCGGACGATGAGAGGACTTCTTTTAGTATTGCCAGCTTAGCTGCTCGTGTTCCGGAGAGCTTTATTATCGGCTCTAGCGTATCCATATCTTCTTCTGTGAAACCTTTTACGTATAATTCTTTGGTCACGCCATCAAAGCCTATTTTATCCAATTTATCGATCGCAACCGTCATGCTGACTAATAGTTCCGGTTTACCGATGATTTCTGCTATTCCTGCGAGAATCTTTCGATTATTCAATTTAATGGTAAAATCGCTTAGACCCAACGTGCTAAGCGCTTCGGTATACATTAAGATAAATTCTGCTTCGTTCAGTAAACTTTCCGATCCAACAACGTCAACATCACATTGATAAAACTCGCGGTATCTTCCCTTTTGTGGCCGATCAGCCCGCCAAACCGGTTGTATTTGAAAACGCTTAAAAGGTAGCGTAATGTTTTGCTGATGCATCACGACATATCGGGCAAAAGGGACAGTAAGATCGTATCTCAAGGCCTTTTCTGAAAATAAGGAAGCCAATAGGTTTGCTGAAGAAGCCTCATATTTTTCTCTACTAACAGGGGCTTTGAAATCACCTGAATTGAGAATCTTGAAAATAAGTTTATCGCCCTCTTCTCCATATTTACCGGTTAAGGTTTGTAAGTTTTCAAAGGAAGGTGTTTGAATTTCTTGATAACCATATTTTTTAAAAACACGCTTTATTGTATCAAAGATAAAATTACGCTTCTCCATCTCTTCAGGAGAAAAATCACGTGTGCCTTTAGCAAGTGATGGTTTTACTTGTGCCATGGGGCAAACTTAGAAAAATTTAGTGTAATTTTAGGAGTATAAATGGGTGCAATAAAACAAAAAAGCCCTATGAAGAGTTCATCTATAAAAAAGGAAATGAAAAGTCTATACGCATGTTGTATGTTCTTGTTTTTTATTGTTCTAGGAGCAAATGCACAACAAGACAAAAGTAAGCGAGCTAGTCCGCCAGATAGTTTAAGTGTAACTACCACTAATGGCGTTACGATAACGATTAATTATAGCCGGCCCTATGTTAAAGGACGTATTGTAGGCCAGGATATTGCGCCCATTGGCAAAGTATGGCGAACAGGAGCCAATGAAGCGACAACTTTTTCCGTGAACAAAGATGTTACCATTGAAGGAAAAGCGTTGAAGGCAGGGAAATATAGCTTACATAGCATTCCTGGGGATACACAAACCACATTGATCTTTAATAAAGTGTGGAAAAAATGGGGATTGGATTACGATGAAAAAGAAGATGCTTTACGGGTAGATGCACCTACTATTGAAGATAGCCATTCGGTAGAACAATTTACGATAACTGCCGATAAAGATGGATTGGTGCAACTGCTATGGGGAACTTATAAAATACCATTTCATGTAAAATAGCGGAATAGTGTTTAGCCGTTAATGGTTTAAGGGATTATGTAGAAAAAGCATAATCCCTTTTTCTATTTTTTGTTTCTCTGGTTCTATTTATTCAAAATAATTCCAATTTTATTCTTTATAAAGAGAAAAAACTGCTTATTTTTGATAAAATTATTAAAATACAGGCTTTCGATTAAAAATTATACATTTATTAAGGGTAAAATGAGGAATCGGATAGTAATTTTAAAAAAAGAAGAAGCTCCTTTGGGAGAGGAGCTTCAACGCTAACCAATTATAAACCTATATTAAACTGAGGGGCAATGTTGTGACAAAAGTTTGAATAATTTCGAATCGCTTTTTCTAAAATTTATTCCCTTTTGTTTGATACAAACATAATAAAACTTATTATTGCTTGCAAAATTTATAATAAAAAAATTCATTTTTATAAAAATTACAAAATAAAAGCTTAAAAATTTATAAATATCAAAAAATCATGGAAAAAAAGTCTCAATTTTTAGAACTTGATAACCTAGATACGCAAATTTTATCCATTTTGATGAATGATGCGTCGGTTCCGTACACAGAAATTGCTAAAAAACTAGTAGTTTCGGGCGGAACTATACATGTTCGCATGAAAAAAATGGAAGAATTAGGGATTATAAGAGGATCTAATCTAATTATTAACCCTCAATCTATAGGATTTGATATATGTGCGTTCTTAGGTATATATTTAGAAAAGGGTTCTCAGTATAAAACAGCTGTTGAACAACTAAAACAGGTAAAAGAAGTAGTAGAATTACATTATTGTACTGGTCAATATAGCATGTTTGCAAAAATTATATGTAGAGATACTAATCATTTAAGGCATGTTTTGAATGAAGATATCCAAGCAATCAAAGGAATTGCACGAACTGAGACCATAATTTCGTTAGAAGAGAGTATAAAGAGGCAAATTTCTTTAGTTTGACGTTTGTTTTTATAAAAAAAATAGAAAAATGGGATTTTTAATATATTTTTTATTTTTCTATGTTATGTTCGTTTTTAATTGGGAGCTGTATCAAGTCCGGGGTTAAAAATTTAAGCAGGACGACATCGTTTTTGGTCGTTTTTCGTTTTTTTGCGGACCTTTCCATGAAATGGAAAAGTTAGCGTTCTTTTGAAAATAAATAAATTGGTAATGAAACCACGATTAGCATGGGTTGCTTAGAAATTAGAAAACAAGTAGTGCCTGAATAAAAAGAAAAATAGCCATAAGCTACAGGATAATTAAACCAATGAGGGATTAATAAAAAAACCTACCTTTTTAATCAAGGTAGGTTTTTTATTTCGTATTGGATATGTCTGGATCGAAGCTTATTTTGCGTAAGATACTTCTTTTACCGCATTCACAATCTTTTTTATGTTTGGAAGAGCTGCTTCTATTAAGGTTGGTGCGTAAGGTAGGGGCACATCAGCCGAAGTAACACGGGTAATGGGGGCATCTAAGTAGTCAAAAGCATTCTTCTGAACATTAAAGGAAATTTCAGAAGAAATAGAAGCTAGTGGCCAAGCTTCTTCTACAATAACTAATCGATTCGTTTTTTTAACGGATTCAATAACCGTTGCATAATCGATCGGTCTTACCGTCCTCAAATCAATCAGATCTACAGAAATACCTTCTTTTTCCAGTTCTTGTACGGCAGGAATAACCACTCTAGGGATCATTTTTCCAAAAGAAACGATTGTCACATCAGTACCTTCCTGTATTTTATGGGCTTTTCCGATTTCCAGGTAATACTCCTCTTCCGGAACTTCTCCTTTATCACCATACATCACCTCAGATTCCATAAAAATTACAGGATCGGGATCTAAGATCGCTTGTTTTAACAGGCCTTTAGCGTCATACGGATTAGAAGGGACAACCACTTTTAAACCAGGACAGTTAGCATACCAATTTTCGAAGTTTTGGGAATGTTGCGCTGCGAGTTGGCCCGCATTTCCTGTTGGCCCCCTAAAAACAATGGGGCAAGAATATTGGCCCCCGCTCATGGAGTGGATTTTTGCTGCGCCGTTAATTACCTGATCTATTGCAACCAAGGAAAAATTGAACGTCATAAACTCCACGATTGGTTTTAGACCTTTCATAGCTGCGCCAATGGCAATACCGGCGAAGCCTAGTTCGGCAATTGGTGTATCGATAATGCGTTTGGCTCCGAATTCTTCTAACATACCTTGGCTTACTTTATAAGCACCGTTATATTCAGCAACTTCTTCGCCCATCAAGAAAATTTTCTCGTCTTTGCGCATTTCTTCGTTCATTGCCTCACGAAGTGCTTCTCTGAACTGTATTTCTCTCATCAGATATAAGTATAGTAATGTAAATCTAAATTTGTACGCAAAAGTACTTTAAAAAACTGAAAATATGAAGTAATACCCACGATATTAACTTTCTAATGATGTGTCTGGGAACCCATAAGCCCGGAAAAACTCTTGGTAAAGGTCATGATACGGTAAAATCATATCCGGACGGTGTTGGAAGGGAATATCAGGGTTGAAAAGCTCTTGTAGCGTTTCGCGCAATTGTTCGATAAAAACCGCTTTTAAGGCGTTTAGTTTTTCGCCCCTTAACGGCTGTTGGTCGCTTTGAAAGAAAGAGCCTTCATTGTTTAGTTTTCTTACGGTATACAAATGGGGTTCAACATTCTGTTTCCCACTTTTTTGTTCATAGATAAAGGTATAAAACAAGGTTTGTATTAACGCTTTATTATATTTTGGATCCTTTGGATCGAATAGATTCTCGGTATTTCGCATATAAGTCAACCCATCACTTCCCGTTTTATAGTCGACAATCCTAACGATTCCCTCTCGTTGATCAATTCTATCGATAATACCTTGGAGTTTTACCCATCTTTCTTCTCCGTTTACCTGAATAGGAAAATCGACCACATAGTCCTCATTATTTTCCAGCTCCAATAATTCAAAAGGACAGGCTGCAACATCTGTCTTCAAAATAATGTGGGCGTAGTCTTCTACAATTTGTAAAATGATCTTCTCGATGCTATTCGTTTTTTCGGGTTTTAGATAGTCCTTATCATGATATACAACGATTGAAAGTGCTTTTAAACAAAGCGAAGGAAGAGCAGGTCGTTTGTCCTTTATCCGTTCGGCCGTTATCCAAGCACTTTCTACTTTGAGTTCTTCATAGAACCATTGCATCACTTGGTGTACGATGGAACCGATTTTATTGACTTGAAAATCTTCGGCTAGTACTTCAGGTTCTTGGATACGTGCCACATGCTTGAAGAAAAATAATAAAGGAGACTGAATATAGTTGGTTAATGCTGTGGCCGAAATTTTTAATCCACCTTGATCTAAATAGGCGGCTAATGTTTCCGCTACCCGACCTGTTTTAGGGATGGTTAACGGAAGGGGTTGTTTTGCACTTTTTGTTTCCTGCTGCTGCTTAAGAGTCGAACAACTAAAATTGCTTTCAAAGGCCAGTTGTTTTACAAAACGGGTAACTTCTCCGGTACTGTTATCATCGACCAAATGATTATAAACAACATGAAGTTTTTTGGTGCGCTGCAGGAGGCGATAAAATAGATAGGCCGAAAGTGCTTCCTGATTTTCCAACACGGGAAGTCCGTAAGCCCTCCGAATAGCATCCGGGATGTAGGTGTTTCCGAAACTTCTTTTAGGAAGCATACCATCGTTTGCTCCCAATAGATAGATCTCCTCAAAATCCAGGTTCCGACTTTCTAGTAAGCCCATGATCTGAATACCCTTTAGTGGATCACCCTCTATAGCGGCATTGACCTGAAAAAGATGCCTTCGAATCAATGTGATCAGAAACCGAATGTCGGCTTGTTGTAACGAACGATGTTGTTGTATGCTATCAAATAAATGATTGAGTTCTTGTAACGTAGACGTTAATAAACTGGCTTCTATTAGGGTAAGTTGTTTGCTTTCTTTTCTGTGGTTAAATATGCGTCTCAGCAGTTCTTCCAAGGCCCTGATTAGCAAGAGCGGTTCGTCCTGCTTTTTAAAAAAAGAGGCCACGTGTGTATACTTTTGTAAAGCAAGGTTCGGCACTTGTACATAGTGGTGCTCTTGAATATCTTGTAAAAGCTGTTCTTTTTCCGATAAAGGAAGCATCACCAATGGATGGCTTACATAGCTTTCGATAGCCTGATAAGCGATGGTATCGGATTTAGTTTCGTGGTAATTTGTTTGGGTTTTCAGCCAAAGATCTATGAACCCAAATAAGGGTGATTGACTGAGCGGAAAGCCCATGGTGATATTGCTGGTCAGTTGTTCAGGAATGCTTTGCAGGGTTGGAATAAGTAGTGACTCATCCGCCAACAAGATGGCAATGGATTTTTCTGTAGGTACCTGTGGCAATAGAGAATGCAGCACTTTCGCTTGGGCGGTAAAACCGGAAGCTTCCACAAGATTAATAGCATTTGTTTTGGATTTCAAGTGATCTGGAAATGGCCCGAGCGCGTTTTTTAATTGCCAACGATTCCGATTTTTGCGAATGAAATAACCCGCCTCCTGTAGGTTGTCTTCCACATAGTACGCATCAGCATCGAAATAGAATAAAGCCTTTCCCTGTTCCTGCCAATAGTTAAATAAGGTACCTTCTGCATTATTTATGGCATTGAACCCGATAAAAATCAATTGTTTGAACGAAGCGGTTAAAGAAGAGCCAGTGGTTAAATCAGTTGCCATACTGCGGTATATTCCTGCGAGTGTTGTCCATCCCTGTTCGTGGAGTGACCTTGTAAAATCGACATATAAACGAGGCATAATTTTCCACAGCTGAATAAATTTTTCTCGTAGTTGGAGTTGGCCATATTGGTGAAAAGATTTCCAGAAGGATTCAAGAAAGGTAACCTGTTCTGCTGTTAGAAATTGAAATTGTTTCTCGATTTCGGCTAAATCATGAATTTCTTGATAAATAGCCCCTGGATCAACGAGATCATAATCCAATTGTGCAAAGTCGCTGAGAATGGTTTCTGCGATCGGGAAAAAGCGATCGATGTTCAACGGTTCTTGCTGCTGTTCTGTTAAAAGCTGAACATAGCATTCGTGCAAACAGACAATCTGACTGATTTTATCGGCCTCGAGCAATGGACTTCCCGCTTTAAAAAAATCCTGTATAGTAAAAAACGACGGACTCCAAATAGGCTTTTGCAGTATTTCTGCGAGGTATTGCTTGAAATAAAGTTCAGGGCGTTTGTTATTAAAAATTAGGGCCAGATCCTTCAAGTCGTCTCCAAAACGACTAACTAAGTCTAAAGCAACTTCTTTCAAAAAAGGAAGCGTCATGTAGGTTACCATTTATTATTGAACAGCAATTAATTTATCAAAAAAGGCATAGTATACATATCCCCTCACTTGGGGATAACCCATTTCCAGCAAGAGCTGTCGGTACTCCTTAACCTGCAAGAGATGGTCTTTGTTGATGAGCTCATCATTTTTTTTGCCAGTAAATTTAAAGTCTAAAATCAGGGTTTCCGTTGCGCCTAGAAATACCTTATCTGGCCGTAGAATCTTCCCTTGAGCCGTGATAATGCTTTTTTCACTTAAAGGTTGGTAGCGGTCGCTAAAGAAAAGTTTCAATTCGGGGTTATCAAAGATGCGTTGCAAGCGTTCCGTCAAAGAATGTATTTCTTCGGCTTTGATTAAGCCTTCTGCCTGCAATTGGCTTAGGCAACGGGTTATTGCGGTAGGGTCATTGAGTTTCGATAGCGCTTCGTGCAAAATCAAACCCAAGCGAATATTGGGATCTTCTTCTCCCAGAAGGAGTAATTCTGTTTTAATTTTTTGGCTATCCAGCGCTTGATTAAGGTGCCCGCTGACGGGATATTGGGTCAGGCTCCAAACCCAAGAATGCGCGTTTACTTTTCCTATACGAAGCTTATTTTTTTCGCTCTTTTCTACGGTCGAGTGTCTCTGTTGTTGAAAAGGAGTTTCATGTGCTGGAAAGCGGATGCCGTCTTCGTAGGGTATTTGCAAATCGCCATGAAAGCGCTGCAGAACTTGCAAAAGGACATCGGCGATGAGGGTTGGTGTTTGGTTTGCATCCGGTAGGGTGATATACAATTCTTTTATAGTACGGGTAGTGGCAACATAAAGCATATTTAATGCATCGAGGTAATTAAATAGCATTTCTTCGTAATAAGCCTTATATAAAAAAGACTTTCCTATTTTATGCGCGTTGTATTTTACTGGCACCGCTTGCAAAATTTCATAAGGTGTATCGGCAGTATTCACCCAAAAATCCCTTAAATGAGTTGCATCCAAATTCCAGGAGCAAAAAGGAATCATGACGACATCAAAGGCCAGTCCCTTCGATTTATGAATGGTCAGGATTTCTATCGCATTGCTCCCCTCTCCTGCAGGAAGTGCTTTTTTAACCCCTTCTTCCTCCCAGTAGTTTAAAAAGGCAGGAATACCTTGTTCACCAAGGGCAGAAAAACGTTCAATTAAATCTTTAAAGGCCAAGAGATAAGGAATATCGCTGGTATTGTTGGTCAAGCCATAACCTTGAATAAGGAGTTCCACCAATTCACTTAAGGGCCTCAATTGCATGCTTTCCCATTGCTCTCTTATGACCTTGGGTAAGGTATTCCCCCAGTCGGCAATAGCAGGCTTATTTGCCAAGTCAAACCATATTTTCGGGTCAAGGAGAAAGGGTTCTTCTTCCTTTTGGTGGAAAAGGTAGAGGCAGGTTGCTTTATATATAGCTGCATCGTTCGTTGCTGTCATCATTGCGCGTAAACTACTGATAACCAACTTTACGGCACGATTATTAGCCAATAATAGTGCTTCTCCAGAGATTACGTTAAAGCGCTGGTCTGTTGCTAAGCCTTGTTGGATCGATAAGAGGTGTTCAATCACGTCCTGTGCCTCTTGATTGGTCCTAACCAAGATACCAATTTGGCCGGGAAGGTATTTTCCTGTGCTAAGCCATTGTAAAACGGTATCGCCCATTTGGTGAAGCGCTAGTTCTTTTGTCTGCTTCTGGCGAGAACTTCGATTTCCCTTTTCCAGCGGGAGCACGTTAACCGTTACTTGGCCTCCCCTATTCGTATCGCTTTTGTGTACGGGCTTTTGTTGAAAGCTGGTTTGATAGGCATTTATAAGTTGTTGATCATAACCATGACGCAGCCACCAATCTTCATAAGCCTCATCTCCAATCCCTTTTCTCACCTTATCGTTCAATTCCTCTTGAAGCCATTGGGGGGCGTATTGATAGAGGAAGTTGTTAAAATCGATAATATTATCTAGGCTGCGATAATTTTCCTGTAAGCTATATTCTTGGATATGGTGTTCTCCTAAATCGCGAGCCACCTGTCTATCTAATAAAGTCCAATCACCACTTCGCCAACGGTAAATGCTTTGCTTAATATCGCCTACGATGAGGTGTTGCGCTAGCGGTTCATCAGGGGCGCTTTCGGCTAACATGTTCGTTAGAAGGGGTACGAAATTGCTCCACTGACTGGAGGATGTATCCTGAAATTCATCAAATAACAAGTGTTTAAAATGTGTACCAACCTTTTCCCAGATAAAAGAGGTGTTGGCCGTCCCTGTTTTATTAATTTCACGTAAGAGGCTCTGGGATTCACTGATCAGCATTACGCCATTTTCTTCCCGATAATCACGCAGCAAGCTACTCATTTCTTGTAGGAGATTCAAGTAGTAGATATTCTCTTTCAGGGCCAGGGCGAGGAAATACGGTGGCGCCTGTGTTTCATAGTATTCCTTTACCTTTTTTAGATGAGCATTTAATGCGTCATAAAGGACCTGCATCGGAGGACTCATGCTTTTTTGCCATTTCTCGGGGGCATCTATATACGGAAGCAGTTTCTGGTAAACCGCAACAGGATCGTCGATCTCCTGTAAATCGGCCAGTTTCGGAATAAAGTTCCGCGATTTACCGTTAAAATCCGTAACATCTACGGGATGGGCATCGTAAATGCTTTTCGCGGTAGACAGCAAGCTTTTTAGGGTTGTTTCAAAGCTTTTTATTTCTTCTTTATTGAGTTCATCAATGGTTTCAAAAACCGTTAAGCGATCTTCTTCTTTTAGTGCTTTAATGGCATCATGAAAGGGTTGATAGCGTTCTTTGAACAATTCATTCGCCAGTTCCAGCAAAGTATGGGTATAATTCCATGTTTTTCCTTGTTCAATTTGCTCGCGCGCATAGCGGATAATCCACTGCAGTAAGTCGGGACGGTCGTTCAACACCTTGTTTAACCGTACAGATAGATCCTTCTTCACTTTATCCAGGTTCATTTCGAGTCGGTAGGATGACCCAATTTCCAGTTCATAGCTAAAGCTTCGGATAATTTTCTGTACAAAGCCGTCAATGGTTGTTACACTGAATAAGCTATAATGATGGAGAATCTGGCGGTAGATTTGCCTCGCTCGTAGGCTAATTTCTGCTGCGTTGAGGTTAGGATAAAGACTTAAAATCAGGTCTTTATAGGCATGATGCGTATCTTTATCAAGGGCAAGATTTTCCAGTACACTAAGTATCCGGTGTTTCATTTCGGCGGTGGCCTTATTCGTGAACGTTAAGGCTAGGACTTGCGAAAAACTGGTATTACCTTTGAAGAGCAAAGCGATATAGTGAGCCGTTAAACTGAACGTTTTTCCGGAGCCGGCAGACGCTTTTACTATTTTTACTGGAGGTACGCTGAACATATTATTGAATAATTTTACCTTTGCCTATCGGCTGATGAGGGTTTGGTAATTTATCAAACTTAGCTAAATCGCAGCTTATATACAATATAAATAGCCGGTCTGCATGTAGCAAGATTAAGGCGTTCATTCATCATTAATACCGGGCAATATGATCAAGCAGGTTTTAGGTACATTAGGTGTTTTTTTAGTGATTTTGCAGGCTTTCGGACAAGAGAAGAAGCCGTTATATAACCCTTCGGCGAATGCAAAACAAGATATTGCGGCAGCCGTTCATTTAGCCAAACAAGAAAAAAAGCATGTCCTGTTACAGATTGGTGGTAACTGGTGTGTATGGTGTTTGCGATTTAACGAGCTTGTGACCACAAATGACACGTTAAGCCGTTTTTTAAAAGCAAACTATGAAGTTGTGCATGTGAATTACAGCAAAGAAAACAAGAATGAAGCTGTTTTAGCCGACTTGGGTTTCCCACAGCGCTTCGGTTTTCCGGTATTTGTAGTATTAGATGCCGATGGCAAGCGCATCCATACCCAAAATAGCGCTTATTTGGAAGAAGGTAAGGGGCACAGTCCGAAGAAAGTGTTGGAGTTTTTAGAAAACTGGTCGCCAAAGGCACTAGACCCTAAGCGCTATGTAAAATAGTTCTTATTCCTTTTTTTCGTCAGCATAGCCAAATACTTTTTGCAAAAGCGAAGTTGTTCGGCTACCACCGAGGTTATTGCGAATTTTGAGTTCTTGTTCGGCAACTTGATGAAATAAACCGTCAATGGCCTTTTGTGTGACATAGCTATTTAGATCTGTTTCCATTTTATCTTTTACCAAAGGAATTTTATTATAGCCCGAAGCCACATCGGTCCAATATTTTGCTACATCCAGTTTTTCAAGGTTTTGGATGACAATCGGTTTAAATTTGCTGGTCAGCTCTTCACTTGTTTGTGTTTTAAAATAGTTCGTTGCCGCATCTTCTTTTCCGCTGAGCAGAATGTTGGATGCATCCTTCACCGTTAGCTCTTTTAGTGCATTAACAAAGACGGGCCCTGCTTCTTTTACTGCCGATTCTGCGGCACGGTTCATACGGGTAACCAATTGATCACTTACGGAGCTCAGGCCAATTGCTTTTAAAGCGCTTTCTGCTTTCTGCACTTGTGGAGGAAGTAGAATCTTAACCGCTTGGTTGCCGAGGAAACCATCAGTTTTGGCTAGGCTTTGAATGCTTTGTTGCAAGCCATTGCTGAGTGCCTCTTTAATACCCAATGAAATTTCGCTACTGGCGGGAGCCGTTTGGTTGCTGTTATTACGCTGCGTTTGCGTAGTTGTGTCGGCACTTTTCGCTTTGGTGGTATCTCCTTTTAAAGCTTTGAGGATATTGCCCCATTGCGCATTGGCCGAAGGAATAAACAGCATACTTAAACTGACAAGTAACGTAGAGAGGAGCGCTATTTTTTTCATTTTTTTATATTAAGAATAATCTACCTATGGACAAGTATAATGAATATATTTTTGATGAGCAATTTGGAGATAAGTAATATTATGATTCACCATTCTTATGTATAAGGATAATATGAAAGATTATTCCGGGCTCCATGGCGACTTTTAAAAGTTTGTGTTCGGATATTCCAAAGTTTGTGTTCGGATATTCCAAAGTTTGTGTTCGGATATTCCAAAGTTTGTGTTCAGATATTTCAAAGTTTGTGTTCAGATATTTCAAAGTTTGTGTTCAGATATTTCAAAGTTTGCCTATCTTTGATAGAAAATTAGATAGATTGAATATGTCTGAATTGATTAAGAGAACGATCGCTAAGGAGATAAGAAAACGGATTAAACAATACCCGATATTGGCAATAACGGGGCCACGGCAATCTGGCAAAACTACCTTACTTAAAACCTTGTTTCCCGATTATGGATATGTGTCTCTTGAAAACCCAGATCATCGGTCTTTTGCCCAGGAAGATCCTAACAGCTTTCTTCAACAATATGCTAATAAAACCATATTGGATGAAGTTCAACGAGTACCTGAATTGTTTTCCTATTTGCAAACAACGGTGGATAAATCCGGGCAAATGGGGCAATACATCCTTTCAGGATCTCAAAATTTTCACTTACTTAAGCACATTACGCAGTCATTGGCAGGGCGCGTAGCGCTTTTCCGGCTCTTACCCCTGGATACGCAAGAATTAGCGCAAGCTAAAAAATTGCCTGCTAATTATTTAGAGGCCTGTATTCAAGGAGGATATCCTGCCATTTATCATAGAGGTTTAGATCCGACAGATTTTTATGCCAACTACATCCGTACATATATTGAAAAGGATGTGACAGAATTAATCAATATTCGTGATATAAACAGTTTTAGAACGTTCCTGGGTTTGTGTGCTGCAAGAGCAGGGCAACTTTTGAATTTGACCGCGCTGGCTAATGATTGCAATATTTCTCAACCTACAGCAAAGGCTTGGCTAGCCGTATTAGAAAGTAGTTATCTTGTGTTCTCACTCTATCCTTATCATGACAACTTTAATAAACGCTTAGTGAAAACACCTAAACTGTATTTTTATGATGTTGGTTTGTTGACTCATTTATTACAAATTCGTGAGCCTGAAGAATTGGTCATTAATAGACACAAGGGAAATATATTTGAGAATTTCGTAATTGCCAATTTCCAAAAGGTTAATGAGCATCGATATCAGCATCTCAATTATTATTTTTGGCAAGATCACAATGGGCTGGAAATAGACCTGTTGCTTAAAACTGCAAATGCCTTTGACGTGTATGAGGCCAAATCTACTCAGACATTAAGCGGAGGCCTATTTAAAAATCTGCAACACTTTATGGAGTTGGTGGAACCGCAATCTGTTCGTCCCTATCTAGTTTATGGTGGTGATCAACCGTTAGTTCGCAGCAATGTACAGGTATTGCCCTGGAAAATGCTTGAGTGATTGAGGATACCGAGTGTTGATTTCCATAAGGGATATTCGTTTTTAGATCGAACTGGAAGATAAAAGGAATAAAATTGCTGGCGAAAAGTTGCGGCAGTCGACGTTGAGGGAAGCTTAATGTATCTAATTGCGATACAGGGATAAAACTTTTCCGTTCGGAGAAGCGTTGCTGCGGTATTACTTTAATTTGGCCCCGATTGACATCAGCTAACTTCCGTACGGAAATGTCATTAATGCTACCGGCAATGCATCATATCCGTTTGCCTAAAGATTGATTCCGTACGGGAAATACATAAGTCTGTACGGAATTACAGCACGTTCAACCAACATGATCCTTGTGTCGTATGGCAATGTGCTATATCCATGGGAGTTTATTGCTTCCCCATATGGGTTTAGCACAAATCCATATGGAGAAGCAACAAACCCATTCATCATTCATACATTTCCTTTGGTAATAGCAATTCGTCCATCCGGTAGTAGCGCTATTACAGACGGATTACGTGTAGCCCCAAGCAGCAACGTCTTTGTTTCATAGGTTATGGTTATAAATCCCAACGGA
The DNA here is from genome assembly GCF_039542865.1 of Olivibacter ginsenosidimutans. Lineage (NCBI taxonomy): Bacteria > Pseudomonadati > Bacteroidota > Sphingobacteriia > Sphingobacteriales > Sphingobacteriaceae > Olivibacter > Olivibacter ginsenosidimutans. The sequence goes on along the minus strand of NZ_BAABIQ010000043.1, from coordinate 3,197 downwards.
ATACATACAACTCCGTTCGTCGATACGGTGTATGCAAACGAAGTAGAGACAAATTAATACGGAAAAACCATGAATTGTAATCGGCTTTATTCAGATATTTCAATGGAACAACAATCTCTTTCGATTGGACTTTCTTATCATCTACTGCTATTGGGTGCCGAATATTTCAATAGGTGAGGAAATAAGCACTTGCTGTTTTACCAGTACCCTTTTGTATGAAAAGGTCAAACGCTTTTATGCTTTGTCCATCTACATACATGTACATTAGCTGGCCGGAACTAAAAACGACGGCATATATATGGTCTTGTATGTGGGTGTCAAACGGAATTTGTTGTTGTGGATTTAATTGGTTGTACGGAATTATCTTCGTGTTAATGGTGTCATATAATACGCCATATTTTCTTTTAATTTCATCTAGGTGTTTTTTGAGCATCTTTTTTCGCTTTCGTCGTTGTTTGGTGTCTAAATTACCGGATGCTGGCTGGAAGTCCGTATGTTTCACCATTATTTTATTGGTATCGAAAGAGTTGTTAGTCAATACCTCATTCAGAAAGGATGTTATGGTAGCCATTTCTTTTGCTTCTTGTGCAAAACCCATTTTAAACCATAAGGTAAATATAAAAAGGGTTATAATTTCGCTTTTTCTTTTCATAGCGATAGCCACTGAGATTTTTCAAAGGACAAGGTTGCCATATAATATCCCGTTAGCTAAAAGTAATAAAATTATTGGCGAAAAAGTTCCAACAACAGACGATCACGATCGCACAAAGTTTGCTGGTATAGAAGCCCTGTTTTGCCTGGTTGTGACAAATGTAAAGAATACCGGTATTGAGCAGCAGACCGGCGATGCTGACAGCAGCAAAAAGTGACAGCTGATCAAAAACCCGCGGGTCAGTACTGTGGAATGTCCAGCTGCGGTTGAGCAGGTAATTGCTACCTAAGGCTATGGCAAAGCCCAGGGCATTTGCCAGAAGCCCATTACAGCGAAGTTTTTCCTTAAGTAGGTAAGTAATGCTGAAATCGAGGATCAACCCAAGAAATCCTACCAGACCGAATTTAATGAATTTTGCAAGCATCCATTAACAGTTCTTCAGATTGCGGAATAAATAATATTATCAACGGGACAATTACCCATTTCGATTTGTTTTTCCTGTCGTCTACATGGCATCTTCATCTTTTTGTAGCTTGAAAGGCGAATAGTGATCCCGCTTAATCGGTATGGAGACATCGTCCAATGTTTTTGGCAATTCTGTTGCATTTTCCTCGAAAAGACTACGTTTAATTACCCGGTATGGGTCGTATTTTGAAATGGCGTATTGATTGCGATCAAAAGGCAAAATAGTATTAAAGTAGTCGTAGAACATTTGCTCTTTTTTTGTTTCCGGCAGTTGTATCTTGTCATTCATATATTTCAGGTATTGCACTGGATTTTCCTTAATTTTTTTGACTTGCGCCAGATATACGGTATATGCAGAATTGCGTTTTGTGCTGTAACGGAAAGCGTTTCTTTTAGCAAACGTTTCGAATTTCTCGTATTCCATCTTTTTGTAAACTAGCTGGCTAATTTCTATGCAAGGGTATCTTTGGGCTGGGAAAACACTCCTTTAAATGAAAGTAGCAATATGCTATTAAGACGATATGTTTCATGATCGTGTTGTTATTGTATTTTACTATAATATTCCCCAGATCCCTTCTGAAGTCATTGCATAAACTGATATTACGTTGCTGAATATTTTTCAATAGGTGAGGAAATAAGCACTTGCTGTTTTACCTGTACCCTTTTGTATGAAAAGCTCAAACGCTTTTATGCTTTGTCCATCTACATACATGTACATTATCTTTCCGGGACTAAAAACGACGGCATATACATGGTCTCGTATATGGACATCAAACGGAATTTGTTGTTGTGGATCTAATTGGTCATACGGAACTATCTTCGTGTTAACGGCGTCATATAATACGCCATATTTTTTTTTCATTTCGGCCAAATGTTTTTTGAGCATCTTTTTCCGCTTCCGTCGTTGTTTGGTGTCCAAATTAGCGGATGCCGGCTGGAAGTCCATATATTTCACCATTATTTTATTGGTATCAAAAGAACGGTTCGTCAATACATCATTCAGAAAGGATGTTATGGTAGCCCTTTCCTTTGCTTCTTGTGCGAAGTCTATTTTAAACCAAAAAATAAATATAAAAAGGGTAATAATTTTTCTTGTTCTTTTCATAAAGATAAAACGAATTAATTACATGTACCGGTCTTCTGGGGAGAATTCCCTCCACTCATATTTCTCGTTACACCTGTTGGTAAAGTTAATGTCCTTATATCTTCCCCTAAATCGCCAGGGTTGTGGCCATTGAATGTTCCTACTACAAAATTATAGGATCCTTTAGTTTTGGGCAAGGTAATACCGGCTTTTTTTGCTACTTCAATTGCGAAATCCGTACAATTAAAATTATTTAAATCGTAAGTTTGTGGGTAATTTTTAATATACGAAATCACATTTGTTAATTCTGCCGTTGTCATCATTTTAGTTAAACTAACATGATATAATGTCGTACTATTATCATGGATCTCCGAATTTTGAGATCCTATTAATGAAGCCATTGGAGAATCTGGATAGAAACCCAAATACCGTTTAATTCCATTCTGTTCAATCCCTATAAAAGTATGCCCAACTTCGTTAGGACCGTGTACATTCCTAGTATTTGGATTTGGTTGTTGAACAAATATAGTAAATTTTGCTGTTTGAGTTTTATTGAAACATTTTAGTTCTTGTGTAGGATCAACTTGATTACCTTTGAAAGGTATCGTTATTGTTGGAGCCCCATAAGGTGGTGGGATGTTTGATGACCCGCTACCTGAGCCATATGATGACCCACTACCGGAACCCGATCCGCCACCGCCAGGACAACTGTGGCCCATATATGTGTATGTGATCTGAATAGGACAAGAACCTTGCCAGATGATTGTTTGATAAAAATCCACTGTGCAGTCTTCGGCAAGCCCTTCTGGAACTCCAACAACATTAACGCTTGGTGGATCACATGAGGAACTAGTAGTATTGGTTTTTGTTAGTGCAATATTTTTCTGAAAATTTTTCACTAGTGTCCGGGAAAAATAAAAAGGAGCAGTAGAAATTAATCGAACTGCTCCGAGATTTATACTTTTGAGTTACGACACAAAAAAGTATGAACAAAAG